>NZ_JACYVG010000004.1:0-447608 GCF_014842205.1 Sphingomonas sp. CFBP 13714
CGTCGCGCTCGCGGCCACCGTCATCTTCTGGCTATGACCAATGAGTCCTGACCCTAGCGCGGCACGGCGCGCCCGGCGATCATGCAGAGGATACAGCCAGACCCGATGAGCATGCCGGGGAGGAACAGCATCGCCGCGGCGATATGCGGCATGTCCCGGTAGAGAAGATAATGCGGCCGGTCGGACACATAGATGCTGAACCCGCAGACGATCAGCGCCGTCGCCAGGCAAATCATGGCAAGCGAAACCTTGGGAACGGCGTCCCCGACATGCTCCTCGTCATGCTTCGACGGCCGCATCAGGATCACCGACAGGGCATAGGTTGCGGATATTCCAACGATAATTCCGACGATAAGTATCGTCACCGGTCGGTCAAGTATAAGCGAGCATGCCAATATGAAACCAAGCGGGATCACTAGACCAAGCGCAAGCCCTAGCGCCATTGTAAGGAATCTCAATGTTCCGCTGTCATGATCAAAGGCCGCTCTCATGGCTGTCCTAATCTCTCCTCGTGCAGGACTTGCCACATTTACTGTGTTTTCGCTCATGATTTAGATCATCTTGTACGAATAACTTGAAATTTGCTGATCTGCATCATTGCGATGAAGGTGGAGACTTTCGGACTGCAATCGGTTGCATACTCGGCGTCGGCCGTTGCTGTGACCGCCCGGGTAGTCCCGACGCCTGGGGATGGCGGGCGCCTGCGCAGCAATAGCCACTGGTCGGTGCATGGGCTTGCACGAGCGGCACGCCTCGGCTATGCGCGCCAGCTTCCAACATCTGATGATGGAACCTGCGGGAGACGCGCGTCGAGCGTGCGTCGTTCGTACCGCTAGACTCGAAACCGGGCCGTACGCGCTTATGCGGGCGACCCCTATCAAGAGAGTGACATGGCTAAAAAGATTACCGGATACATCAAGCTGCAGGTCCCTGCAGGCGAGGCAAAGCCCGCGCCGCCGATCGGGCCTGCGCTGGGTCAGCGCGGCGTGAACATCATGGAGTTCTGCAAGGCATTCAACGCCGGCACGAGCGAACTGAAGAAGGGCATGCCGATCCCGACCGTCATCACGGTCTATGCGGATCGTTCGTTCTCGTTCGAGACGAAGACCCCGCCGGCATCGTACCTGATCAAGGAGGCCGCCGGTCTCAAGTCGGGTTCGAAGGAGCCGGGCAAGGTCGTCGCTGGCAAGATCAAGCGCTCGCAGCTGAGCGAGATCGCCACGACGAAGATGAAGGACCTCAACGCCAACGATATCGACGCTGCGACGAAGATCATCGAAGGCAGCGCCCGCGCAATGGGCCTCGAAGTGGTGGAGGGCTGATATCATGGCAAAGCTGACCAAGAAGCAGAAGGCCGTCACGGTCGACACCGTCAAGCTGCACGCAATTGACGAAGCGATCGCACTCGCACGCTCGGGCGCCACGTCGAAGTTCGACGAGACGATCGAAGTCGCGCTGAACCTGGGCGTCGATCCGCGTCACGCAGACCAGATGGTCCGCGGCGTGGTGACGCTGCCCAAGGGAACCGGCAAGACCGTCCGCGTCGGCGTGTTCGCCCGCGGCGCGAAGGCTGAAGAGGCTCTCGCAGCAGGCGCAGACGTCGTCGGCGCGGAAGACCTGATGGAGACCATCCAGGGTGGCACGATCGATTTCGATCGCTGCATCGCGACCCCGGACATGATGGGCATCGTCGGTCGTCTCGGTAAGGTTCTGGGCCCCAAGGGCCTGATGCCGAACCCGAAGCTCGGCACGGTGACGATGAACGTCGCGCAGGCGGTCAAGGACGCCAAGGGCGGCCAGATCGAATATCGCGTCGAGAAGGCCGGCATCATCCACTCGGGCATCGGCAAGGCGTCGTTCCCGGCAGAAGACCTGCGCGCGAACTTCGATGCGCTGGTCGACGCCGTGGTCAAGGCCAAGCCGTCGGGCGCGAAGGGCAAGTATGTCCGCAAGATTGCGGTTTCGAGCACCATGGGTGCCGGGATCAAGGTCGACACGACGGAAGTCGCCGGCGCCTGATCGGCGTTCGCGCTTTCGAGTGTTAGGAAAGGGGCCGGGAGAGCGATCTCCCGGCCCTTTCTGCGTCAGGGCCGCCTGATGCGCTCAGGTCGCATCGGCTGGAAAGTCCGCACCCAGGCTGATGTCGCGCGCCGCTTCAATCGCGGCCAGCCGTTCGCGCAGCTTTGCGGTCACGGCCTCATAGCCGAATGCGCCGAGCACCAGATGGCGCGGCGGCACGTCCTGGCTGACCGCGGCGATGATCGCCTCGCCTGCCCGGACCGGATCCCCGGCCTGCGTCCCGCTGACGTCCTTCGTTCCCGCCATCCGCGCGCCCGCGGTATCGGCATAATCGGCAATCTGGCTCGGCGTCTGGCGCAGCGATCGCCCCGCCCAGTCGGTGCGGAACGGGCCCGGTTCGACACAGGTCACGCCGATGCCGAGTGGCCCCACCTCGGCAAGCAGTGAGTCGGACCAGCCCTCGACCGCGTGCTTCGATGCCGCATAATAGCCCGATCCCGGAAACCCGATGAGCCCGGCGACCGAGGTGAAGTTGACGATGTTGCCGCTGCCCTGTGCGCGCATGATCGGCAGGACCGCGCGGGTAATCGCGAACAGCCCGAACACATTGGTGTCGAACTGGGCACGGATCTCGGCCTCGTCACCCTCTTCGGCGGTCGCCTGATAGCCATAGCCAGCATTGTTCACGAGCACGTCGATCTGGCCGAACTTCGCCTTGGCCGCCGCGACCGCAGTCTCGACCTGCGCCTGGTCGTTGACGTCGAGCGCGAGGGCGAGCGCGGTGTCGTCATGACCCTCGACCAGGTCGGCGACCCGGTCGGCATGGCGTGCCGTGACGACCGCGCGCCATCCGCGATCGAGGACCAGCCTGGCCAGATCGCGGCCGAAGCCGGTCGAGCAACCCGTAATGAACCAGACGGGCGATGCAGGGAGAGTCATGGACGAACCTTTCCGGATACGCTGGACATGCGTTCGCTGGAGGTAACGCCGAAAGCCGGGGACGGGTCCGTTATGCGACCCGCCCCCTGCCCTTCTTACAGCCCGATGATGCCGCCATCATTCTTGGTGATGACGATCGTCGACGAGCGCGGACGCGACGGGGTCGCGACCGCGCCGGCCTGGTTCGCGGGCCAGCTGCTGGTGATGTTGGTGGGACCACCATTCTCACCGGGATGCTGGATGTTGACGAACAGCGAGCGGCCATCCGGGGTCGAGTGGATGCCGGTGATCTCGCATTCCTTCGGCCCAACCAGGAAGCGCCGGAGCGTGGTGGCCGGTGCCTTGCCGATCCGCGTCGTGACCGTGTTGCTGGTCCCGCCGAGCGTGCTCGTCACGGCGCGCGTGCCGCCGTCGCCGACGCGGCCCGGGATTGCCGCGAGCAGCATGCAGTTGGTGACGTCGGTATAGGCGCCGTCATCGGTCTCGATCCACATCACCGGGGTGACGTTGCCGGTCGGATTGCTCGGCAGGCCGAACCACAGGCCATCGGGCGACGAGAAGTCGTTGGTCGCGTCGAGCCCCGACAGGTTGATGTTGGTCGCATCGAGATCGCTGCCCGCACCGAATGCGTAGATGTCCCACGTAAAGGCGGTCGCCTCCGACGTGTCGCCGGTCTCGCGCAGACGGATGACATGGCCGTTGGCGTTGCCCGTGGTCTGGCCACCAGTGGTCTTGGGATCGGTATAGGCCCGCGGGTTCGACGCATCGACATTCGCCGCGGTGCGCGACGAGTTGTTGGTCAGCGTGCAGTACATCTCGCCCGTCGCCGGGTTCACCGCGGTCCATTCGGGACGATCCATCTTGGTCGCGCCCAGCACGTCGCCCGCCAGACGCGCATTGATCAGCACATCGGCCTGATCCGCAAACGGATAGGTCGTGTTGGCGCTGGTCAGCGGCCCCTGCCCGAACACGAGCGGCAGCCACTGGCCCGAACCGTCGGCGTTGAGCTTGGCGACATAGAGCGTGCCCGAGTCGAGATATTTGTCGCCGATCGCGAGCCGGTTGGTCGCGGTCGCGTCTGCCGCCGACCAGGGCGTGGCGGACACGAACTTGTAGATATATTCGTTCTGCGCATCGTCGCCCATGTAGAAGGCCGGCTTGACGCCCGCGATCGTGCGGCCGATCTCGCAACCCTCATGGTTCATGCGGCCGAGCGCGGTGCGCTTGCGCGGGGTTGAGGCGGGATCGAACGGATCGATCTCGACCACCCAGCCATATTGGAACGCCTCGTTGCGGAAATCGCCCGTGGCATCGGTCGCGGCGGTCGTGGTGACGTTCCAGCGCGCATAGAGCGTGTTGGCAGCGTCTGCCGGCACGACCGACGCCCAGCCGTAATTGCCGTTGAAGGTGGTGGCGTTGGCGGTCTCGCGGATGCCGTAGCGGGCGAGCGAGACATTCTGCTTGGCGGTCGACCCGCCGCGTGCGGCGACGTCACCGAACTGGCGACGGAAATAGCCCGCCCAATTCTCCTCGTTGGTCAGATAGGTGTGCCACGGCATCGTGCCGTTCGCGCAATTGTTGATCGTCCCGCGACCCGCCGTGCCGTCGGTCGAATAGCGCGTCTTGAGCAGTGCGTTGCCGCGGACCGGACCACTGAAGCTCATCGGCGTCAGCGGCGTGATCCGGCGGTTGAACGCCGAGGCCGGGACATAGCTCCACGCGGTCGCCGAGCGGCTGATCTCGATCACCGAGACGCCGTGGCATTCCATTTCCTTCAGCGCCTCGGCCTCGGGGCGGACACCGCCCGCTGCGATCGCGCCGCCGGTGCTGGTCGCACCGTTGGGGTGCAGATAGGCCTGGGTGATATTCTCGTGGTTGAGCACGAGCAGGCCGCGCGTGTTGCCGTTGGCGTCGGGGGTGCTGCCGGTCGCGGCCAGCCCGAAATAGCTCATGCCGTCATGATGGTCGCCCGCACGGCGTGCGAAGTTCGTGTCGCTGCCGTCATTGGCATAGGCGCCGACGCCGCTCGCGATCGGATCGCCCAGGCGGTAGAGCACGGTGACGCTGTAGCCGGCCGGCACCGAGACGACGTCGGCAAGGCTCTTGGGAACCGCGGTGAAGTCGAGCCGCGCCGGGCTGACGGTGACGCTGGTCGAGGTCTCGCTGCGGATGCCGTCGGTGCTGGTGCCAGTGAAGGTGAAGGTGAGCGTGGTGTCGGCAGCGACGCTGGGCGCGGTGAAGGTCGCGGTCGCGGTGTTCGCGTTGGCGAGCGTCACGGCCGGGCCTCCCGTCTGGGCCCAGGCGACACCCGTCGCGCTGCCCGACGCTACCGTCCCGGTCAGGGTGACCGTCTTGCCTGCCGAGGTCGCGCCCGATGCACCGGCCTGCACGGTGACCGCACGCCGCGGGTCATCCTCGTCGCAACCCGCGAGCAGCATGCCGCCGAACACCGCGGCGGTCGCGGCGGACAGGCCGCCCATCAGCGTCTGGCGACGGGAATAGCGCACCGCGATCAGATCGTTCAGATGCGGATTGGCGCTGGTGTTCGTGTCGATATCGCCATCGTGATAGGCCATCGTCATGTTCGTCGGAATTTTCATACGTCCCCCCGGATCGGCCGATCTGACCGCTGCGGGGAGCTTTGGCCGGGTAAAGCGGCAGTGCGGTGAAGGAACGGAGACACCTTCGCGTCAGTCGCGTGACGGTTCCGCGACACCCGCCGGACCGCATCTGGGCGATTGACTTCGCGACCGATTCGGCTATGCGGCGGCTTCGTTCGGCGGGTCCGCCTGCCGAACTCCGTCCGAGACAGTGGGTGCACCGGGTTTGCCGGCGCTTAATCTCCCACCTAGACGGGGAATGAGATTTTGCGGAGCGCTCCGGCGCCTGCCCTCTCCCATGCCCCATCGACGAGACACCCGGAAGCGCGGGCTTGTCTGCGCCTCCGGTTAGTAACCGGGTCCACCGTGCAAATGGTGAACCTGAAAACGTGGAGAATGGCATGGATCGTGATCAAAAGACCGCGGCCGTAGCCGAGCTGAACCGCACCTTCTCCGAGGTCGGCGTCGTCGTTGTGACGCGCAACCTCGGCCTGACCGTCGCACAGTCCACTGTGCTGCGGAACAAGATGCGTGACGCCGGCGCGACCTACAAGGTCTCGAAGAACAAGCTTGCCAAGATCGCCATGGACGGCACCGACTACAGCTCGCTGGGCGACATGCTCACGGGTCCGGTCGGTCTGGCCAGCTCCATCGATCCCGTCGCGGCCGCCAAGGTGGCCGTGGAATTCGCGAAGACGAACGACAAGTTCGAAATCGTGGGTGGGGCGATGGGCGCGACGACCCTCGACGTCGACGGTGTGAAGGCGCTCGCAACGCTGCCCTCGCTGGATGAACTGCGTGCCAAGATCCTCGGCCTCATCGTGGCACCTGCCACGAAGCTGGCGACGATCACGCAGGCTCCGGCAGCGCAGCTCGCGCGCGTGCTTTCCGCCTACGCGGAGAAGGAAGCCGCCTGATCTTGCAGGCTCTTTCGTTACTTTTTGAACTGATGGGGCACATGCCCCGAGATGGAGATTTATCATGGCAGACCTGAACGCGCTCGTTGAGAGCCTGAGCGAACTGACCGTTCTCGAAGCAGCTGAGCTTTCGAAGCTGCTCGAAGAGAAGTGGGGCGTTTCGGCCGCAGCAGCGGTCGCAGCACCGGCAGCTGGCGGCGGCGCAGCCGCACCGGCCGCTGAAGAGCAGACCGAATTCGACGTCATCCTGACCGGCGACGGTGGCAAGAAGATCAACGTCATCAAGGAAGTCCGCGCGATCACGTCGCTCGGCCTGACCGAAGCAAAGACGCTGGTCGAGTCGGCTCCCAAGGCCGTCAAGGAAGGCGTGTCGAAGGACGAAGCCGCCAAGATCAAGGCACAGCTCGAAGCAGCTGGCGCGACCGTCGAGGTCAAGTAAGCCGCAGCGGGAGAGACGCTTCAGCCACGCTGAAGCGCACTCCCCGCAAGGCCGGCCGGCGGTGCTTGCACCGACCGACGAAGCAGGGGCTCCGCCCCTGCTGGCCGCAGCTAAAAAATGGGCGGCCCCAGCGATGGGGTCGCCCTTTTTTTGTGCCTGATAGATCGCAACCGGGCCGGATCGATGCGACCCGGCCCCTCGCCTGCGCCCGCCTAGACCATGATCGCGGGCGCGTGGGGCCGCGCGGCGATCCCGTCATACATGCGCGCGGGGGTATCGAGCCAGAACGGCGCAAGCTTGGCCGAGTCGACCCGCTCGACACCGATCGCCCAGGCACGCGCGGTCTGACCGGCGATCGCCCCGCTGGCATAGCGGATGTTGACCGCGACGATCGGCACGAACATCGGCCGGTCGGCCGCGGTCATGCTGTGGATCGCCTCGCGCGACATGGCCGAGACCGTCCGGATCGTGCGTGACTCGCCCGGCGCGAGCGTGAACGGCGCGGTCGCCGGACGCGCGACCTGACCCGCATTCACCGCCGTCAGATCGGCGTCCTGTCCAGCATGCGCGCTCAGCAGGACCGCCTGGACCCGGATCGCCTCCGCGACGCCTGCGCCGACGTTCGTCACCACGAGCTCACATTCAGCCGTCGCGCTGAGGAGGTTCAACCCAGCACGAAGCGGGCGCAGCTCGACCGACAGACGTGCCCGCTCCGGCTCGCGCGCCCGCCGGTCGAGAAACTGCGGGGTTGCCGTCGTCGCAGGCTCCGGCGGGGACGGCGGCGCGATTGCCGGGGTCGGCGTCACCACCGGTGCGGGGCTCGGCGGGACCGGCGCCGGCGTGGGGAGCGGGAGAACCGGGCTTGCCGGCGGTGCCTCCGCGTCGGTCAACGTCTCGGGCTCGTGATAGTCCAGCCGATCATGCCGTTTACGCGGCCCCCTGCGCAGCAACCACAGCGCAATGACGACGATCGGAATGACCGCCAGCCACAGCCAGAACGGCATCGCCTTGCCCTGCTCCGGCGCGGCGATCGTGCGTTCGTTGGAAGCGGAGGACGGCGCGACGGCGGGGGCGACTTCGGGGCTCGCGGTGGTTGCCGGAACGGCTGGTGCCGGCGTGGTCGCCACCGGGGTGACGGTCGATGCGGGTGCCGAATCCACCCGACTGTCCGCTGCGTCCCGCGGTGCGACCGACGGCACGGCCTCGGTCGCACGCCTGGACGTCGTCGCGGCGTCGACCCGCCCGGCCCTCGGCGTATCCGGGTCTGCAGTGCGTGTCGCCGGCGCCCGCGCGGGGGTGCGGCTGCGCGGCGGCGCGTCTGCGGTCGTCGGAGCCGGCAGAACCAGTCGTGGCGTATCGGGTACGGGAACCGCTGCCGTCCCCGTGTCGCGGGCCTGGAGCGGCTCGAGCCCGCGAACCGTCCCGGCAGGCGCCGGTGGGGTCGACTGCTGCGACGCGGCGTCCGACGTCTGGCCCGCCTCCTGCGCGACCACGGGCGGCGCCAGCGCCAGGCCAGCCGGCACGATCAGAAGCGCGCGGCGCCATTGTATGCTCATCGTCGAAAATTCCCTCCTGCAACGCTAGCGCGGGGAGGCCGAACGGGTCGCGGCGGCAAGTCGCCATGCGATGAGCCGCGCCGCGAGGGCGACCAGATGATCGTCCGCATCGCGAACTGCTGGCCTTCAGATCACGCGGACGTGCGCGAAGCTCCCCGCCGCCATCGGCCGGCCCCAGTAGAAGCCCTGTGCACAGCGAGCGCCCAGGTCGCGGGCGATCGCGAGATGCTCTTCAGTCTCGACCCCCTCGACGACCGTGCTCAGCCCCCGCGCGTGGCAGGACCGGACGACCTCGCGCAGTATGCCGAGTTCGTGCACGTGGCGTGCGCAATGGCCAAAAAAGTCCTTGTCGATCTTCAGCTCGGCGATCGGCAGCGTGAAGACGCGATCGAAATTCGTCGCCCCCTTGCCGAAATCGTCGAGCGAGAACACCACGCCCAGATCGCGCAACCCGTTCATGTCGCGGACCAGCCGCTGGGTATCGACCGGCCGGGCATCCTCGGTGATCTCGATGATCAGGACGCCCCGTCCCGGCCCATTCGACGCGACACCGCGCCGGCGCAGTTCATCGCCCAGCGCCGCCTGGAACAGCGGATCGGCCAGCACCGCCTGGCTGCAGTTGATCGCGACCGGCGCGGACCGTTGCTCGACGCTCAGCGCAAGCCAGAGGTCGAGCGCGGCGGTGACCGCCTTCATCGTCGCTGCCGCCTCGATCCCCGCGTCGGTCATCGCGGCGAACAGCCATTCGGGGTTCACACCCGGGATGTTGCGCAGCCTGGCGAGCGCTTCATAGCCGGCAACCTGGTCGGTGGTCAGGTCGATCTTGGGCAGGAACTCGTAATGCAGGTTCGGCAGCAGCCGCGATTCCACAAGCAGCGCCGCGATCATGCGCCGGTCGCCCGCAGCGTCTTCCGACCGGCCCGTTCCGGTCGCGAGCGACGCGAGGATCGCGGTGAGTGCGCCGATCTTGTAGGTCCGCTCGAGCGACCCGACGAGCGGATGCTCGCCGGTCATCGCCTCGCCGAGGACGGCGGACGGATATTCGCCCGGCGGCCGCAACTCGATCACCGGGCAGATCCGGCCGTCGTGCCCGATCTGATCGAGCACGGTGATCAGATCGTCGCCCCGCGATTGCGCGTCGGCAATCACGACGTCAGGCGCGAACGCCGTTCCCGCCGCAATCTCCCCCGCATGGCCGATCCAGGCGACGGCATAGCCACGGGACCGCAGTTCCGCGTGCGCCTGGCACGATGCCGCATCGGCGGCATGGACGAACAGCAATCGCGGCAGCACGGCGCGCCCCTCCCCCGCCACAGGCAGACAAGCGGAGGCCGGGCTTGCCAGCCCCAGGCCGAAACCTGCTGCCGCACCCGGTGGGGGCGCCAGACTGGGATCGGCGCTCACGCGGACGGGTCCGACCGGGCGGCTATCGACATGGGCGTGAACTCGGCAATAGGGTGGACGCTGACGAATGACGGCTGAACGACACCGGCAAGCCCCGCCGTGCGGCGGATTCAATCCCGGTAGCCAATTGGTATCTACTAATCCTGATCAGGACTGTCATCCCCGCGAACAGCGTCGCGTCCGCGCCAGGTCGCTCGTCGCCCAATAAGCCGTTGCGTGGCATTGTGATTTTATTACAAATATTTTTCCACGAGCCGCTGCGCCGCGCTCGCCTGGCCGCAAGGGCATCCCGTCTTCGACATTTTCCGCGCGAGACCGGACCGCTTTGACAAGCGCCGGCCACCGTCCTATATAAGCCACTCACCACAGCATCCGGGAAATGACAGGCCGTCGCGCAGCATGTCGATCGTATTGGATGCCGGGGTTTCATTCGCCGAAAGCCGCCGCATGTGATTGCGCGCGGCCTTTTTGCGTTACTGCACGCCCCGTCCGGGGGTTCCCGGGCACGAAATTACGGCTGACCCGTCAGTTTATTGAGGGCAAATAACCTATGGCTTCCAAGGCGATCAACGAGGGCGCTGCCAAGCAGCGTCGCGACGGCGGCACCGCAAAGCGTCGCATCCGCAAGGTCTTCGGCAACATCCACGAAGTCGTGCAGATGCCGAACCTGATCGAGGTCCAGCGCGAGAGCTACGAGCAGTTCCTGCGCTCCGACAAGTCGATCGGCCACGTCTCGGGTCTCGAGAAGACGCTGCGCAGCGTGTTCCCGATCCAGGATTTCGCCGGCACCGCCTATCTCGATTTCGACGATTACGTCCTTGAGCCGCCGAAGTTCGACGTCGAGGAATGCCGCCAGCGCGGGATCACCTATGCCGCGCCGATGCGCGTCACGCTGCGTCTGACTGCGTTCGAGGTCGATCCCGATACCGAGGCCAAGTCGGTCATCGATATCAAGGAGCAGGACGTGTACATGGGCGACATGCCGCTCATGACCGAGAACGGCACCTTCTTCATCAACGGCACCGAGCGCGTCATCGTTAGCCAGATGCACCGTTCGCCGGGCGTGCTGTTTGATCACGATCGCGGCAAGACGCACGCGTCGGGCAAGTATCTGTTCGCTGCCCGCGTGATCCCGTATCGCGGTTCGTGGCTCGATTTCGAGTTCGACGCCAAGGACATCGTCAACGTCCGCATCGATCGCAAGCGCAAGCTGCCCGTGACGGCACTGCTCTACGCGCTCGGCATGACGTCGGAAGAGATCCTCAACTACTTCTACAACCGCGTGACGTTCGTCCGCGGCCAGGGTGGCTGGATCGTTCCGTTCCAGGTCGAGAACTGGCGTGGCCAGAAGCCGATGTTCGACATCGTCGATGCGAAGACCGGCGAAGTCGTGTTCCCGAACGGCCAGAAGATCTCCCCGCGCGCCGCGAACAAGGCGTTCAAGGACGGTCTCACCGACCTGCTGATTCCGACCGAGGAAATCTTCGGCCGCTATTCGGCATACGACCTGATCGACGAGTCGACCGGCCGCATCTACATCGAAGCCGGTGACGAAGTGACCGCCGAGAACCTCGAACTGCTCGACCAGGCAGGCATCGAGCGTCTCGACCTGCTCGACATCGATCACGTCGCGACCGGCCCGTGGATCCGCAACACGCTCAAGGTCGACAAGGCCGAAGAGCGCGAGCAGGCGCTGTCCGACATCTACCGGGTGATGCGCCCTGGCGAGCCGCCGACGCTGGAGACCGCCGAGGCGCTGTTCTCGGGTCTGTTCTTCGATCCGGATCGCTACGACCTGTCGGCCGTGGGCCGCGTGAAGCTCAACATGCGTCTCGACCTCGACGTCGAGGACACCGTCACGACGCTGCGCACCGAGGACATTCTCGAGGTCATCAAGACGCTCGTGAACCTCAAGGACGGCAAGGGCGAGATCGACGATATCGACAACCTCGGTAACCGTCGTGTCCGTTCGGTCGGCGAGCTGCTCGAGAACCAGTATCGCGTCGGCCTGCTCCGCATGGAGCGCGCCGTGAAGGAGCGCATGTCGTCGGTCGACGTGTCGACGGTCATGCCGAACGACCTGATCAACGCGAAGCCTGCGGTTGCCGCGGTTCGCGAATTCTTCGGCTCGTCGCAGCTGTCGCAGTTCATGGATCAGACCAACCCGCTGTCGGAAGTCACCCACAAGCGTCGCGTGTCGGCACTTGGACCAGGTGGTCTGACGCGTGAGCGCGCTGGCTTCGAAGTCCGCGACGTTCACCCGACGCATTACGGCCGCATCTGCCCGATCGAGACGCCGGAAGGCCCAAACATCGGTCTGATCAACAGCCTCGCGTCGTTCAGCCGCGTCAACAAGTACGGCTTCATCGAGACGCCGTACCGCAAGGTCGTCGACCACAAGGTGACCGACGACGTCGTGTACCTGTCGGCGATGGAAGAGGCCAAGCACACGATCGCGCAGGCCAACGCCGATCTGACCGGTGACGGCGGCTTCACCGAGGAACTCGTCTCGTCGCGTCAGGCGGGCGAATTCCTGATGGCGCTGCCCGACAACATCACGCTGATGGACGTCAGCCCCAAGCAGCTCGTCTCGGTCGCCGCATCGCTCATTCCGTTCCTGGAAAACGATGACGCCAACCGCGCGCTGATGGGCTCGAACATGCAGCGTCAGGCCGTGCCGCTCGTCCAGGCCGAGGCGCCGTTCGTCGGCACCGGCATGGAAGAGACGGTCGCGCGTGACTCTGGCGCCGCCATCTCGGCCAAGCGTGCGGGCATCGTCGACCAGGTCGACGCGGCACGTATCGTGATCCGTGCAACCGGCGAGATCGATGCCGGCAAGTCGGGCGTCGACATCTACACGCTGATGAAGTTCCAGCGTTCGAACCAGTCGACCTGCATCAACCAGCGTCCGCTGGTGAAGGTGGGCGACGTGGTCCGTGCGGGCGACGTGCTCGCCGACGGTCCGTCGACCGAGTTCGGCGAGCTGGCGCTGGGTCGCAACAGCCTCGTCGCGTTCATGCCGTGGAACGGCTACAACTACGAGGATTCGATCCTGATCTCCGAGCGGATCGTGAAGGACGACGTGTTCACGTCGATCCATATCGACGAGTTCGAGGTGATGGCCCGCGACACGAAGCTCGGGCCCGAGGACATCACGCGCGACATCCCGAACGTCGGCGAGGAAGCGCTGCGCAACCTTGACGAGGCGGGCATCGTCTACATCGGTGCAGAGGTCGAGCCGGGCGATATCCTCGCGGGCAAGATCACGCCGAAGGGTGAATCGCCGATGACGCCGGAGGAGAAGCTTCTCCGCGCGATCTTCGGTGAGAAGGCCAGCGACGTGCGCGACACGTCGCTTCGCCTGCCGCCGGGCGTGTCGGGTACGGTCGTCGACGTTCGCGTCTTCAACCGTCACGGCATCGACAAGGACGAGCGCGCGATGGCGATCGAGCGCGAGGAGATCGAGCGTCTGAAGAAGGATTCGGACGACGAGCGTTCGATCCTGAACCGTGCGACCTGGTCGCGTCTCCGCGAGATGCTGCTCGACCAGACGGCCACCTCGGCGCCCAAGGGCGTCAAGAAGGGCGTCGTGATCGACATGGATCTGCTCGACAGCGTCGACCGCCACGAGTGGTGGAAGTTCGCGGTCGCTGACGACAAGATCCAGAGCGATCTGGAAGCGGTCAAGATCCAGTATGACGATGCCGCCAAGCTGATCACGGACAAGTTCCACGATCGTCGCGAGAAGCTGGAGCGTGGTGACGAGCTGTCGCCGGGCGTGCTGAAGATGGTCAAGGTGTTCGTCGCGGTGAAGCGCAAGCTGCAGCCGGGCGACAAGATGGCCGGCCGTCACGGGAACAAGGGCGTCATCAGCCGCATCCTGCCGGCGGAGGACATGCCGTTCCTCGCCGACGGGACGCCGGTCGATATCGTGCTCAACCCGCTGGGCGTGCCGTCGCGCATGAACGTCGGGCAGATCTTCGAGACGCATCTGGGCTGGGCCGCACGTGGTCTGGGTCAGCAGATCACTCACGCGCTCGAAACCTGGCGCGAGGAGAATCCGGAGGCCAAGGCCGGTGCGATGCCGGAGGCGGTCCGCGATCGTCTCAAGACGGTCTATGGCGAGCAGTATCACGAAGAGATCGACGCCCGTTCGGGTGACGAGATCATCGAGCTGGCCAAGAACTTGAAGGGCGGCGTGCCGATGGCGACGCCGGTGTTCGATGGTGCACGCGAGGCGGACGTGTCGGCGATGCTGGAACTGGCGGGTCTCGACCCGTCGGGCCAGTCGGACCTGTTCGACGGACGTACCGGCGACAAGTTCGATCGCAAGGTGACGGTTGGGTACATCTACATGCTCAAGCTCCACCATCTGGTCGACGACAAGATCCACGCACGGTCGATCGGGCCATACTCGCTCGTCACGCAGCAGCCGCTGGGTGGTAAGGCGCAGTTTGGTGGTCAGCGCTTCGGCGAGATGGAGGTCTGGGCACTCCAGGCCTACGGCGCGGCGTACACCTTGCAGGAAATGCTCACGGTGAAGTCGGACGACGTGGTCGGCCGCACCAAGGTCTACGAGGCGATCGTCAAGGGTGACGACACGTTCGAGGCGGGCATTCCGGAGAGCTTCAACGTGCTCGTCAAGGAAATGCGCTCGCTGGGCCTGAATGTGGACCTGAAGCAGTCGGAGCCCGGCTTCGACAGCGACGGCATCCAGATCGCGGCGGAGTAACTCCTGTGCCCTCCCCTCCCGCTCGCGGGAGGGGACCGAGGGGTGGGCTCCCGGCCGGCAGCGAAACGCGATGCCGATGCCGGGCGCCCACCCCCTCCCAGCCTGAAGAGGCTGGGCCCCTCCCCCTCCCGCAAGCGGTAGGGGGGAAGATTTTTCCTAAGGACAGCTCATGAACGAGATGACCCCCTTCGCCAATCCGGTCGCCAAGGCCGAGACGTTCGACCAGATCCAGATCGGCATCGCATCGCCGGACAAGATCCGCAGCTGGTCGTTCGGCGAGATCAAGAAGCCCGAGACCATCAACTATCGCACGTTCAAGCCCGAGCGTGACGGCCTGTTCTGCGCGCGCATCTTCGGTCCGATCAAGGATTACGAGTGCCTGTGCGGCAAGTACAAGCGCATGAAGTACAAGGGCATCGTCTGCGAGAAGTGCGGCGTCGAGGTTACCGTCTCGAAGGTTCGCCGCGAGCGGATGGGCCATATCGAGCTGGCCGCACCGGTCGCGCACATCTGGTTCCTGAAGTCGCTGCCGTCGCGCATCGGCCTGCTGCTCGACATGCAGCTCAAGCAGCTCGAGCGCGTGCTGTACTTCGAGGCGTACATCGTCATCGAGCCGGGCCTGACCCCGCTCGAGAAGTATCAGCTGATGACCGAGGACGAGCTCCTCGACGCGCAGGACCAGTATGGCGAGGACGCGTTCTCGGCCGGTATCGGTGCCGAGGCGGTCCGCATCATGCTGGAGTCGCTCGATCTCGAAGGTGAGCGTACCACGCTGCTCGAAGAGCTCGCGGTCACCAAGTCCGAGCTGAAGCCCAAGAAGATCATCAAGCGCCTGAAGGTCGTCGAGAGCTTCATCGATTCGGGCAACCGCCCCGAATGGATGATCCTCGAGGTCGTTCCGGTCATCCCGCCCGAGCTGCGCCCGCTGGTGCCGCTGGACGGCGGTCGTTTCGCGACGTCGGATCTGAACGATCTGTATCGCCGCGTGATCAACCGCAACAACCGCCTGAAGCGTCTGATGGAGCTCCGCGCGCCGGACATCATCGTCCGCAACGAGAAGCGCATGCTGCAGGAGGCCGTCGACGCATTGTTCGACAATGGTCGCCGCGGTCGCACGATCACGGGCGCCAACAAGCGTCCGCTCAAGTCGCTGTCGGACATGCTCAAGGGCAAGCAGGGCCGCTTCCGCCAGAACCTTCTGGGCAAGCGCGTCGATTATTCGGGTCGTTCGGTCATCGTGACCGGGCCTGAGCTCAAGCTGCACCAGTGCGGCCTGCCGAAGAAGATGGCGCTCGAGCTATTCAAGCCGTTCATCTACGCACGCCTCGACGCCAAGGGCCTCAGCATGACGCTGAAGCAGGCGAAGAAGTGGGTCGAGAAGGAGCGCAAGGAAGTCTGGGACATCCTGGACGAGGTGATCCGCGAGCATCCGGTCATGCTGAACCGTGCGCCGACGCTTCACCGTCTCGGCATCCAGGCGTTCGAGCCGGTGCTGATCGAGGGCAAGGCGATCCAGCTTCACCCGCTGGTCTGCTCCGCGTTCAACGCCGATTTCGATGGCGATCAGATGGCCGTGCACGTCCCGCTGTCGCTCGAAGCGCAGCTCGAAGCGCGCGTCCTGATGATGTCGACGAACAACATCCTGTCGCCCGCCAACGGCAAGCCGATCATCGTGCCGTCGCAGGACATGGTGCTGGGTCTCTATTATCTGTCGATGATGAAGGAGAATGAGCCGGGCCAGGGCATGCTGCTCGGCGACATGGCCGAAGTGCATCAGGCGCTGAACGCACAGGCCGTGACGCTGCACAGCAAGATCATCAGCCGCGTTCCGCAGACCGATGAGAACGGCAAGCAGTATCTCAAGCGTTACGAGACGACGCCGGGCCGCATGCTGCTCGGCGAGTGCCTGCCGCACAGCCACAAGGTGCCGTTCGACACCGTCAACCGCCTGCTCACCAAGAAGGACGTGGGCGACGTGATCGACGAGGTCTATCGTCACACCGGCCAGAAGGAGACCGTGCTGTTCGCCGATGCGATCATGACGCTCGGCTTCCGCCACGCCTTCCGCGCCGGCATCTCGTTCGGCAAGGACGACATGATCATTCCGGACGCGAAGGTCGGTCTGGTCGATGATACCAAGGCGCTCGTGAAGGACTTCGAGCAGCAGTATCAGGACGGTCTGATCACGCAGCAGGAGAAGTACAACAAGGTGATCGACGCCTGGAGCCGTTGCGGTGACCAGGTCGCGAACGCCATGATGGACGAGATCCGTGCGGTGAAGGTCGATACGGAGACCGGCCGTGAAAAGCCGATCAACTCGATCTACATGATGGCCCACTCGGGTGCCCGCGGTTCGCAGGCGCAGATCAAGCAGCTTGCCGGTATGCGCGGCCTGATGGCCAAGCCGTCGGGCGAGATCATCGAGACGCCGATCATCTCGAACTTCAAGGAAGGTCTGACCGTCCTTGAGTACTTCAACTCGACCCACGGCGCTCGTAAGGGCCTCGCGGATACGGCGTTGAAGACGGCGAACTCGGGGTACCTCACGCGTCGTCTGGTCGACGTGTCGCAGGATTGCGTCATCATCGAACCGGATTGCGGCACCACGCGCGCACTCGAAATGAAGGCAATCCTTCAGGGTGGTTCGACGATCGCAAGCCTCGGCGAGCGCATCCTCGGTCGTACGACCGCGGAGGACATCACCGATCCGAAGACCGGCAAGGTCATCATCCCGTCGGGCACGCTGCTCGACGAGCCGATGATCACGATGATCGAAGGCCTCGGCACGCAGTCGTGCAAGATCCGCAGCCCGCTGGTCTGCGAATCCAAGATCGGCGTCTGCGGCAAGTGCTACGGGCGCGATCTCGCCCGCGGTACGCCGGTGAACATCGGTGAAGCTGTCGGCGTCATCGCCGCGCAGTCGATCGGTGAGCCGGGCACGCAGCTGACGATGCGTACGTTCCACATCGGTGGTGCAGCGCAGCTCAACGAGACGTCGAACCTCGAGGCGCATGCCGACGGTACGGTGCAGTTCCGCGATCTGCGTATCATCGTCGACCAGCGTGGCCGTCGCGTGGTGCTCAGCCGCTCTGGTGAAATCGCGATCGTCGACATGGACGGCCGCGAGCTCTCGGTCGATCGTATCCCCTACGGTGCGTATGTGCTGTTCGACGATGGCCACATCGTGTCGCGCGGCGACCGGATGGCCGAGTGGGATCCGTTCACCATGCCGGTGATCACGGAGAACCCGGGCACGATCAAGTATGTCGACCTGATCGAGGGCAAGACGCTCACCGAGCAGACCGACGAAGCCACGGGCATCGCCCAGCGCGTCGTGATCGAATATCGTGCGGCGACCAAGTCGAAGGAGGATCTGCGTCCGCGCATGACCCTGCTCGACGAGACGTCGGGCGAGACCGGCCGCTACATGCTGGCGATCGGTGCGACCCTGTCGGTCGAGGATGGCGCACAGGTGTTCGGCGGCGACGTCGTGGCCCGTGTCAGCCGCGAGAGCGCCAAGACGCGTGACATCACCGGTGGTCTGCCGCGCGTTGCCGAGCTGTTCGAGGCGCGTATTCCAAAGGACTCGGCGATCATCGCCAAGATCTCGGGCCGCGTCGTGTTCGGCAAGGATTACAAGGCGAAGCGCAAGATCGGCATCCAGCCCGAGGATGGCGGCGACGTCGTCGAGTATCTGGTGCCGAAGTCGAAGGTCATCGACGTGCAGGAAGGCGATTACGTCAAGCGCGGCGACAACCTGATCGGCGGCTCGCCCGATCCGCACGACATCCTCGAGACGATGGGTATCGAGCCCCTCGCCGAGTATCTCGTGTCGGAAATCCAGGAGGTCTATCGACTCCAGGGCGTGAAGATCAACGACAAGCACATCGAGACGATCGTTCGTCAGATGCTGCAGAAGGTCGAGATCACCGACGGCGGCGACACCACGCTGCTGAAGGGCGAGCAGGTCGATCGCGAGGAAATGGACGCGACGAACGAGAAGCTCGACAAGAAGCAGACCCGTGCACAGGGCAAGCCCATCCTGCTCGGTATCACCAAGGCGTCGCTGCAGACCCGCAGCTTCATCTCGGCGGCATCGTTCCAGGAGACCACCCGCGTTCTCACCGAGGCCGCGGTCCAGGGCAAGCAGGACATGCTGATGGGTCTGAAGGAGAACGTGATCGTCGGCCGGCTCATCCCGGCAGGCACCGGTGCAGGTCTCAACCGCCTGCGGGTCGTGGCGAACAGCCGCGACGCCTCGATGCGCGTCGCCCAGCGCAAGATGGCCGAAGCCTCGATCATCGCGCCGAAGTCGGCGAAGGAAGAGCATGACGCCGAACTCGCCCGCTCGCCGCGCGATTCCGGCGGCACGGGGGACGACGCGCTTGGCGAAGTCGTGACCTCGGGCACCGGCACCGATGCGGATGCCGGCGAGTATCTGAACAAGCCCGAGTAATCGGGCGCATCAGACGCCAATGAAAAGGCCGCCGTCCGGATATCCGGGCGGCGGCCTTTGTCGTTTCTGGCGACTGGCGGGGCGAACGGGTCGAACCGCGCGCCTCGGTGGGTCAGCCGGTGCCTTCGCCCATCGTTCGCGGGATCGTCCGGAGCTGCTGGCCGGTGACGCGCAGCTCGTTGAACGCGGGCGGACTGCCGCGCGTCCGCTTGGACAGGGTGCCGGCACCGATCATGCGGATCTCCCGGCCGCTGCGTTCGACGGGAATGTCGAAGGGATCGTGGACATGACCTGACAGCACGGCATGCGCTCCCGCATCGGCCAGTGCGGTCAATGCGCTGTCACCATGGCGGGTCTTTGCTGTCCCGGTCGTGCCGCCTTCGATCAGCGGATGGTGCGCCGCAACGAAGACCAGGTGATCCTTCGGCACATCCTCGATCATCGCCAGCGCGCGCGACAGCGACCCCGGGCTGACACGCCCCTTCGACCAGTTCCAGCGCCACTGCGCGCGGGCCGTCGTCTTGAGCGGGACGATCGTGATCCCGGGCAGTTCCAGGGGTTTCTCGATCATCGACTCGACCGCGGCATAACGCTGATAGGGAGAGAAGAACCGACGGAACGGGTCCCAGTAATAGGGGATGTCGTGATTGCCGACCTCGAGCGTGACGGGCACGCCGAGGCTGCGCAACCAGTCGCCGCCACGCTGGAACTCCTCCTTCGTGGCGCGCATCGTCAGATCGCCGGTCATGATCACCGCGTCGGGCCGCTCCGCCTCGACACAGGCGGAGAACCAAGCGAGCGCTGCCGGATCCTCTGCCCCGAAATGAACGTCGCTGACGTGAAACAGCGTGTGCGAGCGTCCTGAAACATCTGCCATGTCAGGCAAGTTCGGCCAGCGTCTTGGGCTGGTGCATCGGACATCCGTTGAACGTCCCGCGGAATCCCGCCGAGAGCTCATAGGTTTCCTTGCGGACGCGATTGACGCCGCCCAGCGGCTGATGGTCGACCACCCCGTGCCACACGCTGTAGGACAGCGCATCGTCGGTATGATCGGTCACGCCATGCTCCCAGGAGATTTGCGGCGCCACCTCGAGCGTGGCGACCGTGACGAACGGGCTCGCCTGCTGATCCCATTCGACGGTTGCGTCTTCGATCGGCATCGCGTCGAGATCGGTGTTCAACTGGACGCGCAGTTCCCAGACACCGCCATGCTCGATCAGCTCCTCGCGCACGACCTCACGCAGCGCATCGGGGCGTGCGGCGATGTCGACCGTGTCGCCGGTCAGGCGCGTCAGTTCGGGCGAGACCGGGAACAGCGCGACCTTGGCGATATAATCCCCGTAGCGCAGCGGCGTCTGCGAGAAATAGGTCTCGCCGAGCGGGTGAACTGGCTTCGCGCCGCCGAGCGTCTTGAGCGTCGCGGACTCCGCCCCGACCGCCTCCAGTGCGGATTCGACGACGCGGAAGGTCGCCGACATCGCCTTCTTCACACCGTCGAACCGGTCGGTCGTCTTGGCAAGCAGCTTGAGGTTCTTCGAGAACGCCTTGGGATCGGGTGCCGCAAAGACCGGCGCGTTGACCATGATGAAGTCCTGCGTCGTCTCGCCTTCCGAGCCCGGCAGGCGATCGCCCTGCACGTCGAGGATCTTCAGCGCGACACCGCGCGGCAGGCTGACACTGTCGTCGAGAATGTCGCCCGCGTTCGTCGAGATGCGCAGCACCGCCTCATGACGCCCCGGCTGCGCAAAAATGCCTTGCGCGAGCGTTTGGGGCAGGCCGTCAGCGATCGTCAGCGTGCCGCGCGCGATGCCATGTGCCTTGGCATGAACCGCGCGCACGGCATGCGCATAATCCTGCGACGTGGTCTCGAGGATCTCGCGAAAGCTGTCCTTGAGCGATGCCAGCGTCTCGGCCTCGTCGTCGGCGATGGTCTCGACCGAGGGGGCGAATCGTACGGGCTGGGTGGACATGCGGATCTCCTGTCGTTTCCGATCCAAACCCGCCGAACTCCGCGACGTTCCCGCTGCACGGGCGATCGGTACGATCCCGCACGCTGTTGCAAAGCGCCGCGCCCCGGTCCACGCGGTCGGCGCCCATCGAAGGAGAAACCGATGCAGATTCCCGTCGTCACCGCCCCCACGATCGCGATCGTCGGATCCGCGGCGCGGTTTCCGGTCCGCAGGATCTTCTGCGTCGGGCAGAATTACGCCGACCACGCGCGCGAAATGGGGTCGGATCCGGATCGGCAGCAGCCCTTCTTCTTCACCAAGCCCGCCGATGCCGTCGTGCCCGGTGGCGGCACCCTGCCCTATCCGAGCATGACGCAGGATCTGCATCACGAGGTCGAACTGGTCGTGGCGCTGGGCGAAGGCGGACGGGACATCGATGCGACGGAGGCGACGGCGAAGATCTTCGGTCATGCGGTCGGTATCGACCTGACGCGGCGCGACCTGCAGGCGGCGGCCAAGGCGGCCGGGCGGCCATGGGACATGGCCAAGGGGTTCGACCGGTCCGCCCCGATCGGCGCGCTCACCCCGGGCGCGCCGCCTGCAACAGGTGCGATCGGGCTGACGATCGACGGCGAACCGCGCCAGTCGGGCGACCTGTCGATGATGATCTGGTCGGTCGCCGAAGTCATCGCCGCGCTGTCACGCCGAGTCGAACTCGCCCCCGGCGATCTGATCTTCACCGGCACCCCCGCGGGCGTCGGGCCGATCCTGCCCGCGGCACAGGTCCGCGCGACGATCACCGATCTCGAGCCGCTCGAGATCCTGTTCGACGCCTGATCGGCATGGCGGGGCGAGGTTTTTGTATAAATATGGTCGTCCCCGACCTTAGTCGGCTTTCCTTTGTCGCCGCCCGCCCGCATGCATCCCCTTCATAAAAAGGGGATGATGATGGCGGATGGATCAACCGGCGGGCTGCTCGACCGGGCACGGACGGTAGCAGGGCCGGGCTTTGATCGCTGGCTGGTGCCGCCCTGCGCGCTCGCCATCCATCTGTGCATCGGCATGGCCTATGGCTTCAGCGTGTTCTGGCTACCGCTGTCGCGCGCGATCGGGATCACCGATCCGGTGGTCTGCGAAAGCATGACGCTGGCCCAGGCGCTGACGACCACGACCTGCGACTGGCGGGTCAGCGACCTCGTCTGGACCTACACGCTCTTCTTCGTTGTGCTCGGCGCCGCGGCCGCGATCTGGGGCGGCTGGCTCGAACGCGCCGGTCCGCGCAAGGCCGGCGTCGTCGCCGCCTTCTGCTGGTGCGGCGGGATGGGGATCGGCGCGATCGGCGTGTCGATGCACCAGCTGTGGCTGATCTGGCTCGGTTCCGGCGTGATCGGCGGCATCGGTCTGGGTCTCGGCTATATCTCGCCCGTCTCGACGCTGATCAAATGGTTTCCCGACCGGCGCGGCATGGCGACGGGCATGGCGATCATGGGCTTTGGCGGCGGCGCGATGATCGGCAGCCCGCTCGCCAATTCTCTAATGAAGCACTTCTCCGGCCCCACCGGCGTCGGCGTCTGGCAGACGTTCCTCGTCCTTGCGGTCATCTACTTCGTGTTCATGATGGCCGGCGCGCTCGGCTACCGTGTGCCTGCGGAGGGCTGGAAGCCCGCCGGCTGGACCCCGCCGACCGATGCCAAGGCAACGATCAGCCGGTTCAACGTCGATCTGAAGGATGCGCACAAGACGCCGCAATTCTGGCTCATCTGGATCGTCCTGCTGCTCAACGTGTCCGCGTCGATCGGCATCATCGGTGTCGCATCGCCGATGCTCCAGGAGATCTTCGGCGGTCGCCTGATCGATGCGCCGGGCGTACTCTTCACCGCATTCAGCGACAGTCAGAAGGTCGCCGCGGCGGCGGTCGGTGCCGGCTTCGTCGGCGCGATCAGCCTGTTCAACATCGGTGGCCGCTTCTTCTGGGCGTGGTTCTCCGACCGGCTGGGGCGCAAGCCGCTCTACGCGGTGATCCTGGCAATCAGCGCTGTGCTCTACGGTATCGCCGCCCCCGCGCTTGCCGGCACCAGCCTCGGTCTCTTCATCCTCGTCTTCTGCATCCTCGCCTCGACCTATGGCGGCGGCTTCGCGACCGTGCCCGCCTATCTGGCGGACATATTCGGGACGAAGTTCGTCGGTGCGATCCACGGCCGGCTGCTGACCGCCTGGTCGACCGCGGGCGTTGTCGGGCCGCTGCTCGTCGCCAACATGCGCGACGGCCGGATTGCCGCGGGGATCCCGCGCGATCAGGTCTATCAGCCGATCTTCCTGATGCTCGCGGCGATGCTCGTGGTCGGCTTCATCGCCAACCTGTTCGTCAATCCGGTGGCAAGCCGATTCCACATGCCGGTGACCGAGGGCGTGGCTTCGACGACGGCCGTCGACGCCGCGACGGCCACCACCAGCGCACAGCATGGCGGCGGATCGCGGTCCACCGTCATCCTCGCCTGGCTGGCGGTGGGCGTGCCGATCCTATGGGGGATCTACATGACGCTGTCGAAGGCGGTCATCCTGATCAAGTGACCGAACGCGACACCGCGGTCGCATCGCCGGACAGGCGATCG
Organism: Sphingomonas sp. CFBP 13714; assembly: GCF_014842205.1. NCBI lineage: Bacteria > Pseudomonadati > Pseudomonadota > Alphaproteobacteria > Sphingomonadales > Sphingomonadaceae > Sphingomonas > Sphingomonas sp. CFBP 13714. The sequence goes on from NZ_JACYVG010000004.1 coordinate 23,624, forward strand.
CGACCCGGTGGTCGGCGTGGAAAAGGATTTGAGTTGGCACCGACGGTGTCGGCGTGGAGCGGGTGAAGGGAATCGAACCCTCGTCACTTGCTTGGGAAGCAAAAGCTCTACCATTGAGCTACACCCGCATATCGACCGTGCGTCCGTGCGGCGGATGAGCGCCGGCGGTCGCGATGCGATGGCGAGCGTCTATCGGCTCGGCGAGAGCGACGCAAGATGCTTCTCGACGCGGAATGGCGCGCTGTCTTTGGAGATGCGCGGCCTGACGTAACGAAACTGTCACCCCCGTGTCACCACGCTGCCATTGGTCTGCAATAGGCACCCCGGCAAGCCAGCCCATAGCTGGACCAATCGGGGAACCATCATGATCATCGGCCTGTCACACCGCGCACGCGGCCCTGCTGTCTTGCGCGCGCTTCTCATCGGCAGCGCGATGATCCCGCTCGCGATCGGGATCGCCCGCGCCGAACCGGTCGATGGCCCCGCCGCAGCCGCAGCCCCTGCCCCGCGTGGCAATGCCAGCATCACGGGCACGATCTCGCAGGCCGGCAGCGGCGATTATCTCGACGGCGCGTCGGTTTCGATTCCGGCGCTGGGGCTCGCGACCGCGGCGGATCGCGCGGGCCGGTTCACGCTGGCCGGGATCCCCGCCGGGACGCATGACGTCGTCGTCCGCTATGTCGGCTTTCCCGATGCCCGGCGCAGCGTCACGGTCACCGACGCGGCGGTCGTGCTCGATGTCGCGATGACGATCGAGACCAGTGCCGACGGCGACGAGATCGTCGTTTCGGGGTCACGCCCGATCGCCGAGTCCGAAGCCGCCGCGCTGCAGATCCAGCGGACCAGCCCCTCGCTCGTCTCGGTAATCGCGTCGGATTCGATCGGGCGCCTGCCCGACCAGAATGTCGCGCAGGCGGTCAGCCGCCTGCCCGGCGTCGGCGTCCAGCGCGACCAGGGCCAGGCCCGCTACATCACGCTGCGCGGCAGCCCGATCAACTGGACGACGCTGTCCTTCGACGGGATCAACGTGGTCAGCCCGGAAGGTCGCGACGCGCGGTTCGATTCGATCCCCTCGGCGATCGCGTCGCAGATCATCGTGCGGAAAGCGGTGACCCCCGACATGACCGGCGAGACGATCGCGGGCAATGTCGACATCATCACCCGCTCGGCGTTCGACTATCCGGGGCTCAAGGTTCAGGCCAAGGGCGGCCTCGGCCATGTCGAGCTCGGCAAGAAGACCGAATATGAAGGCTCGCTCGTCGTATCCGACCGGTTCGACACGGGGATCGGCGAATTCGGCATCGTCTCGTCCGCCAGCCTCTATCGCCGCGGCATGGTCACCGACAATTTCGAGACCGATTTCGAAGCGGTCGACCGCGACCTGCGCCCCGGGTACGAGACGCGCAACTGGGCGCGCGAGACCGAGAACAAGCTCTACCGGCTGACGCGCAAGAACTATTCGCTGTCGAGCCGGCTCGACTGGCGCCCCGCCCCCGGCCACAAGCTGTTCGCCGAGACGATCTACTCGGCGTTCGAGGATGACGAGCAGCGCAACAATTACATCTTCGATCTGGACGACCAGCAGTCGCGCACCCCGAACGGCACCGCAGCTTGCGCGGTCAATGCGCGCCCGGCCTCGGGCACCACGGGCTATGCGGATGTCTGCACGGGCAACACCCCCCTGCTCGGCACGGTGTACGGGATCGATCTCAATTCGAACTTCACGGTGCGCAAGTACAAGCAGTCGGTGTTCACCAACACGCTGGGCGGCGATCACGAACTCGGCGACTGGAAGGTCGCGTGGCGCGGCAACTACACCCGCTCGATCGACGACCGGTCGCAGCCTGCGCAGCTCAACTATGACAGCCCCTCGTTCGGCACCAATGGCGCGAATGCCGCCAACCGCCTGACCGTCGGCTATGACCTGACCGATCCGCAGCTCGCCAAGGTGCAGCTGTACCGGACGATCCGCAATGCTGATGGCAGCTTCTCGCGCGGCGACCGGGTCACGGCGATCGAGGATTTCCCGCGCACCCTGTCGCGCCTGCGCTCGCTCAAGGCGCAGGACGTGACCGAGGCCTATACCGCCAAGCTCGACATCAGCCGCGAGGCGTCGGTGTTCGGCGCCTCGACGATCCTCGCCGCCGGCGTGCGCTATGACGACCGCACCAAGACGTCGAACGAATATCTCCTCGACCTGTCGACGCCCGCGCAGTTCGCCGCGGCGGGTATCGCGACGGACTATTCGGCGATCGCTAAGCCCGGCGGGTTCCAGGGCGAGATCCCGCTCGGCTACACCTTCCAGTATTTCGACCGCGACAAGGTTCTCGGACTGGTCGATCAGGCCAAGGCGGTCGGCAGCTATGTCCGCAGCGACGCCAATTTCTACGACGTCGGCGAGAAGGTCTATTCGGCCTATGCGATGGCGACCGCGACGACCGGTTGGGGCAGCATCATCGGCGGCGCCCGCGTCGAGCATATCCGCAACGACGCACGCGCCTTCTCGATCGGCACGGTCGGGACCGGCACCGCAGCGACCACGGTCACCACCCCGATCGACGTGAAGTCGAGCCAGACGCTGGTCTATCCGAGCCTCCACCTCAACTGGGACGTCGATGACCGGATGAAGGCACGACTGTCGTTCAACACCGGCGCCGCGCGTCCGGATTATGATCAGCTGCGCCCCAATCTCAGCTATAACGACGCGAACGCCACCATCTCCGGCGGCAATCCCGATGCGAAGCCCGAAAAGGCGAAGGGCGTCGATCTCTACGTCGAATATTACACGATGCCGCGCGGCTTCCTGTCGATCGGTGCCTATTACAAGGACGTCACCGACGTCCTGTTCGATTCGACGCAGACGTTCGGGCGGACGACGCTGAACACCGGCGGCGTCGATCGCTCGGGCTATCTCTATTCGACGATCGTCAACGGCGGCAGCGGCTATATCATGGGCATCGAGGGTGCGATCCAGCAGCAGCTCGAGCCTTTCACCGCCGATCTCGGACTGCCCGAATGGATGGGTGGCTTCGGCGTCCAGCTCAACGCGACGATCAACAAGAGCCGCGCCGAGACGCCGGGGACCGCTGCCCTGCCCTCGCGCAAGGTGCCGCTGCCCGGTGCGTCGGACGCGATCTACAATCTGATCGCCTATTATGAGAAATACGGTTTTTCGGCGCGGGTGTCCTATCAGAACCGCTCGGCATGGCTCGATGCGATCGGCGGCACCGACACGATCGGCGGCGTCGTCCGCGGGATCGACGGCGGCGACTTCTACTGGGCGAAGGACAATGAGCTCGACGCCAGTGTGCGGTACGCGATCAACAACAATGTCGAGATCTACGGCGATTTCGCCAATCTCCTGAACGGCCCCGGCCGCCGCTATGCCGGCTCGTCCGCCTATACGATCGAGCATGAGACGTTCGGGCGGCGCTATACCGGCGGCGTGCGGGTGACCTTCTGATGCGCGCTTTGCCGCTCGTCGCGCTGATCCTCGCCGGCTGCGCGACCACGAGCGTGCCCCAGACGGCCACCGCGCCGCTGGTCGCGGCGACTGCGGAAACCGATCCGGTCGATACCGCGGCGGATGCGGCGGACGATCCCGCGATCTGGCGCAACCCCGCGGACCCGGCGAAGAGCCTGGTCATCGGGACGGACAAGAAGGCGGGCATCCACGTCTACAGCCTGGCCGGCAAGCGGCTGAGCTTCACGCCCGCCGACCGGCTGAACAATGTCGACCTGCGCACCGTCGGCACGCGCGTGATCGCGGCGGCAAGCGACCGCGCCGATGTCGACGCCGCACACGTCTCGCTGTTCACGCTCGACACCGCGGCGGCGAGGCTCGTGCCGCTCGGTCGGTTCCCAGTCGGCCCGGGCGAGGCTTACGGCATGTGCCTGTGGACGCGCGCGCGCGATCACGCGCTGTTCGGCTTCGTCGTGCTGAAGGACGGGCGGATCGATCAGGTCGCGATCGACGTCTCGGGCACGGTCCCCAAGGTCACGACCGTCCGCTCGATGAAGCTCGCGAGCCAGGCCGAGGGCTGCGTCGTCGACGACCGGACCGGGCTGCTCTACGTCGCGGAAGAAGATGTCGGGCTCGGGCGGTTCGACGCGGATCCGGCGGCACCGGGGACCGCGACGCCGATCGCGCAGGTCGACGGCAGGACGCTCGTCGCCGATGCGGAAGGCCTCGCGCTCGCGCCCTCGGGTCGCCGCGGCGGCTATCTGGTCGTGTCGAGCCAGGGAGACAACGCCTATACGCTCTACCGCCTGCCCGGCGTCACCTATGCAGGGCGGTTCCGGATCGGCGGCGGGGCGATCGACGGGACCAGCGATACCGACGGCATCGACCTGATGCTCGGCGATTTCGGCCCGGCCTATCCGGGCGGCCTGTTCGTCGCGCAGGACGGCGACAATGCCCCCGACACGCAGAACTTCAAGTTCGTCAGCTGGACGGCTGTGCGTCGAGCCCTGCGGCACTAGCCTGCGACAGCCGCAGGGAACGTCTGGGGCCATCCCGCGCTATAGGATCTGGCATCGATCGGCGTATCGAAAGGCCGCAGATCCGAGGACGATGATGACCCAGACCCGTACCGCGACGCTGCACCGGATGGTGCTGCCCGATCACACCTGCCCGTTCGGCGTCCGCGCCAAGCAGCTGCTTCAGGCCGAAGGCTATGACGTCGACGACCAGATTCTGCGCGATCGGGACACGGTCGAGGCGTTCAAGACCGAGCACGACATCGCGACGACCCCGTTGATCGTCATCGATGGCGAGACGATCGGTGGCTGCGATGATCTCGAACGCTATCTGGCGGAGAGCTGAGCGATGGCCCATCCTGATCACCATCCGGTCGCGTCGCCCGTTCCGGCGCATGCGCCACCGCCACCGCCAGCACTGTCGCGGACGGCTGCCGCGCTGATCGTCGTGTCGGTCCTCGGCGTCAGCGCCGCGATCGGTCGCCGCAATGCGCCGGATCCCTCCCACCCGCGGACCCGCCGCTGGTACAAGCGGCTCGACAAGCCCAGCTATACCCCGCCCGATGCCGTGTTCGGCGCGGTGTGGCCGGTGCTCGAGACCGGGCTCGCGGTCGGCGGATATCGTCTGCTCCGCCAGCCCTCAGGGCCACGTCGCACGAGTGCGGTCGGGCTGTGGCTGCTCAACACCGCGATGGTCGGCGGCTGGACCGAGATCTTCTTTCGTAAGCGGGCGCTTCGATCCGGTGCAGTCGTCGCAGGCACGATGGTCGCAACTGGCGGCGCATATGTCGCGGCGGCGGCGAAGGTCGATCGTCCCGCGGCGCTGCTCGGCGTGCCGTTCGTGGGCTGGCTCGGCTTTGCGACGTTGCTCTCCACGCGCATCAGCGCACGCAACCCCGACTCCGACGCGGCGGACGCCCGGTGACCGATCTGGTCGTCTGGCATGACGGCGACTGCCCGTTATGCCGGCGCGAGATCGCGCTCATGCGGCGGCTCGACCGGCGCGGCGCGATCACCTTCGTCGATGCCACCGATCCCGATGCGAGTTGCCCGATCGACCGCCGGGACCTGCTCGCGCGGTTTCATGCACGTGAAGACGGGACGATGCTGTCGGGCGCGGCGGCGTTCGCCGCGATGTGGCGCGCAATCCCGGTCCTGCGGCCGCTCGGCCTGCTCGCACGCAACGGCACGGCGCTCCGCCTGCTCGAACGTGCCTATCTCGGCTTCCTCGTGGTCCGACCCCGCCTGCAGGCCGCGCTACGCGGCCGACAGGCGGGCGAGCGGCGGCGTTAAAGCCCGGCGTTGCGCCGGACGGCGGCGCCCACCGCCGACCAGTCGACATCCTCCCCCTCCTGCGCGATCGCGGCGCGCAGATGATCGCGCACCACGCCGAGCAGCGGCATCGGCGTACGCAGTCGTCCCGCTACGGTGTCGACGAGGTTCATGTCCTTCAGCCCCAGCGGTGCGGCAAAACCAGCGGGCGTGAACCGCTGTTCGACCAGCATCTCGCCATACGTCTTGTAGACCGGGGCGTTGAACAGCGTACCCGTCAGCACCTCGAGCAGCAGCGCCGGTTCAACCCCGCCCTTTTCCGCGAGCGTCATCGCCTCGGCCATCGCCTCGACCGCCGCCATGATCATGAAATTGCCGCTGAGCTTCACCAGATTGGCGGCGGACGGCGCCTCGCCGACGCGGAACACGCGCTGGCTGATGGCATTCAGTGCGGGCTCGCACCGGGCGATCAGATCGTCGCGTCCCGCCGCGACGACGAACAGCATCGCCGCCGCCGCCGCGGGCGGACGACCGAAGACGGGGGCCGCGACATAGCCACCGGCCCCGTCCTGGTCCGCCGTCAGCCGCTCCGCCAGCGCGACGCTGATCGTGCTGTGCGATACATGGACCGCCGGCGCACCGAGGATCCCGTCATCGCCGTAGACCACCGCTTCCAGCGCGGCATCGTCCGCCAGCATCGTCATCACCACGTCGCCCTGCGCCGCTTCGGCGGGCGTCGCGGCGCGAGTCGCGCCACGTTCGACCAGCGCATCGGCCTTGTCCGGCGAGCGGTTCCACACCGTCACCTCATGACCCGCCTCGACCAAATTGGTGGCCATCGCATGCCCCATCTGGCCCAGACCGATAAACCCGATTCTCATGATCATAATCCCTTGTCCGACCGCAGCAGGATCAGCCGCCGGTACTGCCCCGCCCAACGCGCGGGCGGCGCGGATGTTCGACGCGCGGGATCCGGTCGATCGGTCCCGGAACGTCCGGGATACTGGACGTTTTTCCACTTGTGCCTATATACCGACTGGTATGAATAGCTTGTGCACGCTCACCGCCCCCAAGGGCCGCCCCCGCGAGTTCGATCTCGAGGAGGCGCTTGCGGCCGCGCTGCGCGTTTTCTGGCGAAACGGGTATGAGGCGGCGTCGATGGCCGAGCTCACGGCCGAGATGAAGATCACCAAACCGAGCCTTTATGCCGCGTTCGGCAACAAGGAAGCGTTGTTTCACAAGGCGCTTGACCTCTACGAACGCGAAAAGCTCGCCTATATGACCTCCGCGCTTGATGCGCCGACCGCCAAGGCGGTGGCCGAGCGGCTGCTGCGCGGGGCGCTCCAGATGCAGACGAGCACCTGCGATCCCAAGGGGTGCCTGAGCATCATCAGCAGCGTCGCCTGCGGCGTCGAGGCCGAACCGATCAAGGCCGAGGTCGCCAAACGCCGCGAGTCGTCGCAGGCTGCGCTGATCCGCCGGTTCGACGAGGCCAAGGCTGCGGGCGAGTTCCCCGACGGTCTCGAGTCGCCCGCTCTCGCGCGCTATCTGTTCGCGGTCATGCAGGGGCTGGCGATCCAGGGCGGATCGGGCGCCACCTGTGGCGAGCTCAATCAGCTTGTCGACACCTGCATGATGGTCTGGCCGACGCGCTAGGCGCCGGGACACGCACGCCTCCGTCGCGCGCTCCCCTCCCCCCGGCACGGTCGCTGCCGGTCAGGATTACCCTCTGGTCTGTCCGTCTGACGCGATCTGCATTAGCACAGGTCCTTCGGCCGCAGTCTCAGCCGGCGCTGGCCTGTCGATCGCCGCCTTGGACGCCGCCCTGACTACAGCCGAGCGAAGTGCCTCGACGCCATAGGGCTTCGGCAGCAGGATCGCCTGGGGATCCCACGGTACGAGCGCGACCTCGCTGTCGCCGGTTGCGAACACCACCCCGATGCCCGGCCGACGCATGCGGACCGCTTCGGCAAGCTCCGGGCCGGACAGCCCCGGCAGGTTGACGTCGCTGACCAGCACATCGACCGGGCGGGCCTGCAGCGTCGCGAGCGCCGCTTCGGCGCTGACCGCCTCGATCACCGCCATGCCCAGATCGCGCAGCATCTCGGCCGCGCCCGCACGGATCGCCGCGTCATCCTCGACGAGCAGGACGCGGATCGGGACGTCTCCATCCGACCGCGGCGCATCCTCGTGACCCTCCGCCGTGCGCCGCCGCGCGCGCTGGCCGGCGAGAACCTGTTCGAACTTCCGGGCGAGCGCCTCGCGCGTATAGGGCTTGGACAACAGCTCGACGCCGACGTCGAGCCGGCCGCCATGCACGATCGAATTCTCCGTATAGCCCGACGTGAACAGCACCGCGAGATCGGGGATCCGCTCGCGCGCGCGACGGGCGAGCTCGGGGCTCTTCAGCGTCCCCGGCATCACCACGTCGGTAAAGAGCATGTCGATCGGCACGCCGCTTTCGATGACGTTCAGCGCACTGCCCGCGTCGACCGCTTTCAGCACGCCATAGCCAAGGTCGCCGAGCATCTCGACGACGGTCGCACGGACCTCGTCATCATCCTCGACCACCAGCACGGTCTCGGTCCCGCCGATGATCGGCCCACCGCTGGTCGCGACCTCGACGTCTTCGGGGCCCATCGCGCGCGGCAGATAGAGCTTGATCGTCGTGCCCTCGCCGACCTCGCTGTAGATCTTCACATGGCCGCCCGATTGTTTGACGAAGCCATAGACCATCGACAGGCCGAGCCCGGATCCCTTGCCCTCGCTCTTGGTCGAGAAGAACGGCTCGAACACCTTGTCGATGATGTCGGGCGCCATGCCGCTGCCCGTGTCGGTAACCGCCAGCATGACATATTGCCCCGCCGCGACCTCCAGATGGCCGCGCGCATAGGCGTCGTCGAGGCTGGCATTGCCGAGCTCGATCGTCAGCTTGCCGCGCCCCTCCATCGCGTCGCGTGCATTGATCGCGAGGTTGAGCAGCGCATTCTCGATCTGCGTCGGGTCGATGAACGTGTTCCACAGCCCACCGCCGACGACCGTCTCCACCTCGATCGCCTCGCCGATCGCACGGCGCAGCATGTCGTCCATCCCGCGCACGAACCGCGTGACGTTGACCACCTTGGGTTCGAGCGCCTGGCGTCGGCCGAAGGCGAGCAGCTGTGCGGCGAGCTTGGCGCCGCGTTCGATCCCCGCCATCGCGTTGCTGACCCGACGCTCGGCACGCGCATTCCCTGCAATGTCCTTGCCGAGCAGCTGCAGATTGCCCGAGACGACCTGGAGCAGGTTGTTGAAGTCGTGCGCGACACCGCCGGTCAGCTTGCCGATCGTCTCCATCTTCTGCGCCTGGGCGAGCCCCGCTTCGGCAAGCCGACGCTCCTCGATCTCGCGGATGACGCGCGCCTCGAGCGTCTCGTTGAGAACGCGCAGCTGGCGTTCGGCGCGTTCGCGGTGGCTGATCTGTCGTTCGAGCTGCAGCGTGCGATTGACGCGCTCCTCTACGTCGAAGACCAGCACGTAGAAGCCGTTGATCGCGCCATCGGGCTCGACCCGCGGGATGTAACGCAGTTCGGACGCGCGGTCGCCGCCGTCGCGGTGCGGCAGCCGCGCATCGGCGGTCACCGTCTCGCCGGCCAGAGCCCGGTCCATCATCGGCTGCCGTACCGCAAAGGCAGGCTGCCCGATGACGTCGCGGACATGCCGTCCGACGATCTGGGCGGGTGTCAGCCCGACCCAGTCCTCGTAAAAGCTGTTGGCGAACCGATAGACATAATCTCGATCGATATAGGAAATCAGCACGGGCAGCGCGTCGGTGACGATCCGCAGCTCCGATTCGCTCCGCGCCAGCTGCCGTTCCGCCGCCACCCGCTCGCTGTTGTCGATGACCGTTCCCAGCACGCCACCGACGCTGCCGTCGAAATCATGCACCGGGGTGTAGAAGAGATCGAGCGTCACCGCGTGCGCCGCGCCGTCATGGTGGAGAGTCATCGGCTGGTCGCGAAACAGCATGACCTCGCCGCGCATCACCTCGCCCAGCACGTGGCGGTTGAAGTCCGCCTGCTCGGGCCAGACGTCGACGGCGCGCGCACCGATCGCAGCCGGATGCTTGCCGCCCGCGATCCTGGCATAGCCGTCATTATAGAGCATCAGGCCGTCGGCGCCCCACATCAGCACCTTGGCGACGGGCGAGTTGACCACCGTATTGACGGTCGAGCGAAGCTGCGGGGACCAGGTGTCGATCGCGCCGAGCGGCGTCGCGCTCCAGTCATGCGCTCGTATCGCTGCGCCACATGCCCCGCCGGCGATCGGCCAGGCCACCGGGGTGGCGGCGCCGGATCGCCCCAGCCGGTCGCGCAGCAGCGTCAGGGTCTCAGCGGCAACCGCATCGGCGCTGGTGCCGGTGCCGGCAATTACTCGGGCATCGATGAAGCGGTCGAGTTCGGACGCGAGCACCGGGTTGCGGGTCTGTCGGGTAACCATGCCACCGGGGTAGCTCTCCGACCGCGCCTGTCAATCACGCTTGGCATCGGCACCGGACTTGGCAGACGGAGCGAGCCGCGCGCACGACCGACGTGCACACGGCGGGAAGCCCCTCAGTCGACGGGCTTTGACACCGGCCGCCACATCACGAAGGCGAGCGCCACCAGCGGCAACACCGCCATACAGCCCACGATCATCAGCATCAGATTGCTTGCAGTCATCCAGCCTCTCCTTCGTATTTTTACGAAGGCTGACGGGTATTGCCGTGCTTTGCAAGCGACTCGGCCCAGCCGGCCGTCCACCAGCGTGGAGTACGCCCGCGGCATCAGATGCCTTCGGGTGTCACCACGCGACCGGTCGCCTCGAGCGCGCTGACCAGATCGGCGATGCAGCGATCGACCAGCGCGGCATCCGCGCTGCGCACGACGAAATTCGCGCCCGTCCGGCCGTCGCGGAAAAACGGGTAGCTGCCGACCGCGACGCCGTCATGCGCCTTCTCGGCATCGCGCAGCAAATCGGCAACTTCGCTCTCCGCCACCCAGCAGCCGATCGTCTTCGACACGACCGGGCGTCCGCCCTCGAGCGTGCCGGTGAGCGCGTCGAGCATGCCGGCGGTGATGTGCGGCACCCCCGCCATGATGAAGATGTTGCCGATCCGGATCCCCGGCGCGCCCGACACCTTGTTGTCGATCAGGTCCGCACCGACCGGCACGCGCGCCATCCGCGCACGCGCTTCGGTCAGCCCGCCGCGGGTCGCATAATAGGCCTCAAGCACCGCCATCGCGCGCGGATGATGCTCGACCGCGACGCCCAGCGCCTCGGCGATCGAGTCGACAGTGATGTCGTCATGCGTCGGGCCGATCCCGCCCGTGGTGAACAGATAGTCGTTGCGTGCGCGCAGGGTGTTCACCGCCTCGACGATCGCCTCGGTCCGGTCGGCGACGACGCGCACTTCGGCCAGCCGGATGCCCTGCACATTGAGCCAGGCCGCGATCTGCGCGACGTTCTTGTCCTGCGTGCGGCCCGACAGGATCTCGTCGCCGATGATCGTCAGTGCGGCCGTCCAGATGCGTTCCTGTGTCATGGCCCTTCGCATAGCCTCGCAAAAGTTGCGCCGCCACGCTATATCGCTCGCCATGACCGAATATGTAACCGTCACGTCCGACGCGCCGGACGCGCGCACCGGCGCCATCAAGCTCCACGGCCCCGCCGCCTTCGAAGGCATGATGAAGGCCGGCCGGCTTGCCGCCGAGACGCTCGACATGATCGTCCCGCACATGGTGCCGGGCGTGACCACTGCCGAGATCGACCGGCTGATCTACGACTTCGTTACTGCCGCCGGCGCGGTGCCGGCGACGCTCGGCTATCGCGGCTATACCCACAGCGTCTGCATCTCGATCAACCATGTCGTCTGCCACGGCATCCCGAGTGAGAAGGCGCTGAAGTCCGGCGATATCGTCAATGTCGACGTCACGCCCTTGCTCGACGGCTGGCACGGCGACACGAGCCGGATGTACCTGATCGGCGACGTGCCGATCAAGGCACGGCGCCTCGTCGAGGTGACCTATGAATGCCTGATGCTCGGCATCGAGCAGGCCAAGCCCGGCAACCGCATGGGCGACGTCGCGCATGCGATCCAGCGTCATGCCGAGAAGCACCGCTACGGCGTGGTCCGCGATTTCTGCGGCCACGGCGTCGGCCGCCTGTTCCACGACGCGCCCGAGGTCGTCCATGTCGGCAAGCCCGGCACCGGACCCGAACTGCGCCCCGGCATGATCTTCACGATCGAACCGATGATCAACATCGGCCGCCCCGACGTGAAATTGCTCGACGATGGCTGGACCGCGGTGACGCGCGACCGTTCGCTGTCGGCGCAGTTCGAGCACTCGATCGGCATCACCGAGACCGGCCGCGACATCTTCACGCTCAGTCCGAAGGGTTACACGCAGCCGCCCTACGGGTGATACGCACGGGAGGGGGGCGCAATCGCCCCCCTCCCGTTATCCTGACGAAAGTCAGGATCCAGAGCCGCAAGGCGCGTATCTCGTTACCCTAGATCCTGACGTCCGTCAGAATGACGACGCAAAGTGGGATGACGACTACAGGTCGCGGCAGAGGATCGCAGCCTTCCGCAACTCCACCTCGGCGCTTTCACCGGCGGCCGCATCGCCCTTTGCTTCGCCACCCTTGGTCTGCACCGTCAGCTCGGCCGGCCCCTCGATCCGGCACAGGATACCCTTGGGCGACTGGCTGCAGGCCTTCGTCGCCTTGTCATAGGCCGCCTGGGTCTGCTCGCCCGACGGCCGGACCATGAACGACACCATCGACGACCCGCCAAACAGATGCGATCCAAGACCCATCGTATTGACGCGCCATTCGGTGGCCCGCGCGGGCTTCGATCCGGCCTGCTTCATGTTGAGTTTGGGAGCAAGCCGCTCGCAGAAACTCGTCGGTGCCTGCGCGGGCAGTTGCATCGCCGTGCTCCCCAGCGCCGCAATCGCCAGTATCGACGCGAGCTTCATTTACCCCCCCCCCCCGAATGACGACCGCCCTGCCATATACCGGGCGGTATCGACGGGAAGTCTGACGCCGTTTGATGACATGGCAATTGCACGTCGCCAGTCCCTCGCGCTTCGAGCAGGATCGACGCTGGCAAGTCGCCCCCCACCCCGCTAAAGCCCGCCCCATGACCGAGATCACACCGCAGATCGTCGCCGACCACGGCCTGTCCCCCGAAGAATATGAGCGCGTGCTCCACGCGATCGGCCGCGAGCCCAATCTCGTCGAGCTTGGCATCTTCTCGGTGATGTGGTCCGAGCATTGCAGCTACAAGTCGAGCAAGATCCACCTGATGAAGCTGCCCACCAAGGGCGAGCGCGTCATCTGCGGCCCGGGCGAGAATGCCGGCGTTGTCGATATCGGCGACAATCAGGCGGCGATCTTCAAGATGGAGAGTCACAACCACCCGTCCTACATCGAACCCTATCAGGGCGCGGCAACCGGCGTCGGCGGCATCCTGCGCGACGTCTTCACGATGGGCGCGCGGCCGATCGCCAACATGAACGCGCTGCGCTTCGGCCGGCCCGATCACCCCAAGATGCGCCACCTGATCTCGGGCGTGGTCCACGGCATCGGCGGCTATGGCAATTGCGTCGGCGTGCCGACGGTCGGCGGCGAGGTGAACTTTCACGCGGCCTATGACGGCAACATCCTGGTCAACGCGATGACCGTCGGGATCGCCGATCAGGACAAGATCTTCTATTCGGCCGCCAGCGGCATCGGCAATCCGATCGTCTATGTCGGCTCCAAGACCGGTCGCGACGGCATCCACGGCGCGACGATGGCCAGCGCGGACTTCGGCGAGGATTCGGATGCCAAGCGCCCGACCGTCCAGGTCGGCGATCCCTTCACCGAAAAGCTGCTGATCGAGGCCTGTCTCGAACTGATGGCGACCGACGTCATCGTCGCGATCCAGGACATGGGCGCCGCCGGCCTCACCTCCTCGTCGGTCGAGATGGCGTCGAAGGGCGGAGTCGGCATCGAACTCGTCATGGACGACGTGCCGCAGCGCGAAACGGGCATGACGCCGTACGAGATGATGCTGAGTGAAAGCCAGGAGCGGATGCTCATGGTGCTGAAGCCCGGCCGCGAGGCCGAGGCCGAGGCGATCTTCAAGAAGTGGGAGCTCGATTTCGCGGTGATCGGCCGCGTCACCGACACCGGCCGCATGGTGCTGACGTTCAAGGGCGAGACGGTTTGCGACATTCCGCTCGGGCCGCTGGCCGACGAGGCACCGCTCTACGATCGCCCGCACGTGCCGACACCCAAGCCCGCGCCGCTCGAAAACGTGCCGCACAGCAACGACATCGCCGCCGATCTGGTGACGCTGATGGGCTCGCCCGACATCGCCTCGCGCCGCTGGATCTGGGAGCAGTATGACCACATGGTCGGCGCCGACACCGTCCAGCGCCCCGGTGGCGACGCCGCGGTCGTCCGCGTCCATGGCACGCAAAAGGCGCTGGCGATGACCACCGACTGCACGCCGCGCTATTGCTTCGCCGATCCCGTCGAGGGCGGCAAGCAGGCGGTCGCCGAGGCATGGCGCAACCTCACCGCGGTCGGCGCGCTGCCGCTGGCGGTCACCAACTGCCTCAACTTCGCCAACCCGCAGCGCCCCGAGATCATGGGCCAGATCGTCGGCTGCCTCGAGGGGATGAGCGACGCGTGCATCGCGCTCGACTTCCCGATCGTCTCGGGCAACGTCTCGCTCTACAATGAATCCAAGGCGACCGGCGGCGGCTCGGCGATTCTGCCGACGCCTGCGATCGGTGCGATCGGCCTGCTCGCCGACTGGCAGAAGAATGCGACGATCGCGTTCAAAGGCTCGGGCGACATCATCCTCGCGGTCGGCACGCGGCACGGCCATCTCGGCCAGTCGCTGTGGCTGCGCGAATGCCATGGCCGCGAGGAAGGCCCCCCGCCCGCGGTCGATCTGGCGGCGGAGCGTCGCGTCGGCGACCTCATCCGCAACGCGATCGCCGAGGGCCAGCTGTCGGCGGTTCACGACGTCTCGGACGGCGGCATCGCCGTGACCCTGGCCGAAATGGCGCTCGCGGGCGGCATTGGTGCGATGATCGACCGCAAGCAGCCCTTCGACTGCGCCCGCGCGTTCTTCGCGGAGGACCAGGGCGTCTATATCGTCACCGTCGAGGATCACGCGCTGCTCGACTTCCTCGGCGCCGCGCATGCGGCCGATGTCGAGGCCGAACCACTGGGCCGCACCGGCGGCAAGCGCCTGATCTTCGAACGCCCCGACCGCGACGACGTGATCGCACTCGACACGCTGCGCGCCGCGCATGAAGGCTTCTTCCCGAATTTGATGGGGGCCGATGCCGCGCTGGCCTGAACGCCAACGCGGCATTAGTTGCGAGTCAGACGCAAAAGCGCTTGCGACTGGTTCGCATTATCGCTAATTGGAAGCTCTCACGAGGGAGCTTCCATGGTCGTCTGCGTCTGCAATGCCATTCGAGAATCCGACGTTCGCAGCTGCGCGCGGGGCGGGTGCACGACGCCCTGCCAGGCGTTCCGCTCGCTGGGTCGCCAGCCGAAATGCGGTCAGTGCACGTCGGTCGCCCGGGCGATCATCAACGAGGAACGCGCCGCAGCCTAACCTGGCGCGGCGCCACACGGCGCGGTCCCGTCGCCCTTGCCGCCACGAATGTAAAACCGCTACATGCCGCTCAGAGGTGACGGAGTTATGGCAATGCGCGGCGATCCCACGGTAATTGATTTCCTGAACGAGGCGCTCAAGAACGAGTTGACCGCGGTCAACCAATATTGGCTCCATTATCGGATGCTCGAGCATTGGGGCGTCTACAAGCTCGCCCAGTATGAGCGCATGGAGTCGATCGACGAGATGAAGCATGCCGACTGGTTGTCGGAGCGCATCCTGTTTCTCGATGGCCTGCCCAATTTCCAGCTGCTCGGCCGCCTGCGCATCGGCGAGACCGTCGAGGAGGTTCTGAAGTCGGACCTCGCGCTAGAAGTCGAGGCGACGATCCAGCTGAAGAGCGCGATCGCCTATTGCGAAGAGGTGAAGGACTATATCAGCCGCGACCTGTTCGCGCGCATCCTCGCCAGCGAGGAAGAGCATGTCGACACGATCGAACGCCAGTTCGAGATGATCGCGCGGATGGGCATCCACAACTACATCCAGCTCAACTCGATCTCCGAGCATGATTCGCCCAAGGCCGGTGCGGCACCCTATCTGAAGGGCTGAGCTCGTCTGCCGGTCGTCGTCCGCGGCGACCGGCAGCGCGCGCCGGCGGTGTGCTTATTCGGCGCCAAACCCCGATGGGACGGCACGCCGTCCGAACCCGCCCGCCGCGGGACGGCGAGGGACCAGCGGATTGGCCTCGCGCTCGAGAAGCGTCAGCGTCTCGCCGAACAGCGGCCGCAACCGCGCGACATGCTCGAGCGCGGCGTCCGGGGTATCGTGAAGCTCGACACAGTCGCGTGCGATCGTCTCGATCGTCTCAGCGAGATCGGCCAGCGGCTCGGCGCCGAACTGGCGCGCCTCGCCCTTCAATGTATGCGCGGGAATGATCAGCGCCGCCGCGCTGCCGGCGCGCATCGCCGCTTCGATCGTCGCGACCGATTTCACGCCGTCTTCGCGGAAATAGCCGAGGATGCGAATGAACCCGCCGCCAAGCTCGCTGCGGGCCTGTTGAAACGCCGGCCAGTCGACCAGGGTGTTTCCTTCGAATGACACTGACGCCTACTCCCGTTTGGCCGGCCCGCCATGAACGTCGACGGTCAGCCTATCGCTATTCCGTAAAGACATTGTTGCTGTCGGACCCGCGTGTCACGACAAATATTGGCGCGACTGGATCGGAAATGATCGCCATGTCCGCGCCCGCCGCTGCGGCGACCGCCGCCAGCTCGGCAGGCGCACGCGGATCATCGGCGCGGACCTCGATCCGAACACTGGCCGACATCCCGTCCGAGCCTGATCCCTCGCCCGCCTGACGCAGCGTTCTGGCCAGCCGCATCGCGGGCCAGGGGCACTGCATGCCCCGCGCGTCGATCCGGACCACCCCGGACGCCACCGTCTAGTAGCCGCCGCCGCCGCCGCGATTATCGTCGTACGGATTCTTCGGCGCGCGGAACATCAGCCGGACCGGCACCGCGCCGAAGCCCAGATCCTTGCGCATCGAATTGACCAGATAGCGCTCATAGCTCGCCGGCAGCTGGTCGACGCGCGTGCCGAAGATCACGAAGCTCGGCGGACGCGTCTTGACCTGCGTGACATAGCGCATCTTGATCCGCTTGCCGCCCGGGGCCGGTGGCGGCGTCGCCTCGATCGCGCGTTCGAACCAGCGGTTGAGCTCGCCGGTGCCGACGCGCTTCGACCAGGCATCCCGCGTGTCGAAACAGGCCTGAAGCAGCTGGTCGATGCCCTTGCCGGTCGCGCCCGACACGGTCATCACGGTGACGCCCTTGACCTGGCTGAGGCCGTCCTCGAGCGCGCGCTTGACGCCGTTGAACAGCGACGACGCGCTTTCCGCGATATCCCATTTGTTCAGCGCGATGACGAGCGCACGGCCCTCCTGCAGCACCTTGTCGGCAATCCGCAGATCCTGCGCCTCGAGCCCCAGCGTCGCGTCGAGCAGCAGCACGACGACCTCGGCGAAGTCGACCGCGTGGAGCGCGTCCTCGACCGACATCTTCTCGAGCTTGTCCTGGACCTTGGCACGCTTGCGCATGCCCGCCGTATCGATCAGCCGGACCTGGCGCGATTCGCCGCCGGTCGGATGCCAGTCGTAATCGACGCTGATCGAGTCGCGCGTGATGCCGGCCTCGGGACCGGTGATCATCCGGTCTTCGCCCAAGATGCGGTTGACCAGGGTCGACTTGCCCGCGTTCGGACGTCCGACGATCGCGAGCTTCAGCGGCCCCTCATATTCATTGTCGGGCTGTTCTTCGGGAACCTCGTCCTTGCCTTCGAGCAGCGGGAGCAACGCCTCGAACAGGTCGCCCATGCCCTCGCCATGCTCGGCGGACAGTTCGACCGGATCGCCGAAGCCGAGCGCCAGCGACTCAAGCACGCCATCATTGCCCGCGCGGCCCTCGGCCTTGTTGGCGACGAGCACGACCGGCACGTCGGCGGTGCGAAGCCAGCGGGCGATCTCCTCGTCGAGCGGCACGATGCCGGCGCGCGCGTCGAACAGGAACAATGCGACATCGGCCTGGCCGACCGCAGCCTCGGTCTGCTGACGCATCCGCCCGGGCAGCGTCTGCGCGTCGTGATCCTCATATCCGGCGGTATCGATGATGCGGAAATCGAGCCCGATCAGCGACGCATCGCCCTCGCGGCGATCGCGCGTGACGCCGGGCCGGTCGTCGACCAGCGCAAGCTTCTTGCCGACGAGGCGGTTGAACAGGGTCGACTTGCCGACATTGGGGCGGCCGACGATTGCGACCACAGGGAGTTTGGACATGCCGTGCCCTTAGCGCGGGAACGCTCCGTCGTCACCTGTTACCCCTCTCCCACCGGGAGAGGGGTGATGGCTCACCGATAGGCGGTGATCTTGCCCTTCTGGTCGAGCGTGTAGAGCGTCGAGTTTGCGACGATCGGCGGCAGCGTGAACGGCGTCTTGGTCTCGATCGTGCTGCCGACCGCGCCATCGCCCGGATTGACCGAAACGATCTCTCCGCGCGAATTGGTCAGGATCAGGCGTCCGCCCGCCAGGATCGGGCCATACCAGGTCACCGGCCCCTTCTTCTTCTTCTCGTTATCGAACCGCTGCAGCTGCGCGATCCAGCGTGCCTTGCCGTTCGACCGCGACAGGCAGACCAGCCGCGCATCGTCGGTGACCACGAACAGCCATTCGCCCGCGATCCAGGGGGTCGAGATGCCCGCGAAATTCTGTTCCCACAGACGCTGGCCGGTCGAGAGCTCGAGCGCGACCATGCGCCCGCCCTGCCCGACCGCATAGACACGGCCGCCATCGATGACGGGTGCCGCGTCGATATCCGACAGGCTCGACACCGATGTGGTGATCGACGTGCGCGACAACGCGTCCTGCCACAGGATACGGCCATTCTCGTAGCGATAGGCGCTGAGTTCGCCGCTTGAGAAGCCCGAGACGACCGTGCCCTGGCTGACCGCGGGTGCCGCGACGCCGAACACGCCCTGCGTCTCGAGCGTGCCCGACTGGACCCACTGGACCTTGCCGTCACCCTGGTTGAGCGAGAAGATCTGGTTGTCCTGCGTCAGGACATAGACCGCACCGTTCGACACGGTCGGCGAGCCACGCAGCGGGCCGCCGGGCTTGGCGCGCCACAGGATCGCGCCATCCGACGCGTTCATCGCGACCACATCGCCGACGCCGTCGGTCGCATAGACCTTGCCGTCGTCATAGCTCACGCCGCCGCCGAACCGCGCAGACTGGTTGATCTTGCCCTCGGTGATCGGCGTGGTCCACAACGCCCCGCCGGTGTCGGACTTGAACGCATGCGCGACGCCGTGGACGTCCATCACGAACAGCTTGTTCTCACCGACGACGGGCGGCGCGGCCATGCGTTCGCGGTTGGAGCCACCGTCGATCGAGGCCTGCCATGCCTTGGTGGGCTGCGCAGCGAGCGCAAGCTGGCCCATCGACTTCGCGGGATTGCCGCCCGGCTGTGCCCAGGCGTCGTTGACCGAGGGGGCCGGCAGGAGGACCTGCACATCGGCGATCGTCGCGTCGGTCTCGACCCCGTTTTCGGAGGTCAGGATCGATACCCGGTTTCCGACCGTCGGGGTCTTCTTGACGCCACCCTTGAAAATGCCGCAGCCGCTCAAGGCCATGAGCGCAGCCACCGCGACCGTCACCCGATAAGACTTCGTCATTGCGCGTTGGTATCCTCGTTTGATGCAGCAGCAGCGGCGGTCCCGGCCGTCCCGGTGCTGGCAACGGCGTCGACGCCCAGTACACCGGCCATCTGAACAGCGCGTTGACGAATCGTCTCGGGCACGCCGGGATCAGCCGCGATCTGGCCGAAAAGCGTCCCTGCCTGCTTGGTCTGGTTCATCCGGACATAGGCGACCGCGACCATCTCGCCCGCGCTGCCGAGCCAGGGGTTGCCCGTCACCGCAAGCGGACGCAGCCGCTCGACCACGACCTGCGGCTTGAGCGTGTCATATTCCGCCGACGTCTGCCGGACCAGCGCCAGGTCGCGGAACGGCTTGGCGACCGACGTGTCAGCGGCGATCGCCGCCAGCTTGGCCGTAGCGCCCTTCATATCCTCTTTCTGGAGAAGGATATCCGCTTCCGTGAACCGCGCCAGCGCGCTGTAACCGGCACGGTCGGACGCGGCGAGCTTGGTCAGCGTCGTGTTCGCCTCGGCGACCTTGTCCGCGGCCAGCGCGTCATAAGCGGCCTGGAGCTGCTCGCCCTCGACACCCGCCTGGGTTTCGGTGCGGTGTTGATAATAGAGGAATCCGGCCAGCGCGACGAGTGCTGCGACCACCCCGAGCGCGACCCATTTGCCCCAGGTCGTCCAGAAACCCGCGAGCTGGTCGCGGCGCAGTTCTTCGTCGACCTCGCGGAGGAACGCTTCATCGGTTTTCGGCGGCAGGGCCAAGGGTGACTCCGGAGACAAAGGGAGGAAAGGAAATCGGGGGATGATGGAATGGCGCGGACCTTAGCCGCCACGCGTCCGAAACAAAAGCCGGATCAATCCACCGTGCCGGCGCGCGGCGCATAGCTCTGGTCGGGTCCCGGAAAGGCGCGGGCGCGAACCTCGTCGGCATAGGTCTCCGCCGCGCCCGAGATCTTGGCGGCGAGATCCTCGAACCGTTTCACGAACTTGGCGGTACGGTCGAACAGGCCGAGCATGTCCTCGGCAACAAGCACCTGGCCATCGCACTCGACCGATGCGCCGATGCCGATCGTCGGACAGGCGACCGCGCGCGTGATCTCGATCGCGATCGGCTCGACGACGCCCTCGATCACCAGCGCGAATGCGCCCGCCTCGGCAACGGCCTTGGCATCCGCGACGATCTTCGCCGCCTCTTCGGGCGTACGGCCGCGCGCGCCATAGCCGCCCAGCACGTTGACCGCCTGCGGGGTGAGGCCGACATGCCCCATCACCGGAATCCCGCGCTCGACCAGGAACTGCACGGTCGGCGCCATCGCGGTACCGCCCTCGAGCTTCACCGCCGCCGCGCCGGTCTGCTTCAGCAGCCAGGCGGCGCTTTCGAACGCCTTTTCGGGAGACGCTTCATAGCTGCCGAACGGCATGTCGATCACGACCACCGCGTGATAGCTGCCGCGCACCACCGCCGCGCCGTGCGCCGCCATCATCTCGAGCGTGACGGGCACGGTCGAGGGCAGGCCATAGATCACCTGCCCCAGGCTGTCGCCGACCAGCAGCATGTCGCAATGCGGATCGAGCAGCTGCGCGTTGCGCACCGTATAGGCGGTGAGCATGACGAGCGGCACCTGCCCCTTTTGCCGGCGGATCGCGGGGATCGTCAGCCGCTTGAGCGGGGCGGGCGTCGGGTTGGCGCGACTCGTCGCGGTGTCGAGCGTGTAGGTCGTGGACATGGGCGCGCGTTCTAGCGAAGCCGACGCCGCTCGCCCAGCCCGCCCGGTCGCGCCCGCCCAGGCGGCGCGGCTCAGCCGACCGTCACGCCCTTCCAGAAGGCATAGCGATCCTTGATCTCGGCCGCGGCGGATTTGGGATCGGGATAGTACCAGACCGCATCGACGTTCCGTTTGCCGTCGACGACCAGCGTCTTGTAGCGCGCGGTGCCCTTCCACGGACAGTTCGACTGCGTCGCGCTGTCTACGAGCAGCGCGGGATCGACGCTGTCCGCGGGGAAATAGTGATTGCCCTCGACGACGACGGTATCGTCGGACCGGGCGATCTCTTGGCCGTTCCATGTAGCGACAGGCATGTTCGTCTCCTTCAGGCGGTCCCCAGCCCCGCCGCCTCATACCGCTCGGGCTTGAACCCGACCAGCAGCGTCTCGCCGGTATCGAGCACGGGGCGTTTGATCATCGACGGCTGCGCAAGCATCAGCGCGACCGCCTTGTCCGCGTCCAGATCGGCGCGGTCAGACTCGGGCAGTTTCCGGAACGTGGTGCCGGCGCGGTTGAGCAACGGCTCCCACCCGACCCGGCCGATCCAGTCCCGCAGCCGCGCGTCATCGATCCCGGCGGTCTTGTAGTCATGAAACACATAGGCGACGTCATGCGCATCAAGCCACGCACGCGCTTTCTTCATCGTGTCGCAGTTCCTGATCCCGAACAGCGTGATCGTCAAAATCGCTTCCCCATAAAACACCCTGCCACGCACCCCGCGCGCCATCGCCTGTCAGTCCCGATAGCAGATCTGCCTGCCGATCGCGCAATGGCGGCCACGGTGCTGATTTTCGCCAGGGACGGTGGAACCTCGACGCCGCGAAATGGCTGTACGATGTACGGAATGACCAAGACAAGTTGCGGACATAGAAGGCTTTTCGGCGGGTTGCTGTGAAAGACCCGTCGGGTCCGATGACGGCAGGCGATGGGAGCGGGATGATGACGGACAAGGCTGCAGAAGCGCGACAACTGAACCTCATTACCCTCTTATTCGCGATCCTCGCATTTGTCGGCATTCTCGCGCTGGGGAGTGTCGACGCGAAGACGAAGCAGCAGCGGTACCGGATTGCGAAGACCTATCAGATCTCCGAACGGCAGAAGCTCGAACGCCGGCGCGCCCGTGCCGTGCAGGGGGTCATTGCCTCCACCTCTGCGCAGAGCGCCCCCTGAGGCAGCCTCAGCATATCCGGCCGGTGAAGCCGGTAGCATGAACTGCCCCGCGCGTTTAACGATGGGGGCATGACGCACCCATTCTACGCGATCCACACGCACGGCCTGATCCGGGTTGCCGCAGCGACCCCGCGGGCATCGGTCGGGGATACCGCCGCCAATGCCGCGGCAACGATCGCACTGGCGACGCAGGCGGATGCCCAGCATGTCGACCTCGTCGTCTTTCCCGAACTCAACCTCACCTCCTACGCACTCGACGACCTGCATCTGCAGACCGCGCAGCAGCGTGCGACGCTGGCGGCGATCGATAGCGTCGTCGCGGCGAGTGCGACGCTGCGGCCGGTGCTGCTGGTCGGCGCGGCGCTGGTGCGCGCGGGGCGGCTGTATAATTGCGCGGTGGCGATCGCGCGCGGTCGCGTGCTCGGGGTCGTGCCCAAGACCTTTTTGCCCAATTACCGCGAATTCTACGAAAAGCGCTGGTTCGCGAGCGGAGCGGGACTGACGGGGCTGTCGATCGAACTCGGCGGCGAGTCCGTGCCGTTCGGCACCGACCTGATCTTTGCGGCGCGCGACCTGCCCGGCTTCGTGGTCCATGCGGAGATCTGCGAGGATTACTGGGCCCCCACCCCGCCATCGACCGCGGGTGCGCTGGCCGGTGCTCTAATCTGCTGCAACCTGTCCGCGTCGAACATCGTCATCGGCAAGGCGCGCGAGCGCGAGATGCTGGCGGCGGCGCAGTCGGCGCGCGCGGTATGCGCCTATGTCTATTCCGCGGCGGGCCCGGGCGAGAGCACGACCGAGGTCGCATGGGACGGCCAGGGGCTGATCCACGAGCTCGGCGAACAGCTTGCCCAATCACGCCGCTTCGCGACCGAGCCGGATCTGGTCGTCGCGGACGTCGATTGCGAGCGGATCGCGCAGGAACGGCTGCGGACCGGCACGTTCAACGACGCGGCGACGTTTGCGGGGCATCCCGAGACGCGCGTCCGGCGGATCGCGTTCGATCACCTGCCCGATCCTGCCGTCGCGGACGTCGGGCTCGAACGCGTCGTCCCCCGCTTCCCGTTCGTCCCCAATGATCCCGCCCGCCGCGACGAGGATTGTTACGAAGCGTTCAACATCCAGGTGGAGGCGCTGGCGAAGCGGCTCGAGGCGGCGCACGCCCGCACGCTGGTGATCGGCGTGTCGGGCGGGCTCGACTCGACGCATGCGCTGATCGTCGCGGCCAAGGCGATGGACCGGCTTGGCCGCCCGCGTGCCGACATCCTCGGCTTCACCATGCCCGGCTTCGCGACGGGCGAGGGCACGAAGGCGAATGCCTGGGCGCTGATGCGCGCGCTGGGCATCACCGCGGAGGAAATCGACATCCGCCCCGCGGCGCGGCGCATGCTCGAGGACATGCGGCATCCCTTTGCCGATGGCGCCCCGGCATATGACATCACCTTCGAGAACGTCCAGGCGGGGTTGCGGACCGATTATCTGTTCCGTCTCGCCAACCAGCGCGGCGGGATCGTGGTCGGCACGGGCGACCTGAGTGAGATGGCGCTGGGCTGGTGCACCTACGGCGTCGGCGACCAGATGAGCCATTATGCGGTCAACGCGGGCGTGCCCAAGACTCTGATCCAGTTCCTGATCCGCTGGTGCATTCGGACCGGCCAGTATGACGAGGCAACCGATGCGATCCTGTCGACGATCGTCGCGCAGGAAATCTCTCCCGAACTCGTCCCCGCGGGGGCGGACGGCGCGCTGCAAAGCACCGAATCGATGATCGGACCTTATGCGCTGAACGATTTCTTCGCGCATTACGTGGTCCGCTACGGCCTTGCGCCGTCTAAGATCGCGTTTCTCGCCTGGCATGCCTGGCGCGATGCGGAGAGCGGGGCATGGCCCGCGGACCTGCCGGCGGCTGGCCGCGTCGCCTATGACCTGCCGACGATAACCGCATGGCTCGAAAGGTTTCTTCAGCGCTTTTTCGCGACGAGCCAGTTCAAGCGATCCGCATTGCCGAACGGACCGAAGGTCTCGGCGGGCGGCGCATTGTCGCCGCGCGGCGACTGGCGCGCACCGTCGGACGGAACCGCGCGGGTCTGGATCGACGAATTGCGCTCAGCCGTTCCGCGGGCCGAGCCGGGCGACCTTGCATAAATTGCGTGCCGCGCGCATTATGAAAATCCTATGACAGTGGCTCCACCGGATGGATCGCGCGATCGCCGGATCGAGATCCCATCTAACCTTTGGCTGATTCACCCGGCAGGCCGCGCGCTTTTGCCCCTCGCACTCGCGCGTCGCATCTCGGCGAACACGGTGTCGGTGGCGGGACTGGTCCTGGGGGGCGCTGCTGCGCTGGCCTATACGCATTGGGGCAATCCCGCTTTGGCACTGGTCGGCCTGGCCCTGTCGATCGGGTGGCTGATCGCCGATGGCCTCGACGGCATGGTCGCCCGCGCGACCAAGACCGCGAGCCCGCTCGGGCGGATGCTGGATGGTCTATGCGATCACGGCGTGTTCGCGCTGATCTACATCTCGCTGGCCCTTACCATCGACACGCCAGAGGCCTGGATCCTCGCGGTTGCGGCCGGTGGCGCGCACGCGGTGCAGTCGAACATGTACGAGGGTGAGCGCTCGCGCTTCCATCGCCGGATCCGCGGTGTCGCACTCGATGCGCCGCCCGTGCCGACCGGCAACGCGCTCGTCCGCTTCTATGACGGAGTGGCCGGCAGCATCGACCGGATCGCGATGCCGTTCGAACGCACGCTCGGTCAGGCCAGCGATCCTGTCGCGCTCGGCCAGAGCTATGCCGCGCGCGCAGTGGCGCCATTGCGCTTCATGGCCTTGCTAACCGCGAATGTCAGAGTATGGGCGATCTTCGTCGCCTGCTTTGCAAGCAACCCGCGCATCTTCTGGTGGTTCGAGATCGTCCCTCTGACGCTCGTCGCCATCGTCGGGCTCGTCTGGCACCGTCGTGTCGAACGGGCTTTCGTCCGTAATACCACACCGCCGCGATCGAAGACCGCGTCGCGCATGCATCTTTCGTAAGGAACAGGGTCAGTAATGAATAGCATTCGGATCGCCGTGGTCGGCATCGGCAACTGCGCGAGCTCGCTCGTCCAGGGTCTCGAGCATTATCGCGAGGGGGCAAACGACCAGGTCGGCCTGATGCATTTCGACATGGGTGGCTACAAGCCGAGCGACATCAAGGTCGTCGCGGCCTGGGACGTCGATCGTCGCAAGGTCGGCAAGGACGTCGCGGAGGCGATCTTCGCCAAGCCCAACTGCACCGCAGTGTTCGCCCCCAATGTCGGCAACACCGGCACCATCGTGAAGATGGGCAAGACGCTCGACGGCGTCGCCGACCACATGTCGGACTTCAAGGACGACCGCACCTTCCTCCTCGCCGACGCCGCAGAGCCGACGCGTGAGCAGGTCATCGCGGATCTGAAGGCGTCGGGCGCCGACGTGCTGATGAACTACCTGCCCGTCGGTTCGCAGGAAGCGACCGAATTCTATGCCGACTGCGCGATCGAAGCCGGCGTGGCGTTCGTCAACAACATTCCCGTCTTCATCGCGTCGAACCCCGTCTGGGCAAAGAAGTTCGAAGACGCCGGCGTCGCGATCATCGGCGACGACATCAAGGCACAGCTCGGCGCGACGATCGTCCACCGCGTGCTGACCGACCTGTTCGCCAAGCGCGGCGTGAAGCTGGATCGCACCTACCAGCTCAACACCGGCGGCAACACCGACTTCCTCAACATGTCGAACCATCGCCGTCTCGAATCGAAGAAGATCTCGAAGACCGAAGCCGTCCAGTCGGTCGCGGCCGAGCGCATGGACGACGACAACGTTCATATCGGTCCGTCGGACTATGTCCCCTGGCAGAACGACAACAAGGTCTGCTTCCTGCGCATGGAAGGCCAGCTGTTCGGCGGCGTGCCGATGAACCTCGAGCTGCGCCTTTCGGTCGAGGATTCGCCCAACTCGGCGGGTGTCGCGATCGACATGATCCGCTGCGCCAAGATCGCCAAGGATCGCGGCATCGCCGGCGTGATCGACCCTGCATCGGCCTATTTCTGCAAGCACCCGCGCACGCAGATGACCGACGATCTCGCGCAGATCGAGGTCGAGCGGTTCATCAAGGCCGCCTGACATGATCGAGACGGCTGTCATCCTCGCCGCCGGGGAGGGCAGCCGTCTTCGCGCCTCGGCGCCTTATAAACCGCTCTGCCCGGTCGCTGGCCGCCCCCTCATCGCGCATGCGCTCGAGGGTCTTGCGGAGGCCGGCCTCAAGCGTGCGATCGTCACGCTGAGTTACGGCCGTGACGCGATCGAGGCCTATCTCGCCAGCCGCAGCTGGCCGCTTCATGTCGAAACCGTCCTCGCGGATCACCGCGAGCCCAATGGCGTATCGGTGCTTGCCGCGACCGAGGCGCTGGCCGGGCAGGACGCGGTTCTGGCGATGTGCGACCACCTCGTCCTCCCCGCGCTGTATCGCCGCATGGCCACCGCCGGATCGGGCAACGGGCTTCGGCTCGGGATCGACCGCCGGCTCGGCCATCCCTGGGTCGACCCCGAAGACGTCACATGTGTCGCGACCAACGGGTCGGCGATCGTGGCGATCGGCAAGGGCCTCGAACCGCATGACGCCTATGACACGGGCGTTTTCGCGATCTCGCCTCGCCTCGGCGCCGCACTCGCCACGCTGGCCAGTCCCTCGCTGACCGAAGGCGTCCGCATGCTCGCCGCGGAGAACCGTGCCGAGACCGTCGACTGCAGCGACATCGACTGGATCGACGTCGACGACGCAGCCGCCCTCGCACATGCCGAACGCTGGATGAGCCAGGCCGCCTGAGCAGCCCCCAGGCTCGTCAGCCCAGCGGGCGGTCGAGCGATGTGGGCGGCACGCTGAACCATGTCGGCCCCGCTTCGGTCATGTGGAAGCAATCCTCGATCCGGATGCCATAGCGCCCAGGGATGTAGATGCCGGGCTCGTCGCTGAAACACATGCCCGCCGCGAGTTTCGTCGTCTCGCCCCGCACCAGATTGACCGGTTCGTGCCCGTCCATGCCGATCCCGTGCCCCGTCCGATGCGACAGCCCGGGCAGCTTATAGCCCGGACCATAGCCCAGCGCCTGGTAATGCTGCCGCACCGCATCGTCGACGCTGCCCGCGGTCGCGCCGATCCGCGCGGCGGCAAACGCGATCTGCTGACCGCGGATCGCCTGGTCCCAGGTCTTGCGCTGGTCGGCGGTAGCCGATCCGTGAACCCAGGTGCGCGAGACGTCGGATTGATAGCCCTGCACGGTGCACCCGCAATCCATCAGCACGACCTGCCCGTCCGCAACGCGGTGGATCTCCCGGCTGCCATGCGGATAGGCCGAGGCTTCGCCGACCAGCGCCATCGAGAATTCGGGCGCCCCGCCGAGCTTCCGGGTCGCGGCCGTCATCAGCGCGCCGATCTCGGGACCGGTCATGCCCGTCTCGACGCGCGCATGCGTCCAGCGATAGGCGGCGAGCGTGACGTCCGTCGCCGTCTGCATCAGCGCGATCTCGGCAGGCGTCTTGATCATCCGACAGCCGCGTACGACCGGGTTGGCGGATACGATCCGCGCCTCCGGTACCAGCCGACGCAGCGCGTCGACGGCGAAGAAGCGCATCGTCTCCTCGATCGCGATCGGATGCGCGATGAGCCTGCGATCGCGCAGGAAGCCCGCGACCACCGCGAGCGGGTTCTGATCCTCCTGCCAGACGCGGACCTCCGCCGGTACCGCGAGCCTCTCGCGCACCGACGGCTCCTCGAAAAACGGCGTGACGATACAGGGCTGCCCCTCGACCGGCAGGATTGCGGCGGTCAGCCGCTCGCTCCGGCTCCAGCGGACCCCGGTGAAATAGAGCATCGACGATCCCGGCTCGATCAGGACCGCGCCGATCCCCGCCGCCTTCATCAGCGCCTGGGCGCGCACCAGCCGGGCGG
This sequence comes from Sphingomonas sp. CFBP 13714, assembly GCF_014842205.1. Taxonomy (NCBI): domain Bacteria; kingdom Pseudomonadati; phylum Pseudomonadota; class Alphaproteobacteria; order Sphingomonadales; family Sphingomonadaceae; genus Sphingomonas; species Sphingomonas sp. CFBP 13714. The sequence goes on from NZ_JACYVG010000004.1 coordinate 52,124, forward strand.
CGCGCTCGTCCGCATCGATCGGCTTGGCGCCCCCCGTGAGATCGGACAGCGCCGACAGGTCGGGCTCGGCCGCGCGCAGGACCGCGCCGATCGACAGCAGCGGGAGCGCGGCGGCGGCACCGAGGAGCATGCGCCTGGTGGGTAATTCGGGTGAGATTGCCATGCCGGGACGATAGGGTCCTTGACCCGGGCGCCGCAATCCCCTTCCCTCCTGCGCGAGTTTCGGGAGCGTTTAATGGCCAAGCGGCTAACCTATTATATCCTGTTCGGGCTGGTCGCGGGCATGGCCGTCGGCTGGATCCTCAACGCGTCGATCGACGACGGCAGCGCGCAATCCGCCGCGCAGCTGAAGGACATTGCCGGCTATTTCTCGATCGTCACGTCGCTGTTCCTGCGGCTGATCAAGATGATCATCGCACCCTTGGTCTTCTCGACGCTGGTCGTCGGCATCGCGCATATGGGCGACACCGGCGCGCTCGGCCGCGTCGGCCTGCGCAGCCTCGGCTGGTTCATCTGTGCGAGCCTGTTGTCGCTGACGCTCGGCATGATCCTGGTGAACGTGCTGCAGCCCGGGGTCGGCCTCGCGCTCGCCATCCCGCCAGCGACCGCGTCGAGCGGCGTCGACCGAGCCGCCTTCGATCTCGCCAAGTTCATCACCCATATCGTTCCCGACTCGATGATCTCGGCGATGGCGAGCAACGAGATCCTTCAGATCGTCGTCTTCTCTGTGTTCGTCGGCGTCGCGATCACCGCGGTCGGCGAAAAGGCCGCCCCGCTCGTCAAGGCGATCGAGGCGCTCGTCGCGGTGATGCTGCAGATCACCAACTATGTGATGCGGTTCGCGCCGTTCGCGGTGTTTGCCGCGGTGACCGCGACGCTCGCCGAACGGGGCCCGAGCATCCTCGGCGATCTCGGCTATTTCATGCTGACCTTCTATCTCGGGCTGGCACTGCTCTGGCTGATGCTGATCGGCATCGCCTTCCTGCTCATCGGCCCGCGGACGCGGCTGCTGGTGCGCTATATCCGCGACCCGCTGATCCTCGCCTTCTCCGCGGCGTCGTCGGAGGCGGCCTATCCGCGTACGCTTGAGGCGCTCGACCGGTTCGGCGTGCCGCCGCGGATCGCCAGCTTCGTGTTGCCGCTCGGCTATTCGTTCAATCTCGACGGGTCGATGATGTACATGACGTTCGCGTCGCTGTTCATCGCGCAGGCCTACGGAATCGACATGCCGATCGGCCAGCAGATCGCCATGCTGCTGGTGCTGATGGTCACGTCGAAGGGCATCGCCGGCGTGCCGCGTGCCTCGCTCGTGGTGATCGCGGGCACGCTGTCGATGTTCAAGATTCCGGAGGCCGGCATCCTGCTCATCCTCGCGGTCGATCACTTCCTCGACATGGGCCGGTCGGCGACCAACGTCATCGGCAATGCGGTCGCCGCGACCGTGGTCGCGAAATGGGAGGGCGGGCTCGACGAGCGTGAACCCGCCGACCGCGACCCGCCGCACGCACCGACCGGGCATGGCCCGAAGGTGAATGTCGACAGCTATGAGAAGATCAAGCCCGGCCAAGCCTGAGCGGCACGGGGGACGTCAGGAGGCGGTCGCCCCGCCCGCCTCGTGGCGTGCGCCCGGGTCAGGCATAGGCATAGGGGCCGCCCTTCTGTAGCCCCGCCTGATAGGCCGGGCGCGCGTGGACCTTGCCGAGCCAGGCGATCGTCGCGGGGCGCGATTCGTCGAGCCCCGCACGGCTGCGCGCCGCCTCGAGCGGAAAGCTCATCATGATGTCCGCCGCGGTCATCTGGTCGCCCGCAAACCAGGGGCGCTGCGCGAGCTCTGCCTCGACATAATCGAGATGGACATCGATCATCGGCTGGATGCGCTTCAGCGCGATCTTCCCCATCACCGGAATCCTCGCGAGCACCAGCTTGAGCAACAGCGGCGGCATCATCGAACCTTCGGCATAATGCAGCCAGAACCGATAGCGCAGCGCATCCGCGCGCTTGGCGGGGGCCCCGAGCCGACCGTCCGCCTTGTCGACGAGATACTCGACGATCGCGCCCGTCTCCGCCACGACCCGGCCACCCTCGACGTCGCGGTCCTCGATCACCGGCGACTTGCCGAGCGGATGGACCGCCTTCAGTTCCGGGGGTGCGAGCATCGTCTTCGGATCACGCGCATAGCGCTTGATCTCATAGGACAACCCGAGTTCCTCGAGCATCCACAGGATCCGCTGCGACCGCGAGTTTTCGAGATGGTGGACGGTGATCATGGCAGGCTCCCTTGGCTGTCGCGCGCCGCGTGCGCCGTCCATATCCAGGCAGCGGCCGGAAATTCGACCGCATCCCCGGCCAGACGATCGACGCAGGCGCTGGTCAGACGCGCCAGCGCCTGTTCGCGTTCCGCCCCGTGCGTGTCGCGGATCCGCGACGCCGCGGGGCCGATCCGGCTGAGATAGTCGACCGCGTCCGCCACCGGATCCGCGCCGCCTCCCGCGCGATAGCCGAAGTCGACTCGCTGCGGCGTCGTCGCGCGCCACCCGGCCTGCTTCAGCATCTCCGCAACATAGGCCGGATCGGCAAAGGCAAAGGGCCCCGGCGCGGTCATTGCCCCCGTCGGTCCGGATGCGTCATCCACACCCGCGATGGTTTCCACCGCCCAGCGATTGGCGGCACGCTCGGCAAAGCACGAGAAGACGAGCGCGGCGCCGGGGGCGGCGGCCTCAGCGAGCTGGGCAAAGGCGGCCACCGGATCGGCGAAAAACATGACCCCGTGCCGCGATACATAAAGGTCGACCGGCGCGTGCATACCGACCGCGGATGCGACGTCGGCGCAGCGGAACGCGACATTGGTCAGGCGTCCGGCGCGGTGGTTCGCCACCGCGATCAGTTTCGGGGAGAGGTCGATGCCGATCACCTGCCCGTCCGGCAGCGCCTGCGCGCTGGCCAGCGACGTGGCGCCGGCGCCGCAACCGATATCGACGATCTTGCGGGTCTGCGGTCCTGCCGCCGCAAGGATCGCGGCGTTCAGTACGGGCGCGAGCCCCTCAAAGCTGCGGTCGGTACGGCGCCATTCCGTGGCCCAGATGTCGCCGACGCGTCCGGTCCAGTCTCGATCACTGGTCATGATTGGCCATATTGCATGGTTGAGCTTCCGTCTGTGCGCACAAAATCCGCTCTTGTGGCGCGTTTGACGCAAGTCGTGAAGCGTATGCCCGCTAAGGCTCAATGGATTTACGGACGATCGCCCAACACGCGTCCCGCTGCGGCCCACTAGCTCAACCAGGCGTGACGAAACCTGCCCGTCCCATCAGCCCTGGACGCTACTTCGCCCTGTCACAGGCCGCGGAGCCCTTCGCCGCGAGGATACGGGCTCCGACTCTCACTCAGGCGTCGTCTTCGGCGTCGGGACCGACCATCATTTCCTCGGCGACCTTGTCGGTGCGCGCCCGGATCTGCTTTTCGAGACGATCGGCGGTCTCGGGATTGTCCTTGAGGAACGTCTTCGAATTCTCGCGACCCTGACCTAACCGGACGCTGTCATAGCTGAACCACGCACCCGATTTCTCGACCAGCCCGGCCTTCACGCCGAGATCGAGGATCTCGCCAAGCTTTGAGACGCCCTGCCCGTACATAATGTCGAATTCGACCTGCTTGAACGGCGGTGCGACCTTGTTCTTGACGACCTTCACACGCGTCTGGTTGCCGGTGACCTCATCGCCTGCCTTGACCGCACCGATGCGGCGAATGTCGAGACGGACCGAGGCGTAGAACTTCAGCGCGTTGCCGCCCGTCGTCGTCTCCGGGTTGCCGTACATGACGCCGATCTTCATGCGCAGCTGGTTGATGAAGATCACCATGCAGCGCGACCGGCTGATCGAACCGGTCAGCTTGCGGAGGCTCTGCGACATCAGACGCGCCTGAAGCCCGACATGGCTGTCACCCATCTCGCCCTCGATTTCGGCGCGCGGCACGAGTGCAGCGACCGAATCGACAACGAGTACGTCGATCGCGTTCGAGCGGACCAGCGTGTCGACGATCTCGAGCGCCTGCTCGCCGGTGTCGGGCTGCGACACGATCAGCTCATCGATGTTGACGCCGAGCTTCTTGGCATAGACCGGGTCGAGCGCATGCTCGGCGTCGACGAACGCGGCGGTGCCGCCATTCTTCTGCGCTTCGGCAATGACGTGGAGCGCGAGCGTGGTCTTGCCCGAGCTTTCCGGACCGTAGATCTCGATCACGCGGCCGCGCGGCAGGCCGCCGACGCCGAGCGCAATGTCGAGCCCGAGCGAGCCGGTCGATATCACCTCGACCTGCATCGTCTCCTTCGAGCCCAGACGCATCGCCGAGCCCTTGCCGAACGCGCGGTCGATCTGCGCGAGTGCGGCATCGAGCGCCTTTTGCCGGTCGTTGGTTGCTGTTGCCATGCCGGTGTCGATCACTTTCAGATTAGCGGCCATCGATAAGCTCCCATCGCTAAAGCAAGCGCGCGTGCCATTCAACGCGTCAAACGCCATGTATTGCTTTTGTTCTCACGGAACAAGTACGGAACATCGGGGAATGTGAAAAAGGGCGGCCGCCTTTCGGTGACCGCCCTCCCATCATTGGTCCGCTTCGGCGTCTTGGGAGAAACCTTGGGCCGGTCGGCAAACCGTGGCGCCGATCCGGTAGTGGACATCCCGATTTGACGCTTCCGACTGGTGCGATGCAATCGATTTTACAGCGTCCGGAGTCCCAAAGCCGAACAGTTTCAACGCGGCATTTGACCTGCGTTCAGCGCAGCGCGCACGCCAGCGTCCACCAGCCCCGCGCAGCGGCATCCGTCGCCGCGGAATCGCGGGCCGCGATGCTGTCGAACAGCGCAAAGCAGGTCGCCCCCGATCCCGACATGCGCGAGAGCAGCACGCCCGGCGCCGCGTCGAGGAGCGCGCGGACCCGGGCAATCGCCGGCGCGATCGCCCAGGCCGGCGCCTCGAGGTCGTTTCGCCCGGCGATCGCGCGTTCGAGCAGCGGCCCCGCGCCGAGCGGCCCGCGGTCGATCCCGTCCCACGCGCCGAATACCGCCGCGGTCGACACCGTTACGCCCGGATTGACGCACAGCAACGGCGTTCCCGCCAGCCCGTCGACCGCGACGAGCGTGTCGCCGCGCCCGGTCCCGAACGTCGTCCGGTTGACGAGGCACGCAGGCACGTCCGCACCCAGTCGAGCGGCAATGTCCTGGAGAGCCGGATCCTGCACCGCGACGCCGTGCAACCGCGCCAGCGCGCGCAGCGTCGCTGCGGCATCGGCGGATCCGCCACCGATCCCCGATGCGATCGGCAGCCGCTTGTCGAGCGTGATCGCGTGATGCGCGGCGATCCCGAACGTCGCGACGAACGCGTCCGCCGCGGCCGTCACGAGGTTGCCGTCCCATGGCGCGCCGTCGGTGCCCCCCGCCGCCGGGCGCAATGCCGCGGCGAACGGCCCGATGATGGCAAAGCTGTCCACGTCCGCCGTGCGCATCGTGACGACGTCGCCATGCTCGGCAAAGGCAAACAGCGTTTCAAGCTCGTGATAGCCGTCCGCGCGGCGGTGACGCACATGCAGCGCGAGATTGATCTTGGCTGGTGCGGTTTCGGTCGTCGTCGGCATCGGGGTCTCGGGATCAGGGGTCAACGGCGCGCAGCGATCGGCAGGCCGGTGTCGATCTTCGCGGCGATGCGCGCGCGCTCTTCGGCATCGCCGGTGACGATCGCGGCCTGCCATGCATAGCGCGCCTCGTAGCGTCGGCCCATGCTCCAATAGGCATCACCGAGATGATCGCCGATTTCGGCATTGGTCGGCTCCGCCTGCGCGGCACGCTCGAGCAACGGCAGCGCGCGCCGCGTATCACCGGCGCGGTGATAGGCCCAGCCGAGCGAGTCGGTGACGGACGGGTTGGCGGGATCGAGCCGGCTCGCTCGCTCGAGCAGGCGGATCGAGCCCGCGATGTCGTCGCCATGCTCGATCTGCGCGAATCCCAGATAATTGAGCGCGAGCGGTTGCGTCGGGGCGAGGGCAACCGCCTTGCGGAGCGCGATGCGCGCCTCGGGCCAGCGCCCCGCCTGATCGAGCGCCCCGCCATATTGCAGCCACGCCCCCCAGCTTCCGCGCGCGGCCGCCAGCGCGCTGCGGTCCGCCGCCAGAACCCGGCCATACCACTGCGCCGCCGCCGCCGCATCGCCGGTCGTCAGCAACAGGTCGGCGTAACGCTGCCAGTCGCCGGCGATCGCCTCCTGCCGCTCGGCGCGCGTCCTCGCGATGGCCAGCGCCGCCTCGTCACGGCCGGCAACCGACAGGATTTCGAGACGCTTGGCGATCGCCGCCTCTGCGGACGGCGACGTGCCACCGACCCTGTCGAGCACCGCCAGCGCGCGGTCGACCCGGTCGCTATGCGCAAGCGCGTCGGCAAGGACGATCCGCGCGGGCGCATAATCGGGATCGGCCTCCACCGCAGCCTGGGCGAGCGCGATTGCCAGCGGCGACGGCGCCCCTGCGACGAGGTCTCCTGCCAGACCCGCGAGTGTCTGTGCGACGGCAAGGCCGAGTGGCTGGCGCGCGGGGGCGGCAGCGATGCGCTTACGCGTCTCGGCAGCGAAGCGGCGCGCGACCGGATCCTCGCCCGCGGTCGCCAGCGCCGCGCCCGGATCACGATGCTCGGCACGCGCCACCCACGCGTTCAGCGATGGTGCGAGCACCACCAGCGGGCCCTTGCCGAGCGTGGCGATCGCCGCACGGGTCGCCCTTGTGTCGCCCTTGCGCGCGGCGGCGGCGAGCGGGAACAGTGCAGCGTCCGCGGGCGCAACCCCGGCTTTCGCCAGCACCCCCGCCGCGCGCGCGACGAGCGGCATGTCGCCCGCCTCGATCGCTTCGCGGTAGGCGCGGATCGCGATAACCGGATCGTCGGGCGCCGCCGCCAGTGCCAGGGCATACTGGTCCGCGGCAATCGTCACCCGGCCGTCCGCATCCGCGGCGCGCGCCTTGAGATAGGCAGAGAGACCGCCGGTGTCGGCCAGCGCCGCCGTCGGGGCGGTCAGCAGGCCGATCGCCAGCAGGACAGACTTACATGTTGGGATAGTTGGGGCCTCCACCGCCCTCGGGCACGACCCAGTTGATGTTCTGCGTCGGGTCCTTGATGTCGCAGGTCTTGCAGTGGACGCAGTTCTGCGCGTTGATCACGAACTTCGGATCGCCCGTCTCTTCGCCCACCACCTCGTAAACGCCAGCGGGGCAATAGCGTTGCGCGGGCTCGTCGTACATCGGCAGGTTGTAGGCGATCGGCACCGCCGGGTCCTTCAGCGTCAGGTGGACCGGCTGGTCCTCCTCGTGATTGGTGTTCGAGATGAACACCGACGACAGCCGGTCGAACGTCAGCACGCCGTCCGCCTTGGGATAGACGATCGGCTTGACCAGATCCTTGCGCCACAGGCTTTCGTGATCGGGATGATGGTGCATCGTGAACGGCACCTTCAGACCCCAATGTTCCAGCCACATCGTGATGCCGGCAAGCCCCGACCCGAGCATGTCGCCGAACTTCTTGACCAGCGGCACGACGTTGCGGACGACCGACAGCTCCTTCTTCACCCAGCTGCGCTCGAACGCCTCCGGATAGGCGGCGAGTTCGTCATGCCCGCGCTGCGATACGATCGCCTCGACCGCAGCCTCGGCCGCCATCATGCCCGACTTCATCGCGGTGTGCGTGCCCTTGATCCGCGGCACGTTGAGGAAGCCGGCGCTGTCGCCGATCAGTGCGGCACCCGGCATCACGAGCTTCGGAATCGACTGCAGCCCGCCGTCGCTGATCGCGCGCGCGCCATAGCTGACCCGCTTGGCGCCCTTCAGCAGCGCCGCGATCTCGGGATGCGTCTTCCAGCGCTGCATCTCGTGGAATGGCGACAGATGCGGATTGGTGTAGTTCAGCCAGGTGACGAAACCGATCGAGACCTGGCCATTGGCCTGGTGATAGATCCAGCCGCCGCCATTCGACCCGTCGGTTTCGCTGAGCGGCCAGCCCTGCGTATGGATGACGCGGCCGGGCGAATGGAGCGCGGGATCGATGTCCCACAACTCCTTGATGCCAAGGCCGTAGACCTGCGGGTCGCTGTCCTTGGCGAGATCGAACTTGGCGATCAGCTGCTTGGTCAGGTGACCGCGGCAGCCTTCGGAAAAGAAGGTGTATTTGGCGTGGAGTTCGAGCCCCGGAGTATAATCGCCCTTGTGCGTGCCGTCGCGCGCGACGCCCATGTCGCCGGTCGCGACGCCCTTCACCGATCCGTCGTCATTGAACAGGATCTCGGCGGCCGCGAAGCCGGGGAATATCTCGACGCCGAGCTCCTCCGCCTTGCCCGCCATCCAGCGGCACAGATTGCCGAGGCTGCCGGTATAGGTGCCCTTGTTGTGCATGAACGACGGCGTGACGAAGTGCGGCATCTCGCTCTTGTTCGTCTTGCTGAGAATCCAGTGATGATTCTCCGTCACCGGCACTTCTGCCAGCGGACAGCCATCCTCGCGCCAGTCGGGCAGCAGCTCGTCGAGGCTCTTGGGATCGATGACCGCGCCCGACAGGATGTGCGCGCCGACCTCGGATCCCTTTTCGAGCACGCAGACCGAGATGTCCGCGTCCTTCTCGGCCGCCAGCTGTTTCAGCCGGATCGCTGCCGAAAGCCCCGCCGGACCTGCGCCGACGATCACTACGTCGTAGGGCATCGATTCACGTGTCGTCATCATCGTCTCCCGGGGGATGGTCCCTGTCTGCCCGGCTTCCCGCCCCTCCCGTTCGTTCGGGCTCGGGCCGGCACCGTCTTGTCCGTGTCCCGTCTATTTAGGCGATTGCGCGAGTTGACCGCCACGTCAACCACGCAGCATAGGAGACATATGGGGGCGGATCAGACCATCGACTGGCGCAACGCCGCGGTCAGCGTGCTCGACTGGTGGCACGATGCCGGTGTCGACATGCTCGTCGACGACGCCCCGCGCGACTGGTTCGCGGCACCCGAACCGCTGGTTATCGCGCCGCCGGCGCCCGCCGGCGTGTCCGTCGCACCGCCGGTGGCGGTCGCCACGATGCCGCTGTCGCTGACCGAATTCCTGGCCTGGCGGACCGGCGCGGATGTGCCCGAGGCGGAGTGGAACGGCATTTCGCTGGCGGCCGAGGGGCCCGCTGACGCTACGGTCATGGTGCTTGCCGACTGCCCCGATCGCGACGACGGCACGGACAATGGCGGCGCCGGACAGCTGCTGAGTGGCGCATCGGGTCGCCTGCTCGACCGCATGCTCGCCGCGATCGGGCTGACCCGGTCGGAGGTCCATGTCGCCGCGGTCTGCGCCAAGCGCCCGACCGCGGGTCGCATCCAGCGCGAGGTCGAGGACCGGCTGGCGGAGATCGCCAAGCATCACATCGAACTTGTTGCGCCCAAGCGGTTGCTTCTGCTCGGCAATGCGGCGAGCCGTGCCATCCTCGGGATGGAATTGCAGGCGGCGCGGGGACGTTTACATGGAATTAGCCATAAGGTCGGAGAAGCAGGCGTGGTCGCCAGCTTTCACCCGCGCTTTCTGATCGAGAAGCCGGCGGCCAAGGCAGAAGCCTGGAAGGATTTGCAGATGTTGATGGGGGGCCAGATGTCTCAGGAGACGCGGGCATGACCCGCACGCTCGCAATCCTGCTCGGTTGTGCGGCATTGCCGCTGCCCGCTCTGGCGGCACCGATCGCCGACAGCGGTACGGGCGATGCCCGACTCGTTGCCGGTGCACCGACCGCCGAACAGATTCCCGATCAGCTCGATCCGGCGCAGCGTGACGCCTATCGCGCGGTCTTCGGCGCGATCCGCGACGGCAAATGGACCGATGCGCAGATCCAGCTCGATACCATGAAGCCCGGCCCGCTCCATGCGATCGCGCGCGCCGAGATGTACGTCGCCAAGGGCTCGCCAAGGATCGAGATGGCACCGCTCGTCGCTTTGCTGAACGAGGCACCCGAACTCCCCGAGGCGGAACAGATTGCACGCCTCGCCACGGTCCGCGGCGCGGTCGATCTGCCTCCCCTGCCCGTCGCGCAGCGTTTGATCTGGCAGGACGGCGCGCCGCGTCGGGTGCGCGCGAAGAGCCTCAAAGGCGATATGATCGCCGCCGACCTCGCGCTGAAGATGCAGCCTTACGTCAAGGCGGACATGGGCCGCGAGGCACAGTCGCTGCTCGACAGCACGCCCGGTCTCACGCCCGAGACGCTGACCGAATGGCAGCAGAAGATCGCCTGGATCTATTTCCTCCAGGGTGACGACGCCAATGCGCGCGTGATGGCCGCCAAGGGCCAGGACGGTGTCGGCGAATGGGCGGTCCAGGCCCGCTGGGTCGGCGCGCTGGCTGCGTGGCGGCAGAATGACTGTGCCAACGCCGGCACGGGGTTCGAAGGCGTCGCGGCACGCGCGGGCGATGTCGACCTGCGCGCGGCGGCGCTCTACTGGGCATCGCGCGCCGACATGGTGTGTGCCCGTCCCGACAAGATCCAGGGCCGACTGAAGGCCGCGGCGCAGTTCGGCGAAAGCTTCTACGGACAGCTCGCACGACAGCAGCTCGCGATGGCCGATCCCGCGCGGGTCGGCGGCAGCGGTCCCGGCGGCGTGATCGCGCGCGACTGGAAGGTCGTCGAGAAGCGCCCCAATGTCCGCGTCGCAGCTGCGCTCGTCGAGGTCGGCGAGACCGAACTGGCCGATACCGTCATCCGCCAGCAGGCGAAGATCGGCGATCCCCGCGAATTCCGCAATCTCGTCCGGGTCGCAGAGGCGCTCAGCCTGCCCGCGACGACCGTCTGGCTCGCCCACAACTGTCCGCAAGGGATCACCACCGCGGCCGAGGCGCGCTATCCGACGCCGAACTGGACGCCCGACAGCGGCTGGCACATCGACAAGGCGCTGGTCTATGCGCACACGCTCGAGGAGTCCCGCTTCCGCAACACGGTGCGCAGCCCCGCGGGCGCTTATGGTCTGATGCAGATCATGCCAGCAGCGGCGACCGACTTTGCGCGCGAACGCGGCACGTCGATCGACCTCAAGGCGCTGACCAAGCCGTCGACCAATATGGACATCGGCCAGCGGCATCTCGAACGGCTGCGCGACATGGCAGGCGTTACCGGCGGGCTGCTGCCCAAGGTGATCGCAGCCTATAATGCGGGCCCGCGCCCGGTTGGCGACTGGAACGCGATCGTCCACGATAATGGCGATCCGCTGCTGTATATCGAGAGCATTCCCTATTGGGAGACGCGCGGCTACGTCACCACCGTGCTGCGCAACTACTGGATGTACGAGGCGCAGGGTGGGCGGAAGGCCTCGACCAGCCGCAACGCACTGGCGCAGGGCATGTGGCCGCGTTTCCCCGGCCTGCCCGGCGCGACCGCGATCCGCATGAACGCCCGGCCGAATGCGCGCGCGAGCGCGAGCCTCACCGCGCATCAGCCGATGATCGCGGTCAATGCGAGCGTTGGCGCGCAATCCTCCACCGTCACACGCGCGGACTGATCTTTTATGCCAATCGACGAGAGCCGGACCTTCCTGCCGGTCCGGATCGCCGTGCTGACGGTGTCCGACACGCGCGGGCTGGCCGAGGATCGCTCGGGCGATACGCTCGTCGCGCGGCTGGCAGAGGCAGGGCATGTGCTCGCCGACCGCCGGATCGAGAAGGATGACGTCGAGACGATCGTCGCCCGCCTCCACGCCTGGATCGATGATCCGGAAGTCGACTGCGTCATCACCACGGGCGGCACCGGCGTCACCGGCCGCGACGTGACGCCCGAGGCGGTCGAGCGCGTCGCCGAAAAGATGATCCCCGGGTTCGGCGAGCTGTTCCGGATGCTCAGCTACAAGACGATCGGCACGTCGACGGTGCAGTCGCGGGCCTGCGCCTGTGTCGCGCACGGCACCTATATCTTCGCGCTGCCGGGTTCGACCGGCGCTGTGAAGGACGGGTGGGACGGGATCCTGCGGGACCAGCTCGACAGCCGTCACCGGCCCTGCAATTTCGTCGAACTGATGCCGCGCCTGCTCGAGCGCTGACCGCGCACGTCGACGGGCCATGTTTCGGCATCGATTCCCAACTGATGGCGCGATTTCCGCTGGGCGTGGATCGCGCTGATCGCCGCTGCGAACAAAAAAGACGAGGTTTTAGAGCACCGAAGCGAAGTGTCTTAGTGTAGTAGTCAACTGGCACGCCAGATGCATTGGTCTTCACGCTGCCCCCGGGCGGCTCGACCTCATCTTCTGGAAGGACACACCATCATGCCCGCTCTGCCAACCACGCGTACGCTCGGCCGCACCGTCACCCTCATCACGATCGCCATCGCCACGACCGTCAGCCCGACGATCGCGAACGCCGCACCGCGGGGAAGCGCGACACAGGCCCAGATGACGACGCTGAAATATGATGCGAAGTCGCGCAAATATTGCCTGACCGAACCCGCAGTCACCGGCACCCGCATCGACCGGATCACCTGCCGCACCGCATCCGCCTGGGCCGCGTCGGGCCTCGACATGCCGAAGGAGTTGATCCTCGCCCAGAAATGATCGTGACGTTCAGCCTCTCGCGGCGTGGATCAGATCGACGAGCTGTTTGTTGATCGCCGCGCCGTGGAGGTGGAGATGCACCGCGTCATACCCCTCGCGGCGTAGTCGCTGGCGCAGACCGTTGACCGAATCGCACTCGCCGGACCGCGCAAGTTCGAAGGCCCGCTCCACCGTCGTCAGATTCTCTGCCATGCCCCGTTCTACGCGCAAAACCGCCCCGCGACCATCCGCGGCGCCTTACCCGGCCTGCCGCGCTTCCGGTTAACGTCCTGTCAGCATTCCCGCGCGATACCAGCCAGGTACCGGCCCGTCGACGACGACGGGCGGCAAGGGGGAAGTATCAATATGCGTAACATCTACCTGCTCGCGCTCGTCGCAGCCGGGACGGCCGCCACGCCGGTCGTGGCGCAGTCGTCCGACGGCCGGACCTATGACGGTCGCGCCTATGATCGATTCGACCGCGATTCGCGCGGCAATCCGGCGAGCCAGGTGTCGGGCCTGCGGGTCGAACCCCGGATCGGCTATGAACGCGTCATTTCCGAGCTGAACGTCGACACGGCGGACGACTCGGCAAGCGTCCGCGTCGGCAAGAGCGGCGTCACCTATGGCGGCGAGGTCGGCTATGACGCGCAGGTCAATGTCAGCGCGGTGCTTGGCGTCTATGCCGGCCTCGAAGGGTCGAGCGCGAAGGAGTGCGAGAACGACATCGTGAGCGTGGGCGATCGCACCTGCATCGCCGCCAACCGCAACATCACCGTCGGCGCCCGCGGCGGCTATCTCCTGTCCCCGACCACGCTTCTCTATGTGAAGGGCGGCTTTTCGAGTGGCCGGTTGCGCCTGAGCAACCGCAACGCGACGGTTGAGGAAAACAACGTCGCGGGGTCCGACTCGCTCAGCGGCTTCCACGCGGGTGCCGGTATCCAGACCGCGTTCTCATCGCGCTTCTATGGCAAGCTCGAGTACGTCTACACCGATTATAACGGCTATGAGGTGAACGACGGCACGACCAAGACCAGCCTCGATTTCAGCCGCCACCAGGCGATCGCGGGGTTCGGCGTCAGGTTCTGAACGCGCATGACGACACCGGGCGGCGTCGGGGACGCCGCCCGTTTGTTCTTTATTCGTTCCTCGCCCGATGCTAGGATCGGGGATGACCAGACCCCGCCCGGTACGCGGCGCGACGCTGAACGGCGAAAGCACGCGCTTCAACCTGCCGCAAACCGAGGCGGACGGCGACTGGCTTGATGCGCGCGATGCAATCGACGGCGCCGCACCCCGGCTGCGGACGACCGTCACGGTCGAGCGGGCCAGGACGATCATCAGTCGCAATGCGTCGCCCGACATCCCCTTCGACCGCTCGATCAATCCCTATCGCGGCTGCGAGCATGGCTGCATCTACTGCTTTGCCAGGCCGAGCCACGCGTTTCACGATCTGTCGCCCGGGCTCGATTTCGAAAGCCGGCTCTTCGCTAAGCCCGACGCCGCCGCGCTGCTCCGGGCCGAACTGGCGAAACCGGGGTACAGCGCGCGGCCGATGGCGCTGGGAACCAACACCGATCCCTATCAGCCGATCGAAGCCGACTGGCGGATCACACGCGGCATCATCGAGGTGCTGGCCGAGACCAACCACCCGCTGACGATCACGACCAAGTCGGATCGCGTCATCCGCGATCTCGATCTGCTCGCCCCGATGGCGGCAAAGGGTCTGGCCGCGGTCGCGATGTCGATCACCTCGCTCGATCCTAAGATTGCGGCAACGCTCGAACCCCGCGCGCCGCATCCCGAGCGACGGCTTGCGGCGGTCAGCGCGCTCGCGGCGGCGGGCGTGCCGGTCTATGTCTCGATCGCGCCGGTGATCCCCGCGATTACCGATCACGAGATCGAACATCTGATCGCGCGCGCCGCGCAGGCCGGTGCGCGTTTTGCGTTCTTCATCCCGGTCCGCCTGCCCTGGGAAGTCGCGCCGCTGTTCCGTGCGTGGCTGGACGCGCATTTTCCCGATCGCGCCGGCAAGGTCATGGCGACGATCCAGTCGATCCGCGGCGGACGCGACAATGATCCGGGCTTCGGCAGCCGGATGAAGGGGCAAGGCCCCTGGGCGGATCTGTCGAAGACGAGGTTCGACATTGCCGTGCGCAAGCACGGACTGAACGCGGAACGGGTCGGATTACGCTGCGACCTGTTCCGCGCACCACAGGGCCCGCAGGGCGAATTATTCTGATCCAGGCCCCGGCTGGTTGCGGCCTCTTGGATCAGATCAGGCGCAGCGCCTGATCCAGCTGCTCGCGATAAAATCGTTCGAGGTCGCGGTGCATCTGCGCGACCGCGGGGTTCGGTGCGATGCGCGCGAGTACGGCCTGGTCGTCCATGAAGCGTTCGAGCTTGGCGGGTCGCACCGGAAATTCCATCCGCCGATCCTGCGCTCAACTCATTACCAGTGTATATCCATAATGCGTCGAAAACAGATCAATCTCGGATAGTTACCCGTCATGCGGCCGGATCGACGATGTCATGATCCAGCCCTTATTCGCGGCCAAGCCGCCAGCGACCAGGACCCTCGGCCGTAAGCTCAACACCGTCATAATCCACGATCGCATGCCGCGCTGCGTCCACGCGGTGGTCGCGGCCATGCGTTGCCGTGATGACGACGACATCGGATCCCGCGGCATCGGCTGCCGCAATACCTGCCGGTGCATCCTCGAAGACAAGACAGTCGGATGCCGGTACACCCAGACGCTCGGCGGCCAGCAGGAAACAGTCGGGCGCGGGCTTGCCGTTTGCGACGTCCTCGGCCGCGATGAACTGCGCCGGGATCGCCAGACCCGCGGCGGCAAGACGCCGCTCGGCCAGCGCGCGCGGTGCCGAGGTCACGATCGTCCAGCGCCCGGCCGGCAGTGTCGCGAGGAAATCAGCCGCACCACGGATCGGGGTAATGTCCCCGACATCCTCCATCTCGGCGGCGGTGATCGCAGCCGCTTCGACGACCGGGTCGACGCCAGGCAGACCCAGTCGCCGAACCGTCTCGACCGACTGGACGCCGTGAATCGTCGGCAGGAAGGTCGCGACATCCAGGCCGTGCGCAATCGCCCATGCCGTCCAGGTCCGCTCGGCAGATGCGATCGACGTCAGGATCGTTCCGTCCATGTCGAACAGGAAGGCGGCGTAGCTGCGGGTCGGCAGGGTCATGGAGTATCTCGCTTAATCATTTAGCTGTCCTGGTCGGCGGCAACACCATTACCAGGTCCCGCGCAGCGCGCGACGGCGACGCCAAAGAAAAGGCCGCTCCGGTTTCCCGAAGCGGCCATATTTCTGTCATCAAGCCTAAGCTTAGATGTCGTCGCCGAGCGCGCCCTTGACGCTGCCCTTGACGTTCTGCGCAGTACCCTTGGCCTGCTGTGCTTCGCCTTCTGCGACCATACGATCGTTATCGGTTGCCTTGCCTACGGCTTCCTTGACGTTGCCTGCGACCTTGTTGCCTGCGGCTGCGACCTTATCGGTGAATTCGCCCATGAAAGCCTCCACTATGTTGTGCGATACGCCAATCGTACCGCTCTGAACTTGTGAGACTATAACGGCCGTCTTTATCGAGGGTTCCGTGACGTTTGCGTCATGGTGTCAGATCAGGCCGGCAAGCGGGCTCGAGGGATCGGCATAACGTCGCTGCCCCATCCGCCCCGCGCGATAGGCAAGCCGCCCCGATTCGACCGCGGATTTCATCGCCGCCGCCATCATCAGCGGATCCTTCGCCTCGGCGATCGCGGTGTTCATCAGCACGCCGTCGCAACCGAGTTCCATCGCCACCGCCGCATCCGATGCCGTGCCGACGCCCGCATCGACAAGCACGGGCACCCCTGCCCCCTCGACGATCAGCCGGATCGTCACGCGGTTCTGGATACCCAGACCCGAGCCGATCGGCGCGCCCAGCGGCATGATCGCGACCGCGCCCGCATTCTCAAGCCGCTTGGTAGCGATCGGATCATCGACGCAATAGACCATCGGCTTGAAGCCCTCGTTCGCCAGGATCTCGGTCGCGCGCAGCGTTTCGACCATGTCGGGATAAAGCGTCTTCGCCTCGCCCAGCACCTCGAGCTTCACCAGCTCCCAGCCGCCCGCCTCGCGTGCCAGCCGCAGCGTCCGGATCGCCGATTCGGCGTCGAAACAGCCCGCGGTGTTGGGCAGGTAGGTGATCTTCTTCGGATCGATGAAGTCGGTCAGCATCGGCGCATTGCGATCGGACACGTTGACGCGGCGCACGGCGACGGTGACGATCTCCGCCCCCGACGCCTCGACCGCGGCGGCGTTCTGCGCGAAATCCTTGTACTTGCCGGTGCCGACGATCAGCCGCGAGCGGAAGGTGCGGCCGGCAACCGTCCAGCTGTCGGTGTCGATCGCCGCGGCATGATCACCGCCGCCGACGAAGTGCACGATCTCGAGGTCGTCGCCATCCTCGACCATCACGTCCGCCAGCGTCGAACGCGGCACCACCTCCATATTGCGTTCGACCGCGATCTTTTCGGGGATGAGGCCCAGCTCGGTCGCGAGCCCCGCAAGGCTGAGGCCGGTGGAAACACGCTTGTGCTCGCCGTTCACGGTGATCGAGACGGTGCCGTCGGAGTGGGGCATGCAGAGTTTTCCGTTCGTTTCGACCGAAGTCGGGAAACCACCCGTCCGCTGCCGGTCTCATGTCTCGACTTCGCTCGACACGAACGGGTAAGGGGGGTGCATATAGAGGGTGGTTTGCCGCCCCTGCAACCAGGAGCAGCCTTTGCCCGCGACAGTCCCTGCCACCGTCCCTGCGACAATCTTCGTCCTGAACGGCCCCAACCTCAACCTGCTGGGGACGCGCGAGCCGGAGATTTACGGCGACGAGACGCTCGACGACATCGCCGGCCAGCTTGAGGATCGCGCGCGCGAACTCGACCTGACGATCGACATGCGCCAGTCGAATCACGAAGGGCACCTCGTCGACTGGATCCAGGAGGCGCAGGCGCGCGGCGCGAAGGCCGTCATCCTCAATGCCGGCGCATTCACGCATACTTCGGTCGCGGTCCATGACGCGATCAAGGGCGTGAAGACGCCGGTGATCGAAGTCCATCTTTCCAATCCCCACGCCCGCGAATCGTTCAGGCACATCAGCCTGGTCGGACAGGCGGCGAAGGGCACGATCGCGGGTTTCGGCGCGCTTTCGTATCTGCTCGCGCTTGAAGCCGTCGCACGGTTCTGACAGGAGGCCCCGCCATGACCGATACACCAGAAACAACAGGCGCAATGCAGGTCGATGTGACCCTGGTGCGCCAGCTCGCCGAACTGCTCGACACCACGCAGCTGACCGAGATCGAAGTCGAGGACGGCTCGCGCCGCATCCGCGTCGCACGCAAGGCGGCGCAGGCCGCGCCCGTCGCGCACTATGCCCCCGCCCCTGCGGCACCACCCGTCTCCGCACCGCTGGCGATCCCGCAGGCCGAGGTCGGCGCGTCCGCCCCGGCGATCAGCGCGAGCGCGGTCAAGTCGCCGATGGTCGGCACGGTCTATCTCGCTGCCAACCCCGAGGCGAAGCCGTTCTCGACCGTCGGCCAGAAGGTCAATGCGGGCGACACGCTGCTGATCATCGAGGCGATGAAGGTGATGAACACGATCGTCGCGCCCTCGGCCGGCACCGTCACCGCGATCCTCGTCGAGAACGGCCAGCCGGTCGAATTTGACCAGCCGCTGGTCGTGGTCGAATAATGAAGCAAATCAAGAAGCTGCTCATTGCGAACCGCGGCGAGATCGCGCTGCGGATCCATCGTGCCTGCCATGAGATGGGCATCAAGACGGTGGCGGTCCATTCGACCGCCGACGCCGACGCGATGCACGTGCGGCTCGCGGACGAGGCGATCTGCATCGGACCGCCGTCGGCGACCGACAGCTATCTGAACATCCCCAACATCATCTCCGCCGCCGAGATCAGCGGCGCGGATGCGATCCACCCGGGCTACGGCTTTCTCAGCGAGAATGCGCAGTTCGCCGAGATCGTCGAGCTGCACAACATCCTGTTCGTCGGCCCGAAGCCCGAGCACATCCGCACGATGGGCGACAAGGTCCAGGCCAAGCGCACCGCAGGCGCGCTCGGGCTGCCGCTCGTCCCCGGTTCGGACGGCGCGATCAGCGACATCGCCGAGGCCAAGCGGATCGCCGACGAGATCGGCTATCCGGTGATCATCAAGGCGGCATCCGGCGGCGGCGGTCGCGGGATGAAGGTCGTCACCGACGCCGAAGATCTCGAGACGCAGATGCTGCAGGCCGGCAGCGAGGCGAAGGCCGCGTTCGGCGACGCCACCGTCTACATGGAAAAATACCTCGGCAATCCGCGGCATATCGAATTCCAGATCTTCGGTGACGGCGAGGGCAACGCGATCCATCTCGGCGAGCGCGACTGCTCGCTCCAGCGCCGCCACCAGAAGGTGCTCGAGGAAGCCCCCTCGCCGATCATCACCGCGGAAGAGCGTGAGCGGATGGGCGGCATCGTCGCCAAGGCGATGGCCGACATGGGCTATCGCGGCGCGGGGACGATCGAGTTCCTGTGGGAAGCGGGTGAGTTCTACTTCATCGAGATGAACACCCGGCTCCAGGTCGAGCATCCGGTGACCGAGATGATCACCGGCCTCGATCTCGTGCGCGAACAGATCCGTATCGCCGAGGGGCATCCGCTGACGCTGCGCCAGGAAGACGTGCAGTTCCGCGGCCATGCGATCGAATGCCGCATCAATGCCGAGGATCCCCGTACCTTCGCGCCGTCGCCGGGGCTGGTGAAGCTCTATCATGCGCCGGGCGGGATGCATGTCCGCGTCGATAGCGGGCTCTATGCCGGCTACCGCGTGCCGCCTTATTACGACTCGATGGTCGCCAAGCTGATCGTCTACGGCGCGACGCGTCAGGGCGCGCTACGGCGGTTGCGGCGTGCGCTCGAGGAGATGGTGATCGAGGGCGTCACGACGACGATTCCCCTGCACCGTGCACTGCTCGACGATCCTGAATTCCAGGAAGGCGCGTACACGATCAAGTGGCTGGAAGAGTGGCTCGCCAAGCAAGGGGCGTAACACTCCTGCCACTTAGAATGTTCTCCCGCGAAGGCGGGAGAACAAGAACCGGGCGGGACACATGGTCTGGCCGAGGCTAGTCCAATGACGACGGAGCATTCGTGAAGGCGACGATCTACCACAACCCGAAATGCTCCAAGTCGCGCGACGCGCTCGCGCTGCTGCAAGAGGCCGGCGCGGACGTCACGATCGTCGAATATCTGAAGACTCCCCCGTCGCGCGCCGAACTCGTCCGTCTCTACGAGCGCGCAGGCATGACGCCGCGCCAAGGTCTGCGCATGGCAGAAGACGGCGCGAAGGCGGTCAAGCATGGCGACGCCGAGGCGATCCTCGACGCGATGATGATCGATCCGCTGCTGATCGAGCGCCCGCTGGTCGAGACCGACAAAGGCGTCCGCCTCGGACGACCCATCGCGCGGCTGCACGAAATTCTGTGATCACTGCCCCCGCATCGTGCACATCCCTTCCGGATGCTGTATTTTCGAGCAGGGTTTACGGGTGAATCGGTCGTTGCCCGAAGTGGCGACAACTGGCACGTTTGGTGCAAGGCGCCCTGTAGGGCGTTGGTTTCAACGACAATCGGGGGCGTACCTGTGAAAAAGATCGAAGCCATCATCAAGCCGTTCAAGCTTGATGAGGTGAAGGAAGCGCTGCACGAGATCGGCGTAAGCGGCATCACCGTGACCGAGGCCAAGGGCTTTGGCCGGCAGAAGGGCCATACCGAGCTGTATCGTGGCGCCGAATATGTCGTCGACTTCCTGCCCAAGGTGAAACTCGAGGTCGTCGTCGCGGATGGTCTGGCACAACGCGTCGTCGAGGCGATCGCCGCGGCCGCGCAGACCGGCCGGATCGGCGACGGCAAGATCTTCGTGATCCCGGTCGAAAGCGCGCTGCGTATCCGTACCGGCGAGCGCGACGACGACGCGATTTAACGGCCTTACTGACACCGACTTCATTTGACGCGGCGCAACAATCTGTGGAATTAGCGCGCTGCGCCGCACTATCATTTCCGGCATATCTGCCGACCTATCGAGCAAAGAGGGCTTAGCATCATGGCAAATTCGGCCAACGACGTCCTGAAGATGATCAAGGACCAGGAGATCGAGTGGGTCGATCTGCGCTTCACCGATCCCAAGGGAAAGTGGCAGCATCTGACGATGGTCGCCAGCCTGATCGGCGAAGACGAGCTGACCGACGGCCTGATGTTCGACGGCTCGTCGATCGAGGGCTGGAAGGCGATCAACGAGAGCGACATGACGCTCAAGCCCGATCTCGACGCGGTCTATGTCGATCCGTTCTCGGCGACGCCGATGATGATCCTGATCTGCGACATCGCTGATCCGTCGACCGGCGAGCTCTACGCCCGCGATCCGCGCTCGACCGCCAAGCGCGCCGAGGCGTATCTGCTGACGACCGGCGTCGGCGACACCGTCTATGTCGGCCCCGAGGCCGAATTCTTCATGTTCGACGACGTCCGGTTCGAGAACAGCTATTCGACCAGCTATTACAAGATCGACGACATCGAGCTGCCGGGCAATTCGGGCCGCGAATATGAGGGCGGCAATCTTGGCCACCGGCCGCGCGCCAAGGGCGGCTATTTCCCGGTCGCGCCGGTCGACAGCGCCGTCGACATCCGCGGCGAGATGGTCTCGACGATGATCGAGATGGGCCTGCCCTGCGACAAGCATCACCACGAAGTCGCGGCCGCACAGCATGAGCTGGGCCTGACCTTCGGCACGCTGACGCAGACCGCGGATCGCATGCAGATCTACAAGTACGTCGTCCACCAGGTCGCGCACGCATACGGCAAGACAGCGACGTTCATGCCCAAGCCGATCAAGGAAGATAACGGTTCGGGGATGCACACGCACTTCTCGATCTGGGATGGCAAGACCCCGCTGTTCGCGGGCAACGGCTATGCGGGCCTCAGCGACATGTGCCTGTATTTCATCGGCGGCATCATCAAGCATGCCAAGGCGGTCAACGCGTTCACCAACCCGACGACCAACAGCTACAAGCGCCTCGTCCCCGGCTACGAAGCGCCTGTGCTGCTCGCCTATTCGGCGCGCAACCGCTCGGCATCGTGCCGCATTCCCTACGGCACCGGCCCCAAGGCGAAGCGCGTCGAAGTGCGCTTCCCTGACGCGCTGGCCAACCCGTATCTCGCTTATGCGGCGCTGATGATGGCGGGCATGGACGGCATCCTGAACAAGATCCATCCGGGCGAAGCGATGGACAAGAACCTGTACGACCTGCCGCCCGCAGAACTCGCCCAGGTTCCGACCGTCGCGGGGTCTCTCCGCGAGGCGCTCGACTGCCTGCTCGCGGATCACGACTTCCTGCTGAAGGGCGACGTCTTCTCGAAGGATCAGATCGAGAGCTATGTCGAGATCAAGCGTGCCGAAGTCGCGCGTTGGGAAATGACGCCGAGCCCGGTCGAGTATGACATGTACTACAGCGGCTAATCCGCCGTGCCGGCAGCTTAGCCGCTGTCGGCCGGCGTCGCCTATGGCGACGACTGACGACGTGGCTTCGCCACGGCGCTGACGGTAAAAAGGGCGCCCGGAGCAATCCGGGCGCCCTTTCTTCGTTTGAGCATCCCGCGATTTCTGCCCTGCACGGGATGATCAAATTGCGTTCTGCTCTATGCCCATGTGTCCCCGCGAAGGCGGGGACACAGTCTGGGCTCCCGCCTTCGCGGGAGACCATGACTTCAGCGCGCTCAGGCCAGCAGCACGCTGCTCCCGAACGTCTCTCCTGCCTCGAGCGCCCGGTGCGCATCCGCCGCGTCTTCCAGCGCAAAGGTCTGGCCGATCTCCGGCTTGAACGCGCCCTGCTCGAGCATCGCGAACACCCGATCGACCATCGCCTGCCGGTGCTCGGCATAATGAAACAGCGTCGGGCGCGTCACGAACAGCGACCCCTTGGCGGCCAGTACGCCGAGATTGACGCCATCGACCACGCCGCCTGCATTGCCGAAGCTGACGATAAGACCCCGCTTCGCCGCACTGTCGAGTGACGCCTGCCATGTCGCGCCGCCAACGCCGTCGAGCACCACGGGCACGCCCTTCCCGCCGGTGATCTCGCGCACCCGCGCCGCGATGTCCTCGGACCGGTGGAGAATGACGTGATCGGCCCCCGCCTTGCGCGTCCGCTCGGCCTTTGCCTCGCTGCCGACGCTGGCGATCACGGTCGCGCCGATCGCCTTCAGCCAGCCGACCAGGATATGCCCGACCCCGCCCGCGGCGGCATGGACGAGCACCGTCTGCCCGGCCTCGACGCGCGCGCAGCGTTCGATCAGGAACTCCGCGGTACAGCCCTTCAGCAGGATCGCCGCGGCGGTGCGGTCGTCGAGCGTGTCGGGCAGGTGGAAGAGCTCGCCCGCGGGCACGTTGCGCTCGGTGGCGTAGGCCCCGCGGGTCGGGCCGAAGGTGCCGACGCGGTCGCCCGGGGCAAAGCCCGTGACCCCCTCGCCCACCGCCATCACCACGCCGACCGCCTCGCTGCCGAGCCCGGAGGGCAATGCTACCGGATAGACACCGCTGCGGTGATAGGTGTCGATATAGTTCAGCCCGACCGCGGTGTTGCGCATCCACACCTCGCCCTTGCCCGGCGCGGGCAGGTCGACGTCGTCCCACTGGATCACCTCGGGGCCACCGGTCGTCCTGATTGTCGCTACGCGTGCCATGCCCGTCTCCTGTTGGTCATGACCCTAACTAGGCTCCGCGTTGCGGGTTGCAACCGATCCGCCCGACGCCCATTCCTCTGCAAAACACGATGCGGAGAGGCATGATGAAGAGCTATCTGAAGCAGTATATCGACGGCGCCTGGGTCGACAGCGACGGCGGCCGGATCCACCAGGTCATCGATCCCTCGACCGAACAGCCCTGTACCGAGATCACGCTCGGCACCGCGGCCGATGTCGACAAGGCGGTCGCCGCCGCCCGCGCCGCGTTCGAAAGCTGGAGCCAGACGAGCGTTCAGGAGCGGCTCGACGTGCTCGGCCGGATCATGACCGAGTACAAGGCGCGCATGCCCGATCTGGCCAAGGCGATGTCGCAGGAGATGGGCGCGCCGATGGCGCTCGCATCGATGGCACAGGCGCCGACCGGCCTCGCGCATTTCTCCGCGACCGCCAAGGCGCTGGCGGCGTTCGAATTCTCCGAAGTCATCGGCAAGGCGACCGTCGTGCACGAACCGCTCGGCGTCGTCGCGATGATCACGCCCTGGAACTGGCCGCTCAACCAGATCTGCGCCAAGGTCGCGCCAGCGCTGGCGGCGGGCGACACGATGATCCTGAAGCCGTCCGAGGAGGCGCCCTCCTGCGCAATCATCCTCGCCGAGATCATGGATGCCGCGGGCGTCCCGGCGGGAGTGTTCAACCTCGTCAACGGCGATGGCCCCGGCGTCGGCGTGGCGCTGTCGAGCCACCGCGACGTCGACATGGTCAGCTTCACCGGCTCGACCCGCGCGGGCATCGCGGTCGCGCAGGCCGCCGCTCCGACGGTCAAGCGCGTCCATCAGGAACTTGGCGGCAAGGCGGCCAACCTCGTACTTGAAGGCGCGGACCTTGCCAAAGTGCTGCCGCCGACGGTGGCGGGCGTGCTCGCCAATTCGGGGCAAAGCTGCATCGCGCCGACCCGGCTGCTGGTCCATGCCAGCCAGGTCGCCGAAGCCACCGCGATCGTGAAGTCGATGATGGAGCAGACCAAAGTGGGCGACCCTGCCGAAATGGGCCAGCATATCGGCCCCGTCGTCAACAAGGCGCAGTTCGACAAGATCCAGGGGCTGATCCAGTCGGCGATCGACGAGGGTGCGACGCTGGTCACGGGCGGCGTGGGGCGTCCCGACGGGCGCAACGCGGGCTATTACATCCAGCCGACCTTGTTCACCGATGTCCGCCCCGACATGCGGATCGCGCAGGAGGAGACGTTCGGCCCGGTCGCGACGATCACCGCCTATGCCGACCAGGAGGAGGGCATCCGCATCGCTAACGCGACCGAATACGGCCTGTCTGCAACGATCTCTGGCGACCCGGCCGCCGCAGCGAAAGTGGCGCCGAAGCTGCGCGCTGGGCTGGTCACGATCAATTCGTGGAGCCCCGACATCGGCGCGCCGTTCGGCGGCTACAAGCAATCGGGCAATGGCCGCGAGAATGGCCGCTACGGGCTGACCGACTTCATGGAAGTGAAGACCGTGGTCGGCCTGCCTGGCTGATGCCGCCGACGCCCCCTCCCCCGCGGGAGGGGGCTCAGTGCATCGGCCAGACCGCGACGATCAGCGGCGTGCCGACCAGCAGCACCAGCAGCGACAAGGGTGCGCCGAGCCGGGCGTAATCGCTGAATTTGTAGCCTCCCGGCCCCATCACCAGCGTGT
The DNA here is from genome assembly GCF_014842205.1 of Sphingomonas sp. CFBP 13714. Taxonomy (NCBI): domain Bacteria; kingdom Pseudomonadati; phylum Pseudomonadota; class Alphaproteobacteria; order Sphingomonadales; family Sphingomonadaceae; genus Sphingomonas; species Sphingomonas sp. CFBP 13714. The sequence continues at coordinate 77,142 of NZ_JACYVG010000004.1, forward strand.
TGCACTGATGGCCGATCGGCGTGAGGAAGTCGCACCCAGCCCCGACCGCGGTCGCCATCAGAAACGCCTCGGGCCGATAGCCCAGATCGCCCGCAAACGTCGCCGCGATCGGCGCCATCACCAGAACGGTCGCGGCATTGTTCAGGAACGGCGTCACCGCCATCGCTGCCGCCAGGATCAGCGCGACCGCGCCCCAGGGCGGCAGCGTCGATGCCGTCGCGGACAGCCAGGTCGCGATGACATCCGACGCGCCGGTGGTGCGAAGCGAGTCGCTGACCGGAATCAACGCGCCGAGCATGATCAGGATCGGCCATTCGACATGGTCATAGGCCTCGCGCACCGGCAGCACGCCGGTCGCCATGATCAGACCCGCCGCCGCGAAGAAGGCCACCGCCACGGGCACGAACCCCATCGCCGTTGCCCCCATCGCGACGCCGAGGATACCGATCGGCAGCCAGCTACGCTTCGACACGCCGAGTCGCATCTCGCGCTGTGCCAGCGGCAGGCAGCCCAGGTCGCGCAACTTGCCGGGCAGCTGTTCGAGCGGCCCCTGCAGCACCAGCACGTCGCCCGCGCGTAGCTCGATATTCGCCAGCCTGCGCGACAGATGCTCGCCCTGTCGCGAGATCGCGATCAGATTGACCCCGAACCGCGCCTGCAGCGCGAGCCGCGCCGCGGTCCGGCCCGCCAGCGGCGAACCGACATTGACGACCGCCTCGATCACACCGACTTCATCGTCGTCCGCCTGATCCGCCTTTTCGCGGTCCTCGCCTTCGAGCTTCAGCCGGTCGCGCGCGATCACGCGTTCGAGCGCATCGGGTTCGCCGCCGAGGATGAGTACGTCGCCAGCCCTCAGGTGCGTATGCTCGTTCGGCGCGCTGCGCATGCCCGCACGCAGGATCCGGGTGATCGACACCTCGCCGTCGTGCCGTGCGAGAAAATCCTCGACCGACTCGTCGACCGCGGGGGACGTCTCGGGGATCGCGGCTTCGGTGATATACCCCTTGATATCGAGCGCCTCGCCCATCGTTGGCGCAGCCCGCCGGTCGCGCGGCAGGAGGCGATAGGCGAAGCGCAGATAGATCAGCCCCATCACCGTCAGCCCGAGCCCGACCGGGGTATAATCGAACATCCCGAACGGCTGCCCGGTCATCTGCTCGCGGACGCGGCTGACGATGATGTTGGGCGAGGTACCAACGAGGGTGATGAGACCGCCTAGCAGCGACGCGGTCGCCATCGGCATCAGGAACACCGATGGCGAGGTGTTGTTCTTCTTCGCCATCTGGAACGCCGCAGGCATCAGCATCGCCAGCGCGCCGATATTCTTGACCAGCGCGGACGAGAACCCCACCGACGCCGTCAGCACGACAAGCTGCGACCGCACCCGCGTGACCCGCTTTGCAAGCTTCGCCAGCGCCAGTTCGATCACCCCCGAGCGCTGAACCGCCGCCGAGATGACGAGCGCCGAACCGACGATGATGACGATGTCGTCGGAAAAGCCCTTGAAGGCGTCCTTGGGACTGACGATTCCCAGCGCGATGCTCGCGAGCAACGCCAGGATGGCGGTGACGTCATAGCGAAACCGTCCCCAGATGAAGAGCATCATCATGCCGATGAGCGTGGCGATCGAAAGAGATTGGGGAAGGGTCATCTGGCCTCGATATGTAACGGCCGATCAACCATGCCCGACAGGCCTGGTTCCCACGACAAGGGGTCCTCCGGCGTTTGCCGCCGGTTCAATAGTCTTTCGAAATGCGGACGTTCGCGCTCTGCCTGCCAAGCGTGGAGATGCTCGACAGCAGCGACAGCCAGCGCGTCACCTGGAACTCGACCTGCGTCGCGCTATAGCCCTGGCCGTCGGTGACGATCTCCGCATAGAGCCGCCGCGTCACATATTTGCCCGCGGCGATCGACGTGCCCTGCCCCGTCTGCGGATCGGCGGGCAGGATACGCAGCCGGTCGAGACCCGCCGCACGCCGCACCGCGTTAATCGGGTTGATCCCGTTGCCGCCGTCCTGCAACGCCGCCACCGCCGCCGCGAGCTGCAGGGCTTCGGGCGCGGACAGGTTGGTGATCGACGTCCCGAACAGCAGGCGCGACAGCAGTTCGTCCTGCGGCAGCGCGGGCGTGCTGGTGAACCCGATCTCGGGCTTGAGCGCATAGCCGGTGACGCGGATCGAAGCGTTGAGCCCTGTCGAATCGGCGTTCGCTTCGATGTCGAGCGCGGGGTTCGCAGGCACGCCGCCGTCGAACCGGATGACGCCGCGCGCCAATTCGAATTCGCGCCCGGCAAATTCGTAATCGCCGCGGATCAGCGTCGCACGGCCCGTGATCGCGGGGTTCTGCGGCTCACCGGCGATCTGGAGATTGGCGGACCATTCGCTCGTCAGCCCCAGCCCGCTGACCATGACCTGGTTCGGCGCGCGGGCCTTGATCGCCAGCGTCCAGGGGCGTGTCGGCGCGGCCTTTTCCTCGCCGCCCTCGGGCAGGTTGATTTCCCGGATGTTGAGTTGGGGCACCGCACTCGCCGCGGTCGCCTGGCCAAGCCGGTAGCGGCTCTTGTTCATCACCACGTCGCCCGCGATCACGCCGCCTATCCCGTCGGACGTGAACGTCAGCGGCCCCGTCACGGTCGCGCCGATATCGTCGCGGTTGATCATCACAGCGTTCGCGGCCTGAAGCCGCAGGTCGATGCCGAGCCCGTTCCTGGCCGCGAAATCAAACTGGCCAACCCCCGTCACTCGGCCGCCCTTGCCCGCGTCCGCGGCGAAACGGTCGATCACCAGACGCGAGCCGCCGAACCGGCCGCTGGCCTGGACGTTCGACAGGATCGTCCCCGTCGTGCCGCTTTCGATGCGGGCGTTGGTCGCACGGACGACGCCGCGGATTACCGGCGCTTCGAGCGTACCGACGACGTCCGCGCCGATCGCCACCGGTCCCGACAGGTCGAACAGCTCGACCCCCGTCAGCCGCCACAGCGTGTCCGCGGGCCCGCTGTAGCGCAGCTGTCCGAACAGCCGCGCGCGTGCGATCCGCGTGGCAAGGTCGCCCTCACCGAGCGGTGCGAGCTGCGCCTGTGCGCGACCGATCGTCTTGCCGCCCGAGGCGATCACCGCACGCAGGCCGAGCTTGTCGGGCGACAGAAGCGCTGCGACCCCGACATCGATCGGCCGCGACGACAGCACGAGCCCCGCACGGCTGAGGCCACGGATCGTCACGTCCGCCTTGCCCGTCGGCGGGTTGCCGCCGCTCGTCGCGACGCTGAACGTCCCCGATGCCAGACCGCCGAGCCCGAGGCCGGGATAGCCGATGTCGAGGATGGCCAGCGGCATCCGCGTCATGCTCGCGTCGATCGCGCTGGTCGATCCGGTGAAGCGTCCGCCGATCTGCGCCTCGCCCCCCGAGAAGCTCAGCCGCGTCGGTGCGAGGCGCCAGCCATCGCCGTCGCGGGTCACGATCGCCGGGCTCAGCAGCCGGAGCGGTCGCCGGTCGAGCGTGCCCTGCGCGGCGATTCGATAGCTGTCCGCGGTCACGTCGGTCACGCTCTCGATATCAAACGCGCGTCCTTGCGACCCGGCGATCGACGCCTTGATCTGCCCCACCCCGCCGCGCAGCGACGCGCTGCCCGTCAGCCGCCCGATGCTGAGCGCCCCGCGTTGCAAGCCTGCGCCGGTCGCGGTCGCCTCGATCGAGGTGCCCGCAGGGTCGAGAATCGTGACGAGGTCCATATGGCCACGCCGCAGCGTCCAGCCGGCAAGCGTCCCCGCGCGCGCATCGAGGTGCGCCTCGACGCGCTGATTCTCGCCGACCGGTCGGAAGAGCAGCTCGCCTCCCAGACCGCCGCCCGCCACCGCAAGCCGCCCGTTGAAGCCGCCATCGACGATCGCGAGCGTCCCCGTCGCGCGGGTCCCGCTGACGTTCAGCGCGGCGATCGCGATCGTGGCACCCGCGCCGCGCGGCAGGAGCAGCGTTCCGGCCGCGGTAAAGGGGCCAAGCCGCGAGCCACCCGCAGCGGCAAAGGCATAGCCCTGCGCGGTCGGATCGAGATGCGCCCGCACGTTGGTCAGCCCCAGGGCCGGACTGGGGCTGGCGAGGACGAGGTCGAGCGTCGGCCGCTCGATCCTGCCGTCCAGCATCAGCGTGACCGGCCCGTAGTTTTGCTGACGGCCACCGCCCTCGAACCGGAAACTGCCGTCGCGCCGTCTGTAGCCGTTGCCGCTCAACCGGATCTGCGGCGTGACGAGGACGAGATTGTTGAAATGCAGGACTCCGTCCGTCGTCCGTTCGAGATTGGCGGTGAGCCGCGGCAGACCGCCTGCGAGACTGCGGAAGAAGGCGTTGTCGAGACGCAGCACCTGTGCCGCGCCCTGCCCAATCACGCGCGTCCCCTTGCCGTTCGGCCCCGGAACGACGCGCAGCGTCGACGTGACGTCGACGATTCCCAGCCCCGGGATCAGATAGCGACCGAGCCGGCCATTCACCCCGACGTCGAACCGTCCGGTGCGCAGATCGACCCGGATGCCGATCCGTCCGTTAAGCTTGTCGGAGCGCAGCACGAGGTCGTCACCGGTCAACAGCGCAGGCGTGATCCGCAGCCGCCCATCGACCGACAGGTTGCGCAGGATCCCCCCGGCGACATCGCCCACCCCGGTCACCCGGGCGGCGGTGACGCGGATCGGGACGGTGACCGGCGCTGCAGACAATCGCCCTTTGCCGGCGATCCGCACGCGATCGAATCCGGTCTTGTCGAAGGCCAGCCGTGCCGCATCGAGGCGGTAGTCGAAGCTGGCGGTCGCGAAAGCACCGTCGAGAATGGCGCGCAGTTCGATGCCGCTGCCCCCCATCGTCCCGATCAGCGCCGTCGACCGCAGCAGCCGTGCCTTCACGCGGAAGTTGCGGAACGCGTTCGCGCCGAGATCGACGATACCTGTCGTGTCGAGCGAGACGGCCGGCGACCGCAGCGACAGCCGCCCGTCGAGCCGGCGTTCCGCGAACGTCGCGGCGCCATTGACCAGAACTCGCGGCGTCGTGAGCCGCCCGAGCCGTCCGCTGAGCAGCCCCGAGGGGGCGAGCGTTCCCGACAGCGTATAGCGTCCGCTCGCCTGTGAGAGCGCGAGATCGACCGCGCGTGCCGTGCCGACATTACCCTGTGCGCGGCCCGTCCAGCGCGCCCAGCGGCCGTCACCGGTGACGACGAGCGCGACGTTGCTCCGGGCACCGACCATCCGCGCGAGCACCCCGTTCGCCGCCCCGCGCGCCGCTACGTCCAGATCGAACCGGTCGCGCGCTGGCTCCGCATCGATCCGCAGCTTGAGCCGGTCGCTGCCCGCGACCAGCGCGTTCACATCGACGAGCGCGCGTCCCGAGCGGATATCGGCACGGCCGTCGAGCCGCGCGACGCGGGCGGTGCCGAGCACGCGGGTTTCGAGCAGCAGGCGTCCGACCGTGAGCCGCCCGATTCGGATGTCAAAATCCGGCAGGATCGGCGTGCGCCTCTTCGACGGTCGGGTGCGCGGGACGTGGAACAGCGTCGCGCGATCGATCGCGAGCCGGCGGATCTCGAGCCGGTTCGAAAACCAGCGGATGGGCGACCAGTCGAGCGCGACGCGCGGTGCCTGGAACACGAGCCCGTCGAGATCATAGACGCGCAGATCGGTCAGCCGCGTATCGCCATAGAGCGACCCGTCGATCCGCCCGATCGTGAAGCGCAGCCCGTTGGCCGCGCGGATCGCGCCGACCCTATTGGCGACATAGCGGTGGCCGATATCGGTATCGACGATCAGCAGCGCGGAGCCGAGGATCGCCACCAGGGCAAGGAACGCCGCCGCAAGCCAGCGCCACCAGCGGCGCCGTGGCACAGGCCGGCCCGGCTCTGTCGTCTCGGTCGCGGCGTCGGTCAAAACGCCTGTCCCAGCGATACATAGACCGCGATCCGGCTGTCGCCCGGTTGCGGGTTGATCGGCGTCCCGACATCGAAGCGGATCGGGCCGAAGTTCGAATAATAGCGCACCCCGATCCCCGTGCCATATTGCAGTCCGGTGAATTTGGGCAGCGGCGACGTGTAGATGTTGCCCGCATCGAGGAACGGCACGACCCCGAAATTGCCGAACGCCTTGATCCGCGCCTCGATCGAGAATTCGGTCAGGCTGCGACCGCCGATCGGGTCGTTGTTCGGATCGCGCGGACCGATCGACTGATAGCCATAGCCGCGTATCGACGCGCCGCCGCCGGCATAGAAACGCCGCGACGGTGCCACCTGATCGCGCGGCGCGCCGACGATCGTGCCGAGCCGGGTACGCCCCGCCAGCACGATCCCGTCGCTGATCGTCCTGTACACACTCGCGTCGATCTGCGTCCGCGCATAGCCGAACACCGATCCCTGGAACGAGGCCTCCGGGCTGAGCCGCCCGCCGAGCCGGAACCCGCGCGTCGGGTTGAGCAGGTCGTCCGATCCGTCGTAATTCAGCGTGGTCGGCAGCGCGCCGATGAAGAAGGTGCGACGCCGCGGGTCGCCGGTCGACACGATCACGTCGCGTTCGTCCGACGCGATCAGCTCCGCGCCGAGCGACCAGGTCCAGGTCTTCTGGAAGAAGATGTTCGTCTGGCGTTCGATGCTGCCGGCGAGCGTGAAGGTCTTGGCCTCATACGCATCGCGGTTGATATGCACCGCGGAGACCTGCGCGGTCAGCACGCGGTCGCGCGCATGGAAGTTGTTGCGGCGATAGACGATCGCGCCAAGCTGCTCCTGCGTTCCGATGACGCTGCGCAGCGTGAGCGCGCCCTCGGGCGGGAATAGATTGCGATGCGTCCAGCTGACCTCGGCGCGTGCGCCCTCGCCCGTGCCATAACCAAGCTCGCCCGCGACCGTGCGCGGCGGCGCGCGGTCGAGCTTTACGCCGATATCGACGCTGTCGGCGGTGCTGCCCGGGATCGGCCTGACCTCGACCGACGACACCAAGCTGGTCTGGACGAGCGCCCGGCGCAGATCGTCCAGCTCGCCCGCATCATAGGGCTGGCCGGGGGAAAACCGCGCGATTTCCTGCACATGGTCTGCATCGAACACGCGGTTGCCGGGCAGCGCGACGATCCGGCCAAAGCGCTTCTGGCCGCCCGGGACGATCGAGAGGTCGAGCGTGGCGGTGCGTGTCGCATGATCGACGACGATCGCCGGATCGCCGACCTTGGCGAACGGAAAGCCCTCACGCCCGATCTGGGTCGTCAGCTTGGCCTCACCCGCAACGATCGCGTCCGAATTGACCGGGTCGGCAGGCTTGATGCCGAAGGCCTGGGCCAGCGCGGGCGCCTTGTCCCCCGCCGCCGCCAGACCGTCGATCGTCACGCCCGTGAAGGTGTAGCGCGTGCCGGGCTCGGCCGAGACAATCACCAGCGGCTTCTGCCCGGGCTCGACCCGGGTGGTGACACGCGCGTCATAATAGCCCTCGGCGCGCAACAGGCTGTTGAGCAGGTCGCCGTCCTCGCGCGCGCGGCGATCGAGCTGCGCTGCGTTGGCGACCTCGCCGTCGTTCGCGTTGAGCGTCGAGAGCTGGTCAAACCGCTGTTTCAGCAGCGCGTTTCCAACCGAGTCGATCCCTTCCAGCCGCCACGAATAGCGCGTCTCGGTCGTCGCATCAGTGTTGGTCGCGACGGTGACTGGATCATCGGTGGCGGCGGCAAGATCGGGCCAGGCGACGCCGATATCGGGCAGCGGCGCGAGCGGCGACATGGGATCGAGCGACACCGGCGCGTCCGCGGCCGCAGCGCCCTCCTGCGGCGTGGACACGCGTGTCTGGGCGGCGGCGCGCGGGGGCGCCGTCAGCATCGGCACGACAAGGACGGCGGTGGCCGTACCGATCCCGACCCACCCGAAGCGGTACACCATGCTCGCCTCCTAGCCGGGCTTGGCCCCCCGCGACAGTCGTTCGTGACGCATTTTCGCCACGTTTCGTCATGACATCGAAATACTCTGCCGGACAATCAGCGCGTTGCACGGTGCATCGTCCGCGTCGACGTCCGGCACTGGCGTCCGTGCGCGCGACGTGGCAGGTGCGGATCATGGCTGATAAACGTCCGACCGCTGCTGGCGGCTTCCTGATCGCACTCGGCATCCTTGGCGGTGCCGGGGTCGGATTTGCGATCGGCCAGGCCACGCCCGGCCTCCTGATCGGCACCGCGATCGGCGTCGCCGCCGCGCTCCTCGTCTGGATTCGCGACCGCCGCTAGGCGGGTTCGCGCATCTGCCAGACGACGCGGCCGACAATGTCGACCGGGCCGTCGGGTACAGGCGGCGCGGCAGGATTGTCGCTCGACACGCTGAGCGTCCCATCCCGCAACGCGACCCGCTTAACCATCGTCAGGCCATCGACCCGGATGACGTGAAGCCGTCCGCGCGCGCCCGGCACCGTGGTCGCCATATCGACGATGATGTGATCGCCATCCTGCAGGCCGGGTTCCATCGATGTCCCCCGGACCCGGATGATCGCCGCCTGCCCGTCGCGCAGCCCGAGCCGCCGCGCCAGCGCCGGGTCGATCACGTCGGTGCCCAGCAACACCTCGTCATCGACCAGCGCACCCGGCCCGGCCGACGCCTGCACCGCCAGACGGGCGATCTGGAATCCGGTGGGACTCTGCCCCGTCTTCCCCCCGCTCCCACCGAGCACATGGTCCTCGACGCCGAGATACTGCGCGAGCAGACGGCGATCGTCCTCCGCCAATCGTCGTGGCGACCCGCGCTTCACATACTGCTGCAGATAGGCCGCATTGCGTCCCAGCATCGCCGACAGGGCCGCCAGACTGTCCCCGCGCGCAGCCGCAAACCGTGCGAGCGCTGCTCGGGGATCGGGATCGGACATGGTGAGACCATAGCGCAGGAAAAATCCTAGACAAGTTGGATTTCAGGGAACAGATCGTGAACGTACACAAGGAATCACGAGGAGCAAACGATGTCCGTACTGGTCAAGATCAACCGATATCTGCGGCAGACCGACATGGGGGCGGCCACCTTCGGACGGCGTGCGGTGAATGATTCCCGGCTCGTCGCGGATCTCAGACGCGGTCGCCAGCCACGCGCGGGACTGGTCGCGCGGATCGAGGCGTTCATCGCGAACACGTCCGGGCGCGGCCGGTCGTGAGGATGGACCCCCTGCGCGGCCCCGATGTCGCGACGCGGTTGATCCGCGCACTTCACGCCAGTGCCGCAGCATCGGGCACGGCATTCGAGCTGATCGAGACGGTTTCGCGCCCATGGGCGAGCGCGACCTTCTCGGGCGAGCAACATCATCTGGTCATCCTGGCGGATCCCATACCCGGTTTTCGATTCTGGCTTGCCGCCCTGCCCGATGCCGAGCTGCCGCTGCGGGGGCACATCCTCGCCGATCTCGCGATCGACGCAGTGGAGCTGGTCGGGTCGCGGCTGCGTGTCACCATCGCGGCGTTGACGCTGATCGACGCATAGCCATGCCTTGGGGCTGGACTTTCGGCCCTGGAAACACGAAGTCGGCGGCCAATGAAGGAGATGACGATGGCAGGCACCGGCGCCGGAATGGGCAAGTTCGAATGGGCGGATCCGTTCCTGCTCGACGACCAGCTGAGCGAAGACGAACGCATGATCCGTGACACCGCGCGCGCCTATGCCGAGGACAAGCTCGCGCCGCGGATCATCGACGCGTTCCAGCACGAACATACCGATCCCGCGATTTTCCGCGAGATGGGCGATCTCGGCCTGCTCGGGCCGACTATCCCAGAGGAATATGGCGGCGTCGGCGCATCCTATGTCGCGTACGGCCTGGTCGCGCGTGAGGTCGAGCGGATCGACTCGGGCTATCGCTCGATGATGTCGGTCCAGTCGAGCCTGGTCATGTACCCGATCAATGCGTTCGGCTCCGAAGCACAGAAGCGCAAATATTTGCCGAAGCTCGCGACCGGCGAGTTCATCGGCTGCTTCGGACTGACCGAGCCCGATGCGGGTTCGGACCCCGGCGGCATGACGACGCGCGCGAAGAAGACCGCGAACGGCTATGTCATCTCGGGCGCCAAGACCTGGATCTCCAATTCGCCGATCGCCGACGTGTTCGTGATCTGGGCGAAGTCCGACGAGCATGGCGGCGGCATTCGCGGCTTCATCCTGGAACGCGGTATGAAGGGGCTCGAGACGCCCAAGATCGAGGGCAAGCTGTCGCTGCGTGCGTCGATCACGGGCATGATCCTGATGGACGAGGTCGAGGTCGGCGAGGACGCGCTGCTCCCCGACGTCCAGGGGCTGAAGGGGCCGTTCGGCTGTCTCAACCGCGCGCGCTACGGGATTTCGTGGGGCGCACTGGGTGCTGCCGAATTCTGTTTCCACGCCGCGCGACAATATGGCCTTGATCGCAACCAGTTCGGCACCCCGCTCGCCGGGCGGCAGCTCTATCAGAAGAAGCTCGCCGACATGGAGACCGAGATCGCGCTCGGGCTCCAGGCGAGCTTGCGCGTCGGGCGGCTGATGGACGAGGGGCGGTTCGCGCCCGAGATGGTCTCGATCGTCAAGCGCAACAATGTCGGCAAGGCGCTCGACATCGCGCGGATGAGCCGGGACATGCACGGCGGCAACGGCATTTCGGGGGAATATCAGGTGATGCGTCACATGATGAACCTCGAGACGGTCAACACTTATGAGGGCGCGCACGACGTCCACGCGCTGATCCTCGGCCGCGCGATCACGGGTATCGCGGCGTTCTAGTGATAGGCCACGTGCTCGCTTGCCACCCCGGCGAACGCCGGGGCCCAGTTGGGGGACGCGCCTTGGCTGATCCTGCGTGTCGTCACTGCAATCTTTCCAACTGGGCCCCGGCCTCCGCCGGGGTGGTGATTTAATTGTGGAAGGCAAACCTACACCCCTCGCCGGCCTAAAGGTCGTCGAGCTCGCCCGCATCCTCGCCGGCCCCTGGGCAGGCCAGGTGCTCGCCGACCTCGGCGCCGACGTAACCAAGGTCGAGAGCCCGGCGGGTGACGATACCCGGACATGGGGCCCGCCGTTCATCGACAACCCCGACGGCACCCGCGACGCAGCCTATTTCCACGCCGCCAACCGCGGCAAGCGCTCGGTCGTCGCGGACTTCACGACACCCGAGGGACAGGCCGCAGTCCGTGCGCTGATCGCCGACGCCGATGTCGTGATCGAGAATTTCAAGGTCGGCGGGCTCGCCAGATACGGGCTCGACTATCCGACGCTCGCCGCGATCAATCCGCGGCTCGTCTATTGCTCGATCACCGGCTTCGGACAGGACGGCCCCTACGCACCACGCGCGGGCTATGACTTCATCGTCCAGGGCATGAGCGGGATAATGGATCTCACCGGCGAGCCTGGTGGCGCCCCGCAGAAGATCGGCGTCGCGTTCGCCGACATCATGACCGGGCTGTATTCGGTGATTGCGATCCAGGCGGCGCTGTCCATGCGCGAGCGCACCGGCCGGGGGCAGCAGATCGACATGGCGCTGCTCGACACGATGACCGGGGTGCTGGCGAACCAGGCGATGAACTGGTTCGCGAGCGGCGTCTCGCCGACGCGGGTCGGCAACGCCCACATGAACGTATGCCCCTATGCCGTCTTCCCGACGAGCGACGGGTGGTTCATCCTCGCGGTCGGCAATGACGGGCAGTTCCGGCGGTTCTGCGATGCGATGGGCTTACCTGAAATGCGCGACGATCCGCGGTTCGCGACCAATGCCGGGCGGCTCGCCTTCAAGGATATCTTGTTTGCAGGGATCGAGGCGGCGACCTCGCTGGTGCCTAAACTTGAGCTGCTCGCGCGGCTGGAGGCGGTCGGCGTACCCGCCGGGCCGATCAACACCGTCGCGCAGGCATTCGACGATCCACAGGTGATCGCGCGCGGCATGGCGATCGACGTCGTGCGTCCGGATGGATCGACCGTCCCGGGTCTCCGCACGCCGATCCGCTTCTCGGATGCCGATCTCGCGACCGGGCGCGCGGCACCAATGCTGCCAAAACACCCGTCATCCTGACGAAAGTCAGGATCCAGAGCCACGGACGGTAGCGGTCGTGGCTCTGGATCCTGGGTCTAGCCCAGGATGACGACGGGGATTAGGCGACGGCCGTCACCGGCTTGCGCGCATACACCCCGTACGCAAGGATCAGCGCGTAGCAGATCGCCGGGAGCAGCAACGCGAAGTGCAGGCTGCCCGACGAGTCCGCGAGCACGCCCGTGAAATAGGGAATGATCGCGCCGCCGACGATCGCCGTGGCGATCACGCCCGACCCCTCGGCCGCACGCTTGCCAAGGCCTTCGGATGCCAAGGCGAAGATCGTCGGGAACATCACCGAATTCATGAGCCCGATCGACAGCAAGGCCCAACCCGACACGGCACCCTCGGTATTCGCCGAGATCAGGATCAGCGCCAGCGTCCCGGTCGCGACACCGGCCAGAACCTTGCCTGGCGACACCTTGTTGAGGACATAGGCCCCGATGAACCGCCCGATCAGCGCGCCGCCCCAATAGAAGGGCACGTGCTGACCGGCAGCGACATCGCTCAGGCCCATCACGCTCGGCTGCATCAGGTAGTTGACGATCAGCGAGCCGACTGCGACCTCGGCGCCGACATAAAGGAAGATGCACGCCGTCCCCATCGCGAAGCGCGGGCGCTTGAGCAGCGTGAAGGCGTGGAGGATGCTGCCCGTCTGCTCCTGCTCCTCGTTCAGCCGGTTCCGCCGCGTCCAGACGACGGCGGCGACGATCAGCAGCGCGATGGCAAGGCCGATATAGGTGTGCACGACGGTCCGCGACGATTCGGTCCGGTAGGCGTCAAGCGCGGCGCCGGTCAGCGTCGATGAATCCACCGTCGCGAGACCACCGAGGATGACCGCGGAGCCGACATAGGGGAAGATCGTCGTGCCGAGCGAGTTGAACGCCTGCGCGAAGGTCAGCCGGCTCGATGCCGATTTGGGCGCGCCGAGCGCGGAGATCAGCGGGTTGGCGACGACCTGAACGACCGTGATGCCAGCGCCCAGCACGAACAGCGCGAACAGGAACATCTCGAAGCTGGCCTTGCCCGCCGCCGGGATGAACAACAGGCACCCGACGGTCATCGTCACCAGCCCGATCGAGGCGGTGCGCATATAGCCGGCCTTGCGCACGATCGCCGCGGCGGGGATCGAGAACAGCGCATAGGCGAGGAAGAAGGCCGACTGGACCAGCATCGCGGTCGCATGGTCGAGCGTGAACAGCTCCTTCATCTTCGGGATGATGATGTCGTTCAGCGAGGTGATGCCGCCGAAGATGAAGAACAGGGCGAAGACGAAGACGCGCAGGTCGGGGGCGTCGTAACCGTGATTGGCATCGCCCTCTGCGGCGGCGCCTCCCGCGGCGGCGGTGTGATGGGTGTCGACATGCATAATAAATTGCGCCCTCTCGCGGTCTTGTTGGGCGGCGGCATAAGCCGGGGCGACCGCGCGTGGCAATGGCAGAGGCGCGTTCGCGCGCCCGGCTGCGGCGTGCCACCCGTCGATTGCCGCGCTTTCGGGCTTCGGGTATGCCGTTTGCAAACGCGACAAGGGAGAGCATGAGATGGCGACCGCAGCGCTGCGCAATTCGACGGTTTCACCCGCGGAATGGGAGGCGCGCCAGCAGCTTGCCGCCTGCTACCGCGTGTTCGACATGCTCGGCTGGTCCGAGATGATCTACAACCACATCACGTTGAAGATCCCCGGCGAGGACGGCGCGTTCCTGATCAACCCGTTCGGGCTGCATTTCAGCGAGGTGACCGCGTCGAGCCTCGTCAAGATCGACATCGACGGCAACAAGCTCGACCAGAACCCCTATCCGGTCAATCTCGCGGGCTTCACGCAGCACGCGCTGTTCCACAAACACCTGCCCGACGCGCATTGCATCATGCACACGCATACCACCGCGGGCATGGCGGTCAGCGCGGTCGAGGGCGGGCTGCAGCCGACCAATTTCTATGCGTGCAACTTCATCGGCCAGATCGCCTATCATGATTTCGAGGGCGTCAGCGTCCGGTCGGAAGAGGGCGAACGGCTGATCGAGCATCTCGGCGACAAGCGCGTGATGCTGCTGCGCAATCACGGCATCCTGGTCATGGGTCGGACGCTGCCCGAGGCGTTCATCAAGCACTGGTCGCTGCAGCGCGCCTGCGAGATCCAGGTCGCGACGGCGTCGATGGGCACGCCGATCCTGATCCCCGACGATGTCGTCAAGGTGCACCAGCGCGATCTCGGCAAGGTCTCGCTGCCCGGTGGCGCGGGCAAGGCGGATTTCGAGGCGATGGTCCGGCTGGTCGACAAGCGCGACACGAGCTGGCGGCAATAGCCCCCTCCCCTCCGCCCGGGGGATCGGCTAGCGCGCGGGGATGACCCGCTTCACCGTCAACAACCAGGCGATCGAATATCGGCTTGATCCCGCGACGCCGCTGCTCTGGGCGCTGCGCGATGCGTCGAACCTGACGGGGACGAAATATGGCTGCGGCACCGGCCATTGCGGCGCCTGCACGGTCGATATCGACGGCCGTGCGGTGCGCAGCTGCCGTGTGCCGATCGGGTCGATCGAGGGACGCTACGTCACCACGATCGAGGGGCTGTCGCACGAACGCAACCACCCGCTGCAGTTCGCCTTCATCGCCGAAGCGGTGCCGCAATGCGGCTTCTGCATCCCCGGCATGATCATGGCCGCCGCCGCACTGCTGAAACGCGATGCAAACCCGAGCGAGGCGGTGATCCGCGAACAGATCACCAATCTGTGCCGTTGCGGGGCCTATCCGCGCGTCGTCGAGGCGATCCAGCGCGCGGGCCGCGCGACCCGCGGCGAGGAGGTCCTGCCCGCCGGCCCGCGCCCCGGGATCGACCCGGCGGATTCCGCACGGCTCGTCCCCGCGCTCGTCCCGCCGCCCGCGCGCTAGGCCGCCCGCGCACGAATCCTGTCGGATCGCTGACCAAGCCATTCAGCGTCGCCTCACGCCGGTAAGGCTAGACGGGGTGCACCATAGGAGCCGGCTCGTGCGCCGGCAGTCGAGGACGACGGCAATGACGCGGAGTTTCCTGAAGATCTTGCTCGTGGCATCCGCACTGGTGCCGGTTGCCGCACAGGCGCAGCGGTTCGGTGCCGAGGCGCCGGGGAATGGCGAGATGCGTGGTGATCGGGGCGATCGGGGCGATCGTCCGCAACGTGCGGACCAGGGCGCGGTCGTGCAGAGCCAGGCACGCGGTGACGGCGGCTATGGGCGCAACGGCCGACCGGACGGCCCCCGCCAGGACTGGAATGCGCGCGTGGCGTCGGACCGACAGGCCGACCAGGTTCGCGAAAACTGGGTCCGCGGCAATGCGCAGCGCGATGCCGCCCGCCAGGACGTCCGAAACGACCGCCGCGGTCAGCCCGATCGCGCGCGCTTTGACGGGCGGTTCAATGGGCGCCCCGGCGAGGACCGCGGCTATCGTGACGATCCACGCGGGCGCGACGACCTTCGCGGCCGCCCGGATGGGCGTGGGCGTGACGACTGGCGCGGACGCGACGGCGATCGGGACCGCGGCGGCTATCGCAGCGGCCAGCATTTCGGCGGCTACGGCACCGTCCAGGGCTATGGCCGCAGCGGATATGGCCAGCGCGGCGCGTGGAACCGCGGCTGGCGCAGTGACAATCGCTATGGCTGGAGCGACTATCGCGCGAGCAACCGCGGCGCCTACCGCCTGCCGCGCTATTATGCGCCGAACGGATGGGGCTCGGGCTATCGCCGCTTCGGCATCGGCTTTTCGCTGAACAGCATCCTGTACAACCAGAATTACTGGATCCAGGATCCCTACACCTATCGCCTGCCCGAGGCCTATGGGCCGTATCGCTGGGTCCGCTATTACAACGACGCGTTGCTCGTCGATCTCGACAGCGGGCGGGTGGTCGACACGGTCTACGATATCTTCTGGTAGGCGCATCGCGGCACGACGAGCGACCCCGCCCGTCGTGCCGTCCCAGTTGCGCGCCCCTTGCGTTTCGCGGACGGCTGCGCAAATTCGGATCCATGGGTTTATTCACCAAAGCCAAGCCGCAGGATCCGATGGCGCCGACACGGCAGGCGGCGGGCACCAGCGTCGCCGCGCGGCTCGACGCCAATCCGAAGGTCCAGCGGGTCGCGATCGACGGCGTGCAATTCTATCACCACGCCAACTTCCTCGACGCCGCGACCTGTCGCGCGCTCATCGCGCTGATCGATTCGAAGCGGCGGCCGTCGACGCTGCTGTCCGACCGCCCCAACAGCAGTTTCCGCACGTCGGAGAGCTGTGACATGGATCGCTGGTCCCCCGATGTGCAACCCACCGACGAGGCGATCGCCGCGCTGCTCGGCATCGACCTGCCGCATGGCGAGACGATGCAGGGGCAGCGTTACGCCCCGGGCCAGCAATTCCGCGCGCATCACGATTATTTCCACGCCAGCGAAAGCTATTGGGACAAGATGCAGGAACAGGGCGGCCAGCGCACCTGGACCGCGATGGTCTATCTGAACGACGTGCCCGAGGGTGGCGCAACGTGGTTCCCGCAGGCGGGCGTCAAGGTCGCGCCCAAGCGCGGGCTGCTGCTCGCGTGGAACAACATGAGCCCCGACGGCAGCCCCAATGGCCTGACGCTCCACGAAGGCATGCCGGTGGTCGAGGGCGTCAAATATATCGTCACGAAATGGTTTCGCGAACGCCCCTGGATCAAGTGACGCCCCTCCCCCGTCGGGGGAGGATCGCCTGCCGGCTTCGGTGAACCCGCTCGACAATCCCCCCGCAGCCACTACCTCCGGCGCATGACAGTTCTCGGCGTAACCTCCTCGATCCTCGGCCAGCCCTGGCGCTGGCGCTCGCTCGCCGCGGACGCGCGCGACGGGTTCGGCGGCGACGATCTGGTGACCCAGCTCCTTCTCGCACGCGGCTGCCCGCGCGAAGCGCTCGACGCGCACCGCACGCCGTCGATCCGCGCGTTCATGCCCGACCCGTCGATCTTCCGCGACATGGACCGCGCCGCCGACCGGCTCGCCGATGCGGTGCAGGCGGGCGAACAGGTCGCGATCTTCGGCGATTACGACGTCGACGGCGCGACTTCCGCCGCGCTGATGATCCTCGTGCTCCGCAATCTGGGGATCGAGGCACGCGCCTATATCCCCGACCGCCTGCTCGAAGGCTATGGCCCGTCGGGCGAGGCCATGGTCCGGCTCGCGGGCGAAGGCGCCTCGCTGATCGTCACCGTCGACTGCGGCGCGCAGGCGTTCGACGCGCTCGATGCCGCGCGCGATGCGAAGGTCGACGTGATCGTGATCGATCACCACAAATGCTCGACCGCACTCCCGCACGCGCTGGCGCTGGTGAACCCCAACCGGCTCGACGAGGATGAGGGCGCCGCGCACGGCCATCTCGCTGCGGTCGGCATGTGCTTCCTCGCCGCCGCCGCGCTCGTCCGCACGCTGCGCACGCGCGGCTTCTTTGAAAACCGCGCCGAGCCCAAGCTCATCGACCTGCTCGACATCGTCGCGCTCGGCACGGTCGCCGACGTCGCGCAGTTGCGCGGGCTCAACCGTGCGTTCGTCGCGCAGGGGCTGAAGGTCATGGGCGCGCGCCGCAACATCGGCGTCGCCGCGTTGATCGCGGCGTCGCGGCTGACGCGCAACCCGACCTGCACCGATCTCGGCTTCGCGCTCGGCCCGCGGATCAACGCCGGCGGGCGCGTCGGCCGCGCCGATCTCGGCGTCCGCCTGCTGACCACGCAGGACCCCGACGAGGCGCGCGGGATTGCCGAGGAGCTCGACCGTCTCAACGAGGAACGCCGCGCGATCGAGACCGCGGTGCAGGAGGCCGCCGACCTGCTCGCCAGCCGCGACCGCAGCGTCTCGGTCGTCGCCGGACATGGCTGGCATCCCGGCGTCATCGGCATCGTCGCGGGTCGCCTGAAGGAAAAGCTCGGTCGGCCCGCGATCGTCATCGCGATCGACGAACACGGCATCGGCAAGGGATCGGGCCGGTCGATCCCGGGCGTCGATCTCGGCGCGGCGGTGATGGCGGCGCGCGAGCAGGGCCTGCTCGTGTCCGGGGGTGGCCACGCGATGGCGGCCGGCCTGACGATCGCCGAAGCGGCGATCCCGGCCTTTGCTGATTTCCTTGAGGACCGGCTCGCCGCGGCGGTCGCGCAGTCGAATGACGGCCGCGCGCTGCTGCTCGATGCTGTTCTTGCCGCGGGCGGGGTCAATCCTGCGCTCGTCGAATCGATGGACGCAGGTGGCCCTTATGGGATGGGCTGGCCCGCACCGCGCGTCGCGATGGGGCCGGTCCGCGTGATCAAGGCGGATGTGGTGGGCAATGGCCATGTCCGCACGATCGTCGCGGGCGACGACGGCCGCAGCGTCAAGGCGATGGCGTTCCGCGCCGCCGAGACGCCGCTCGGCCAGGCGCTGCTCGGCGCGGCCCCGCACCGCAAGCTCTGGCTCGCCGGTCGCGCCAAGATCGACGACCGGGCATCGCGCCCTGCAGCAGAATTGCACGTCGAAGATGCCGCCTGGGCCGATTGAAGGGTTGACGGGCCAGCCACTTGGCCTTAGGCGCCTCCAACCACGCAGGCCCCTTCGTCTAGCGGTTAGGACGCGGCCCTTTCACGGCTGAAGCACGGGTTCGATTCCCGTAGGGGTCACCATCTCATCGCCAAGCGTTTGAGATCGGCGAAATATCAATAGAATCAACGCCCCGCCCCGCGAGGCGCCCAGTGCTACAGGCGGCGTCGCATACCGTATTCCGTCGAGCGCGGCAGATCGTGTTTGTCGCAGCTTCGAATGATCGTTGCGGAGGGTGTCCGAGGGGTCATCGGCAATACGGCGTCGACAGGGTGTCTGAGAACCACCGACCCGTTTCTGGCGCATGGGAAACGCGCCGTGCTGGATATCGGATGCCTGGCGAGATCAGGCAGCGCGAGACGGGATAACCGCCCGACAAATGGTCGCTGAGCGCACCAAGGCCGTATTGCATTGAGACGGCTGTTCCGCGACTGCGGCGCATGCCTCACGCCAGCAACATCGTCTATTGCGACGGTCCAGACAGCCCCCACGCCTTTGACATCGTTCCGGTCCAGCCCCGTAAGGGGAGCTTGGATGCAATGTGCCCATTGTGCAAAGGCCGGGGCCAATGGAATACCGAGATTGATCTCGTAAGCTTCCGCTGCAAGCGCACTGCCTGCGATCGGTGCCATGGCGCTGGATGGGTAGAAACCGGCTCGGACCCGGTCGGCCTGCCCGACATCGAGATTTCACCGGAAGGCTACCCCCGGTGGACCCTGCGCTTCGAACCTGCCGACGAAGTCACGCCGATTGACCCGGAAAAACCAGGCCTATCGCAGACCTAGGAAATTATTGGTTTGGTCAGGCGCACCGAGCTTGGCCGCGACCCACGCAACGTCCTCGTCGCTTGGCTCCTCCGGAAGGTCCTCGCCAGGCGAGAGCGCGTCATCGAGGAGGCCTTGCGCGGTGCCGGCAATCGGCTCGTCGATGGCGCGCTCTTTGGCACTGTCCGTGATCTTTTCTCTGTTCGGCAAGTCATTCTCGGCAGCGGCGGCTCCTGGTCAGCGAACAGCCCCTGCTCAGGTCATCCGCCGGGCGTGGCGGAACCGGGCATACCGGTTGAGGAGATCGTTGATCAGCTGTTCGTCGCTCAGGCCTGTCACATCATGCGCCGGCTCTCCCTCCGAGGAATGCGCCACCGCCCGGTAGTGGAGACGCTCCTGTTCGTTCGCCTTGCGCGATGCCGCCCAGGCGAAGCTTGCCTGGCGGAAGCCGCGCGCGCGAACCCCGTAGCGGAACTCGCCACGCTCGCCGTGCGGGATGCGAAGCTCGACCTGGTTTTCGTCCTGAACGAGGGTTGGCGAAAGGCCGCTGTCGCGCATCTGCGCCGCCACCGCGTCGAGCGCCGGGCTTGCCGTATCGGTGAGGAACGCCGCAACCTCACGCTTGTCGTGGAAGCGCGTGATGGTCGCGAGGCGCTGCTGCCAGCTCAACGGCGTTTCGGCGATCGGATCGGAACCTGCGGCGGACAGGTCCATCGCTTCCTGACCCTCGGTCTGCAGGGCGCGCAGCAGCCCATAGCAGATGAACACCATCACCACCGCGAATGGCAGTGCACTGGCGATCGCGGCCGTCTGAAGGGCCTGGAGCCCACCGGCGACCAGCAGCACTGCACCGACGCCGCCCGCGGATACCGCCCAGAATACACGCTGCCACACCGGCGGGTTCTCCGCCGCGCCCGATGTGATCATGTCGATGACCAATGCCCCGGAATCCGCCGACGTGACGAAGAAGGTGATGATCAAGAGTGTCGCAATACCTGAGACGATCGTTGCGAAGGGCAGCTGCTCCAGTGTCTCGAACAACGCCACCGGCAGATTGTTGGCAACGGTGTCGGCGATGGCGGCCGTACCCGCCATGTCCAGCGCGATCGCAGTGTTGCCGAACACCGTCATCCAGAGGAAGGTGAATAGGGTCGGCACCAGCAGCACGCCGCCGATGAATTCGCGGATCGTGCGCCCACGCGAGATGCGGGCGATGAACATGCCGACGAAGGGCGACCAGGCGATCCACCAACCCCAGTAGAACAAGGTCCAATTGCCCAGCCACGGGTTGGGTTCATAGGCGTAGAGGCGGAAGGTGCGCGGCACGACTTCGCCGAGATAGGTGCCGATGTTCTGCACAAAGGCCTGGAGCAGGAACACCGTCGACCCGGTGACGAGGACGAAGGCGAGCAGCAGTCCGGCCAGGATGATATTGAGTTCGGACAGGCGCTTCACGCCATTGTCCAGCCCGGCGACGACCGACAGCGTGGCCATGCCGGTAATGGCGGCAATCAGGACGAGCTGAACGGGGATGCTCGTCGGCAGGCCGAACAGGTGATTGAACCCGGCATTCACCTGGAGCACGCCGAGACCAAGCGACGTCGCAACGCCGAACATCGTGCCCAGCACCGCGAAAATGTCGACGGCGTGGCCGATCGGGCCGTAGATCCGGTTGCCGATCAGCGGGTATAGTGCCGAGCGGATGGTGAGCGGTAGTCCGCGGCGAAACGCGAAATAGGCAAGCGCCAGCCCGACCACGATGTAGATCGCCCAGGCGTGCAGGCCCCAGTGGAAGAAGGTGAGGACTATCGCTTCGCGTGCGGCCGCGATCGTCTTGCCCTCACCCACGGGTGGCGATGCGTAATGCTGGATCGGCTCGGCCACGCCGAAGAAGATCAGGCCGATACCCATCCCCGCACTGAACAGCATCGCGAACCAGGACAGGTAGCTGTAATCCGGTTCGCTGTCGTCGGGCCCGAGCTTCACATCGCCATAGCGACTGAACATCAGGAAGATGGCGAAGATCAGGAACCCCGCGACCGCGGCGATGTAGAACCAGCCGAAATCCGCGACGATCAGCGCCTGCACGGTCGTGAACACCCGGTTCGCGGTCTCCGGGGCGAGTGCGCCGAAGAGGGCGAAGGCCAGGATCAGGCCTGCCGAAACGAAGAATACAGGCGGATTGATCTCCGCCTTGCGTCCCGCGGCTGGCTGTCGCGCATCATTCGGTAACGGCTCGGTCAATGTACCTCCTATTCATGGTTAATGTCCTGTCCAGTGAATGGAACGACGCTGAGCCTTGTCAGTTGCGAACGAGTGTTACGATGCGGAAACGATTGACCCGGTCTCGCTTGCGGCCTCGCCCTGTCGGTGGTGCTGTCGTCGGGGGCAACAGCGCAGGACGCCTGGTTAAGCAAAGCGATGAGCGTCCGACCGAGACGATGCTGCCGGCCGAGAAGAAGGCCAGTGTGCTTGCCGGAACATGGAACAGTATCCAGGGGTCGAAGCCCGGGCTCGGCCAGCCGAACGATGGCGCCTTGCCGGGCTGTTACGAAACCGACCTCTATGCCGGCGCGTCGATCGAGCTCGACAGGCGATGGACGGTGTCGGGAACCTGTTATCGATACGTCTCGCCCTCGGCATGCGTAATCGCGCGGGAAGCGAAGCGCGGTCGTCTCGGACGAAAGCCGTATTTCTCCCTGTCTTGGCTCGGCAGGAATCTCCAGCCTAAACGCTGCGCCCTGATCCTAGGCCCGCAAGCGCAGCAGAAGTGCCCGTTTACCGCCATTGAGTTCGCGCCCCCTGACCAGCAATTCCCCGTGTCGCGCTTCATCGTCGTTGACCGACGCAACAGCCTCTGAGCCTTCGATGATCATGGGGCCGTACGCATCGCGCTCTGGCCGCAAACCGACGTCCGAGGGAACAAGGACATCTCGATCATCATGCCGGATCCGAACGGCCAATCCGCCATTTTTCAGCCGACCGGCGACGATTTCGGTTCGGCCGTCAGGCGATCGAAACGAGGCCTCACCCAATCTTGATGAAGAACGCCATGGATCCGGTAGACGAGGTGCCCCCGCAAAAAACGGCTCTGGCCGGACACGTGGCGGTAATTTAGCGCCGGGGGACAACCTCAACGATAATATCGCCCGCTTCCAGACGGGCGGCCTCGGGTTCCCAGAAGCAGAAGTCCTGATGCCCACGATAGATGCGGTGGCCGAGTCCGGTGGCGATGGCGGCAAGCGGTTTGCCGACCTCGTCGGCAGCGACCTCGCGTTCCCGCAGGACTACACGCCCGCCCGACGCGGCAAGATCGGCCATGTATTCGGCGGTGTGAGCGCCGTGCGTGGACCCGGCGAGCAGAAGGCCGGCGAAGCTGGCCGGGTTGATGACGACGTTTGCGCCTGCCTGATGCGCAATCGCTTCATTGTCCTCCGACCGGATCACCACGCTGATCGGCAGATCGGGCGCGATCCGCCGCGCCGTCAGCACGATAAGGATCGAGGTATCGTCGCGGCCGGCGGAAACGATGAGCGCGCGGGCCTTGGAGAGTCGGGCGGCCTCCAGCGCGGCGTTGCGCGTGGCGTTTCCCTCCATCACCGTCGTGCCGCAACTCTCCGCCGTGCGTAACGCCGCGGCGCGCTCGTCGACGACGACGATCATGCCTGGATCGGCGCCGCGACGGATGAGTTCGCTGACGGCCTCAGACCCGCTCGTACCGAAACCGGCGACCACGACATGGTCTTCGAGGTGTCGCTGGATCACCGACATGCGCCATTTCTCCCAGACGCCCTTGAGCAGAAAATCATATGCGGTACCTAAAAAGATGAGCCATACGAAGAGCCGGATGGGCGTCACGACGAAGGTATCGAACATCCGCGCCTGCTGGGTCACAGGTACGATGTCGCCATAGCCGACCGTCGTCACGGTAATCATCGTGAAATACAGGATGTCGGCGAAGGTCACGGGCTCGCCCGAATTCTGCCGCAAACCGCCGCGATCGAACCAGTGCACTGCGAGCGCAATGCCGATCAGCGCCAACGCGACCAGCGCCCGCCAGGACAGGGCCAGCCACGCCGGGGTTCGGCTCTGGCGGCGCAGGCGATAGTGCACCGTGTCTGCATCGTCAGTGTGCATGCCGTCTCTTGCCCATCCGCAGTGCCGCTGTGAAGTCTTTCGGTGATCCGCTTGATTGGTTGGCATTTGGGGAGGATACAAACCCTCGATAGCGCCTGTCTGCAATCGCTTACGGTGGATCGACATGAGGATCCCGAGCAGGATCCGGGCCGTACGCCGCGGAGCAGTGCCCCGCTTCATCGAACGGACACCCGGCGAACCCTGTCTCATTCCATCATCAGCCGAACACCCTGATCACTGCGGCGGTGGCCTAGGCCGGGGACGTTTGCTCGCCCGATGGAGAATGAAAACGGAGATCGCGCTGAGGCACCGGGATGGTGACGCCGTGTTCCTTGAACAGGTCCCAGATGCGAAAGAACACGTCGCTTGTGACGTTCCCAACCCCCGCCTCGGGGCTGTCGATCCAGATCCGCAGGTCGAATTCCACCCCATTGTCGCCGAATTCCTTGATCCAGCAGACAGGGGCGGGTTCGGTCAGCACACGGGGCGAGACGGACGCGGCCTCGACGGCGAGCCTTTGCGCCAGTCGCAGATCGCAATCGAACGACACCCGAAATCCGACATGAACCCTGACGTCCCGGCTCGAGAAAGACCAGTTTTCGACTTCGTCGGTCATCAGCCGTTCGTTCGGGATCAGATGCTCCTTGCCATCGCGGGTCAGGACCGAGACCGCGCGCACGCCGATCTTGTTGACCCAGCCGAAGGTGTCGCCGACCGCGATGACGTCGCCGGGCTTGATCGATCGGTCGAGCAGCAGGATGAGGCCCGCGATCAGATTGCCGAGCGTCTTCTGCAGGCCGAAACCGATCGCGAGCCCGAACGCGCCGGAGAACACCGCCAGCGCCGTGAGATCAATGCCGAGAAGATCGATACCGACGAAGATCGCGACGGTGACGACCGCAATCTGCGCGAGTTTCTGGAACAGCACGCGTTGCGCCGCGTCGAGCAGTCGAGCCTGCCCGATCCAGCGCAGGATCAGCCCAAGGAGCGCACGCGCGGCGAGGAACAGCAGGAGCGACAAGCCGACCGCGTTGACGATGTCGAGCAGCGAAATACGCCGGGTGCCGACCCCCATGCTCGCGCGGTCCAGCCCCGCGATCAACGGAGCGAGACCGCCCAGTCGACTTGCCAGCACGATGAGGAACAAGGCGGCGGCAATCAGTGACGCGGGTCGGCTTTGCAGGCCAAGCGCACGGCCGAATTGATAGGCCAGCGCCGCGACCGCGATGCCGAGACCCGCAGCAAGCAGAAGATCGGCGCCGGGGTTGAGCCCCCGAACGCCAAGAAACGCCGTCAGGACCAGCGCCGTCACGCCGGCGCGGGTAATCGCCATCAGGCGCGGCGCGACCACGTCGGCGTGGCGCGGCGCCAAGGCCGGCAGGAGGTATCTACAGGCAAGGCGCGCTGCGACGATGCCCAACAGCAGGGCCGTGCTCAGGATTGCGACAGCCGCGATCAGGTCATGAAACGGCAGAGCCGCCCATTGATCCAGATAGGTCTGCCACCAGGCATCATGTTCCAACCGGTTCTCCAATGCCATCTCGTCGGCGTCGGTCACCCGACAATCACAGCGTCATTCCCATCTGATCGCCGGATCCCTGTTAAACGGAGGTGGCACCCCGGTCAGCCCTTGTACGTCATGCGCGTTACCGCCGTGCCGTTTGCGCCATTCCGGGCGAGGGATCGCTGGTGAAGCAGCGCGAAGGACGGGCGAGTTGATCGGCGCCATCTCTGTGCCCCCTACCCTGTCATGCGATGCCAAAGCCGTTCGTCAGATACCAATGTCTTGAGCTGGTCGTCGTGCAACAGCTCGGCCCCAATCATGTACGTCAAATCGGTGAGCTTGGCTTACTGCTAGCGCTGGTCCTCATGATACTCCTGAAGGACCTCCTTCACGTCCTTGCGGTCTTCGTTCGACACTGCGTCAGGCGCCTTGTTGGCGCCGGACCGGCCGGTCAGGCAAAGACGCGAATGTATCGGGAGATGGTCTGAACCCACATCTTCCAGCACCTCCAGGCTATGCACCTTGAACTCGGGTGTGACGAACATGTGGTCGAGCGGCCAACCGAGCAGCGGCGTGCGCGCGGGGAAGGTCGCGAACGTGCCCCGACCAATCCGAGCGTCGAGATAACCTCCGACGCGTTTGAACAGCTGCGAGGTGTGCGACCATGCGACATCGTTGAAGTCGCCGATCGCCAATACCGGTAGCTTCGTACGGGCGGCGCGACTCGCCGCGATCGCGATCTCAGCGTCGCGTGCCTCGGTATCCTGTCCCGGAACGGGCGGACGCGGGTGAAGCGCTATCACGCGAAATCGATCACCGGCCGTCAGCTCCGCATGGACCGACGGCGTATCCTTTTGGGCGATCGTTTCGATCCGCCCATCGCGCATCGGCAGCCGCGTGGCGAAGATCATGCCGTAGGTATTGCCGATCGGTTGTTCGAGCCGGTGTGGATAGCGCGCAAGCTGCTTGGCCAATGCATCGGCCCAACGCTGGTCGGTTTCCATCAATAGCAGGATATCGGGCCGAACCCGATCGATCAGCCGCGCCGTTCGCCCATAGTCTCGATTGGACTCCAACACATTCAGCGAAAGGACGCCGAAACACCGGCTCTGCGCGGTTGCGGCATCATCCGCAAAGGCCAGCTCCGTCTTGGCAAGCGGTGTATACGGATAGATGCGATAGAGTTGCCACCCGGCTGCGACGGCGCAGCCCAACGCGATCCATCGTCCTGCCTGCCGATCCAGCCACAGCGCCAGGCCTCCGCCCAGCAGCAGGAGGCCGAGTATCTGCACCCGGGGAAAGTCCCAGATCCTGATCCACCATTCATTGGACTCGATGATGCTGAGCCCGGTTACGAGCATCAATACGCCTGTGAGGGCACGGATCGGAAATGTAGCTAGCCGCATTCCTGATGCCTAAGAGCGGCCTTGCCGTCGACCAAGCCCTATAACCCTCAGGCCGAGATACCACCGGCGCTGCTGCCGAAGCCGGAGCCGTATCGAGGCCATGTTCGGTCGTTTGAGAGACGGGCGCGGCGTCGTCAGTCGCGACGATCGATGCCCGAAAGCCTTCCTCTCCGCAATCGACCTCGCCACCACGGGCTTGGTGTAACACTGATCAACGAGTCGTCACCCTAGTAACGGGAGTTCCACCGATTCGTCGGCCAAAACGCTCTGTTCAACGAATATTGGATCCCGACTCAGTTTTAGTAGATTGCCATATTAACCACGACCGGGCAGGACGGTCTTGCCGCGGGGCGGCAGCATAATCCATTTAACTCAAAGGAAATTTTATGCGTTATTGGCAGAACGGCAAGCCTTTCAAGGGTTAAGTCGAACATAAAGGACGACTCGCTATCTGATAGTGGGTCGTCCTTTGTTTTTGCATGCTACGGCATTGATAAAATTGTTACAGTTTTTTTACGTTATGGTGAATCGACTGGAAAATGTTTATTCTTGCGACAAGCGACGGCTTCTGAGTTCTTATCCCGGATGACTTTTGGATCGGAATAGCCTGTCTGACGGTTTTCAGCCGCCTTAGGGTTGCTGTGATCATGCCGAATATGTTGGCGCCAGGCATGAGACATGCTGTGCCGACCATAATCTAAATCATCTTTACCTCCTGCTGCCCACATTGCGCAGTAACCGGTAGTAATTTAGCGCCGAATGCCGGCGCCGATGGCTCTCTTTAGGGCCCTTCACCCAATGATAATCGCAGATGCTGTCAGGTGGCTGACGCTGCTGGACAGCGTAAACGCCGCACTTGAACACAGCTCGAGACGCACCGAGAACAAGTCTCCACTGCATTCCAGCGCGTAGGCAACCTCGTACACAAGCGTGGCGAGGCAGGCCTGGTCCGCACCGGCGCGACCTTACTGAGCGTAAAGCGGTCAGTTCACCAGACCTTGGGCGATACCCAGTCATCATGGTACGCATTACGATCGCGCCGCGGGTCGGTGCGGCGGCGTGAACGACGGCCTGATCGCACCGGGACGTCCACTGGCAAACGGTGCAACCCGCGATACGTCGGCCGGTCCTATCCAAGCCGGCGACACTTGCCTGACATAGAGTCGACACGGCATCATCGCGGCCGCGCCCACATGCGTCCGCGACGCTGCCGCCCTCAGACGAAACTTCACCCAGCGGCATGTCAGATCCGCAGAGTCCCCTCTGTCGCCGACGTCAGCGGCACGTCCTTGCCCGTTGTAGCGGAGGCTAACGCGCTCCGCGCCAACGGGCGCCAATCGAAAGAGCCTTCAATAGGAATTACTGAGAAGCCTTCGCCTTAGGATCGAGGGGTTTGGCATACTCGATCTTCGCCGCGTTCCGCAGCGCCGCCTGATGCTGAACGATGCCTGCCTGGATGCGGTCACGTGCGATCCCCTGCTTGGCGAGTTCATTGATAGCAGCAGAGCTTGCTTCGGCTGGACGGACGCTTATGACATGATTGGCGATCGCCGTTGCACCTTCGAGAATAACCAGAGGCTCACCGTTCACCGTCGTCATCAATCGACCGAGTGCGTTACGATCCAGACTTGCGCTGTCGAGTTCCACCGTTGCCCGCTGATAGCTCACGCCCCGGCTATCCAGAACTGCTGTCAATTCCGCCAGTGTCTTTGCCGGCTTCATAGCCGCGATCAGGCTCGGATTATTTGGTGCTGGAAAACGAATCTGTTCCACCGACAATGTCCGGCGCTCCCTACTCAGTTCGGGATGCTTCGCTAGATACGTCTCGACATCGCGCGTCGTGACCGGTTGAGGTACACCTGCTGCGACCGATTGCAGCGCAAGGTTCGCCATCACGATATTTTTGGCACGCTCCACGGCAAGAACGGCGTTCGGCTTCTTGTAAAGACCATCACGCTCGCCGGCCTGGATAACCAGCTTTCGATCGATAAGGGCCTGCAGGGCCTTTGGCTGAAGGTCTTTCGAGTTTTGCGCGTTGGCCCCGCTCAACCCCAGCTCGAAATTGAGTTCGCTTTGCGTGATAGCTTCGCCATTGACCGTAGCAACCGTCTGACCGCTCGGTCCGGCCTTATTGCAGGCCGCTGCCGCCAGCGTGAGTGCGAGTGCTGCGGCAGACAGGGTTTGCCGCTTGGTGATGAGGAACCTGGAGGATGCTGACATAAGCAATTACCTTAGACATAATGCAGAAGGAAACGAGATGGGAACCGTATAGAACTGGTTAAGGGTCGTGATTTTTGCAGGGCTTGCGCGTTTTATACCTGCGACGATCGATAGATGAAAAGCCGGTTGAAACGGTGTGGTGCTATTTGCTGTGCTCGCTGAGCAAGTGACGTGGCAATGAGGGCGCTGCCGCTCCCACCATATTATGGTCGCGGCGAGACTTGACGATATATTCAGTGCCTTGCGACCCTCATCGCCTATGCGTTGATCGGGCCAGCGAGAAGTGCGCGGCCGGAGGGGCCGCAGGACTCGAACAATGTTTTCGCAAAGCCCATCATGGTTGCCTCTGCAGCCTTGGCATCCGGATCGATGATCGAAAATCGTATCAACGCCCCATCTGGGACAAGGCCGGCCAGGTTCTGCATTGCGATGGACCGTCGCTGATCGTCCCACGACACCGGGAAACGATTCCCCAGTCGAGTCCAATAAAGAACCTGCTCTGTACGGGTATCGCGCACGGTCGTTAGGAAGCGCCCTGGTGCACTGATGCCTTTGCCCAGTGGAATATCCACGTCTCGTATATCGGTGATGGTAAAACCGGATCCGGGGTAGCAGGACTCAGGACGATGCACCATCAACATGCCGCTCTGCCGATACGCATAGGCGATCAAAAGCATGATCGGCGGAGCGCCATCGGCACCGTAACTGCGCATCAGCTGCTTCTCATAGACGGCTGCCGCTTTTGCTTCATCCTCGGGGGGTAGAACAAAGCTGACATCCGGCACCATCGCCCAAGGTGCTGCTTTCTTTGGAATGGCGTCGTTCAGGTTTCCGGAAGGAATGGCAACGACGAGCTCGGTAGGGCGTCGAGCATAGGTGACGCCTGCGGTTATGCCGAAGGCGAGACCCAGGGCAGCTTCTCGTCGAGTAAATCGAGCGATTGTCATGTCGTTACTTTCGGGCCCAACGTGAAACAATAGGATGCAGCACCGCATCCAGTCCCAGCAGCATAAGCAATGCCAGGATAAACATGCCCATGCCGACCAGCTCGTGCGCCAGGCCCTGCGCGGCCTCTTCCGAGATGTAATAGGTCATTAGCACCAAGATGATGATACGCAGAAAGTTTGCCGCTATAGCCAATGGTATCATCAGCGATATCAGCAAGAGCGCGTAGCGCGGCGCATTGCCATGCCGCAGATAGACATAGAAAACGCCCAACGCACAGATACCGATCAGGGAATTTATCCCGGAACACGCCGTTGCGACCAGCAACTGATATCCGCCAATCTGGATGACCGTTCCGGTACTCCCGATGGGAAGACCGAATGCAGCCAGCAAGTTTACGGAAGCATCGGAGATCAAGTCCTTGATAGGACGCGTAGCGACGAAAACCCAGTTCTCCGGCGGCGTGATGATGAACAGCAGGTACACCAAGGGGAACCACAGCCTCTTGAGTGCCTCCTTACCGAGATAAGTCCATAATAATACTACGATCACGGTGTAGAGGGACAAGGCCTCGATCGCCAAGATGCTGGTAATTCGCCCTACGGAATAGAGGAGCAGCGCGGGGATCAGCAGCAAGCCGACAGGAAGGAAGGATTGGCGCTTGGCGACCTCCCACGGCCGCGCGCGCCAGATCAGCCACAGCGCGGAAATGAAGATAATGGGCCCGTGCGCGCCCTGTTCGGTGGACCAGCTGACGGTCGCCAGCCGGCTCAGCGTCGGCAGGATGAGGCACGCCAATCCTATCAGAAGCGGCCACCACCGCGCTGTCCAGCGCGCCAGGCCGCTACCGACGTCAGTCCACGACCCGCTTGGCTGCGGCCGCGCCTCTACCCGTATCACGCATTTCTCCCGACGACTTATGAGCGGTAAAGCTAGCGTCTTTTACCCAATATTCAAAGCCATCGCCACGATCGCCGAGAATGCCATCGCCCGCACCGTTGATAGGCCACCCGTACCACCCCGGGACAAGGCGAGGCCATACCACCCCTATCAAGCAGCGCGCGCCCATGCGCCGAAATCGCGCTTTCCGGCTGCCTGGGGGCCGGCCCCCAGAAGAGCATAAGGCCTAGCGGTGCTTGAAGCGGAACGTGCCTTCCGGCCCCGTCTGCGACGAAGGAAGGCCGATTGTCCCAAACTTGGACATTATTGAGATCATGGGGGAATCTCAGCGTTATATCGGTTTGCGAATCGCCATGCCCCCCGGTAACAGCTTGTTAAGTATCAAATAGAGGGAACCATCATGAAGCGTCTACTACTCTCGACCATGGCATTCGCATCGGCTTTCGCGATGGCCCCTGCAGCTCACGCAGCGGATTTCGTTCCGGGCAACCCCGAGTTCACCGTAAGCGGTGACATCACGGACGGTACTGTTTCGGCAGACTTCGGTCGTTCGGGCATTGCGTCGGGCATGTTCACGGATACCTTCAACTTCATCATCGATCAGACTGGTCTGGCTAGCGGCACGCTGAGCACGAACACCACGCGCCTGACGAGCTCGACCGACCTCGACATCCTGTCGGTGTTCATCAATGGCTTCGCAGCCACGAAGACCATCGTCGGCAACGCCGAGTTCTTCGAGATCAACAACGTCGCGATCACATCGGGTGCGACGAACAAGATCGTCGTGAACGGCATGTCACGTGGCAACGGCTCCTATGCCGGCACCGCAACCTTTGAGCCTTCGGCAGTTCCCGAGGCTGGTACCTGGGCAATCATGCTGTTCGGTATCGGCGGCATCGGCGCATCGATGCGCGTTCGTCGTCGCCAGGCGAAGATCGCATTCGCCTAAGCGCATTTCACAGCTGGTCTCAGTGTCCATCTGTGTGAAGGCAGCCGTCAACCTTTCGGGGTTGGCGGCTGTTTTTGTTTAGTCTACGGCGCGGACGGGTCGACGAAAGGATCCATGCGGCGCGACCAGCGCCGTTGATCGATACTTGGGCAGGCGGGATGGTCCATGCTGCGCCCAAAGGCACAAACCCCGAGATCGCGAACGCGCCTGAATGGATGTCACCAGTTACCGAGCACAAAGCCTGGTATCGGCACCCATCGGTCGACAACTGCTCCAAGCCCCGTACGCGGCTGGGACTGGCAATGAGCACCTGTGTGCGCCGTTCTGCAATCTCTTGATCTTCAAGTACAGGCGGAGAGCTGTAACATGAGTTTGCGGTTGGAGCATGTTACCAAACTTGCACACAGCAAAGAAGGCCTGAGAGCGGCCTACGCCGCGGGTGTTGATCATCAGCAGAATGGCTGGCTGAGATATCCCCCATGCAAATGGGATCATCCCGCAATTCTCGCTTTTGACGAAAGCGGAACGTGCGTTGGCGGTATCAATTGGGGCGAGGACCATGATGATCGAACGCTCACGATCACGTTCGCGTGGGGTTCGCCTACCGCTCCCGCAGCCTTTGCTGCCGTGCTGTCGCGATTTCGGAAAACTCATCTGAACGGTTGGTTCACCGAAATCCACTTCACGATATCGACGCATAACGACGCCATGCAAAAGGCTGTAAAAGTACTTGGGCTTGTTCCTCGGGCCTTCACCTTTGAGATGCCGGTAAAGGCCATGGCCAGGTCTTGATGGCAAAAAAATGCCCGGCTTGGAAAGCCGGGCATTTTCGAGTTCAGCCGTTATAGGGCTTCACGGTATTCCAATATCGCAAATTGGCTCATGATTTTATTCATGACAATATTTGCCAGTCATCACTCCTGTACGCCTTACTATTTCCCTAGTAACACATTGCATTATGCCGTGCAGGATGCGTTAATTAGAAGAATATAAGAGCACAGGCTGTTGACTGTTTAGCCCCTGATGGGCTTGCCGATTGGCCAGTAGCGCATGTGAATCCCCCTCATTGAAAAAGTGTCTGTCTTTCGACAAGGAGACATATGCAGCAAATTCATTTCGTAATTGCGACTGCAAGCGGTTTAAAGTGCATTAACCGCAAATTGTGAATTTCAATTTGCTGCGCGTATGATGATGCACTGACGCTCTCGGAGCCTTCACCCGTGAACAGGGCGCCCGAGCCTTGCCGCCAAAATGGGAGGCTGCAACCGCTTGCGCGCGGAAGTCACCAGGCCATGGTGATCGACAGGGTCGCCAAGGGCACGACATCGGCGGTCGTGCCACCGGGAGCGTCGAGCCGGGCCAGCTGATGGTCACGGACCACGGCAAGGATTTCGCCCTGCAACGATGCCGCCGCACCAGCGATCTTGACGGGCTGCGCGACCGCCACCCCGGCGCTGCCATATACCCTGTCGCCGCTGTCCGCTGCATAGAAGCCCCGCCAGCCGACGCCGGCCGAGACCGGCATCGTGAGCGTCGGACCGTCTTTTGCGCGTGTCAGCGCAAAGGCGGGGGCGATGCCTGCGATCGTGTAGAAGCCCCCCTCGCCTTTGGTCCGCTTCGTCGCGGCGAAACGCGGCGCGAGAAATCCCACTGCGTTATCGCCGGTGTAGAGGATCGTCAGGCTGGCCTCGTGAGTCGTGTTCGCCACCCCGTTGGGGCTGGCCTTGATCGCATAGGCCGCCGCGGCGGAGAGCCCATCGACAGGCCGCCATGCAAGAGCGACGATCGTGTTGCTTTCATACCAGCTGCGCGGGCGCGACCGCTCATCGGCGCGCGGTGCGTGAAAGCCGTTCGAACTTTGCCCAACCAGAAACAAGGTCCCCTGCCCGTCCGCGCGGCGCGTCAGCACGGCGGCACCACCGACCGAGAGATGGACCGGGACCCTGGCGAGGCCGGCATCATCGTCGTCATAGGCGCCGCGCGCATAATCGCCGTTGCGGACGTCGACCGTGACGATCGGATGGACCGTCCCGTCGCCGACATCGACCTCCGACAGCGTCGCGTCTTCGGTATCGATGAACGGCACGGTCTGCGCCGACACCCGGGACGCGTCGAAACACCCACACATCGCCGCCAGAACGATCAGCGCCTTGGCGGTCACGCGGTGCGTCGCACCAGCCAGACGGTATCCCCGGCATCGTCGACGACGAAGATCGCGCCATCATCGCGCGTCTGCACGCTCACCGGTCGACCATAGACTTCGCCCGTCTTCTCGTTCGCAACGAACCCCGTCAGGAACGGCTGCGGCGCGGCGGTCGGCCTGCCATTGGCAAAGGGGACCGCGAGGACGTCATAGCCGATGAACGCGGACCGGTTCCACGATCCGTGCCGCGCAACATAGGCGACCTGTTGCGCGGCGGACGTTCCCTTGGCGAACGCCACGCCCAGCGCCGCGGCATGGGGCCCGACGGCAACATCGGGAAGCAACGTCGTCGCCAGCAACTCGCGCTTGGTATTGGCGTGACGCGGATCCTGCTTGCCGTAATAGCTGTAAGGCCATCCATAGAACCCGCCGTCGCGAACGCCGACGAGATAGTCGGGTGCGATATCGTCGCCGAGCTGATCGCGTTCGTTGACCGCAGCCCATAAAGTGTTCGTGCCGGGCGCCCAGGCCATGCCGACCGGGTTGCGAAGCCCCGACGCGTAAAGACGCTCCCGCCCGGTACGCAGATCGATCGCGAGGATGGCCGCTCGTCGCTTCTCCTCGTCCATGCCATGCTCGCCGACATTCGAGGCGGAACCGACCGATACGTACAGCGTCCGCGCATCGGGGCTCAGCAACAGGTTGCGCGTCCAGTGATTGTTGTAGCCCCCCGCGGGCAGCGACACGAGCGGCTGCGGCGCTGCGGTTACCCGCGTCTGGCCGGGCGAGAAAGGAACGCTGACGACGCCGTCGGTATTGGCGACGTAAAGCCGCCCGTTCGCATATTGCATCCCGAACGGCTGGTTGAGCCCCTCGATCAGCACGAAACGCTGTTCCGCGACCCCATCGCGGTCCGCGTCGCGCAACAGGGTGATACGATTGGCGCTGAAGCCCGTCGTCTTCGACAGCGCCTGACCGCGCTGAACATCGGGTTCGGCATCCAGTTTGGGCTTCGTGCGCGCCTCCGCGACCAGCATGTCGCCGTTGGGCAGCAGCAGCGCCTGACGCGGATAGTCCAGACCGCCCGCAAACTTGATGACCTCATACCCTCGCGGCGCCACGGGTTTGCGCCCGTCGGGCCAGCCGATCGTCTTGGGATGGTTGACCACGGACGCAGTCGCATAGGGCTCGGCCTGCGTCTTCACACCCAGCACCGGCGGTGGGGTCTGGGCCATCGCGCCAGCTGCCAAACCCAATGCGCTGACGGCGGCAAGGATCGTCCTCATAATGTCTCCCGGAACATGACAAGAGTGTAACCCTCTCACAATCAACGATATCCATGAGGCTGCCAGCGCCGCGGATTAATTTGGCGATGTCGCGACCAATCCCCTCGGCAACAGCCTTGGTGACCACCACAAAACCACCGAACCACCGCCGGAACGAGGCGCCGC
The DNA here is from genome assembly GCF_014842205.1 of Sphingomonas sp. CFBP 13714. Lineage (NCBI taxonomy): Bacteria > Pseudomonadati > Pseudomonadota > Alphaproteobacteria > Sphingomonadales > Sphingomonadaceae > Sphingomonas > Sphingomonas sp. CFBP 13714. The sequence goes on from NZ_JACYVG010000004.1 coordinate 112,133, forward strand.
CGACATGACAAAATTTTCATCTCGGCCGTGGCACCATATAGCGCCCGCGCGTTGTCGCCGTTCGTCAGCGAATGGGATATCATGCCGAAAACATTGACTATTATCGGCATGGGGGCCTGTGGCGTCGCCGCCTTCGCCGAAGCCGTCACGCGACTATGCTATGATCCGGGCGACGGATGGGTCATCCATCTGGTCGAGCGGGACGACGAGCTTGCGCGCGGCCTGGCGTTCGGCACGGAACAGCCGGGGCATCGTCTGAATACCGAATCCCGTCTCATGGGGCTCTATGACCGCGAGCCGGGTCATTTCCGGACCTGGCTCGAGGCGCGGCGCGCGGCAGCCGGGACTCCGCTCGACCCCGATGGCGTCGAATATCCCGAGCGCCGGGAATATCGCCTCTACATGCAGGAGGTCCTCGACCAGGCGCTCGACCAGGCCCGGCGCGCGAGGATCGACGTTCGTATTCACCATCAGGAAGCCGTCAGCATCGAGGGCGACCATGATGCGGCGACCGTCGCGTTCTCGGACGGATCGACGATCGCGACGGACGTTGTGCTACTGACGATCGGCACGCCCGATCCCGACCGGTTCGGCACCCTGAACGGCAAACCCGGCTATTTCGACTCGCCCTACCCCGCCGATCGCATGATCAGGGGGATCGACAGCGATCAGTCCGTCGTCATCCTCGGCAGCGGTCTCAGCGCGATCGACGCGGTGATGACGCTGCTCGATGAAGAGCACCGCGGACATATCCACCTGATTTCGAAGGAAGGCCTGCTGCCGCGGGTCGAAATTCCCGCACCCGAGACGGGGTATGACCGTCAGCATCTCACGCTTAAAAACGTCCACCGGCATATCCGCGAACGCGGCGCCGCCTTCTCGGTCATGGACCTGTTCCGCCTCTTCCGCATCGAGGCCGAGACTGCCGCGGGACGGACGATCGACTGGCAGGCCGAGGATCGCGCCGACGGTGACGCCCAAGCCGCCCTGCTCCACGACATCGCCGCGGCTGACGCCGGCGACGAACCGTTCCAGCGCATCTTGACCGCCGCCCGCCATGATTCGACCGCGATCTGGAACCTGTTGCGACCCGCCGACCAGAAACGGTTCGGACAATGGCTGGCGCCGCATTTCGCCGCGGCGCGGTTCGTCACGCCGATGGTGAACGCGCGGCGCCTCGCCGAGGCGATGACGCGCGGGCAGCTCAGCGTCCGCGGGCGGGTCGATGAAACCGTCGCTAGCCCGACCGGCACCGGCTTCGTCGTCCGGTTCACGACGGGCGACACGCTCGAGACGCCGGTCGTCGTCAACGCCACCGGCCAGGCGACCACCCTCGCCGAGATGAAGGAAGCGCTCGTCAAGGATCTGCTCGCCAAGGACTGGCTGCAACCACACCCGGTCGGCGGTGCCATCGCCCACCGCGCGACCTGCCGGATCATCTCCGCGAGCCGAGACGCACCACGCGTCTACGCGCTCGGCCAGTTGCTCAACGGCGAGTTGCGCGACACCAACGCGGTCTGGTTCAATGTCGAGTGCGCGGGCCGCGCCATCGACGATATCCTGCGCCAGCAATGAGCGCGCTCGGCAACATCGCGGTGGCACTGCTGCCGCTTTATGGCGTGATCCTGCTCGCCTGGGGCGTCGGGGCGCGTGTGCCCTGGGCGGCGAAGCTGTTCTCGACCATCCTCGTCTTCGGCCTCATCCCGTTGCTGGTCATCGACAAGGTGCTCGGCGCGGAAACGCAGCAGTTGCTGGTGATCCCCCCGCTGATGTTCGCGGTCGCCGCGCTGATGAGCATCCCTGCCCACCGGTTGGCCAACCGGCTTGGCGACGATTTCGATCCCAAATTGCTGTCTGCCTCCTTCTCGTTCTTCAACGTCGCATTCTTCGGCGTGCCGGTCAGCCAGGCGCTGTTCGGCGAGGTCGGCGTCTCGACGGTGATCTGCGCCTATATCGGCAGCGCGCTGTACGGCGACACGATCGGCTATTTCCTGATTGCGCGGACCAAGGAGGGTACGCGCAAGGCCGCGACCAAGGCGCTGCGCGTGCCCGTCGTCTATGTGATCGTCGGCGCGATCATTGCAAAGTCGGCGGGTGTCACGATGCCCGAGGCGGCGTCACCGATCCTGTCGGTCGCCGGTACGCTGGTGTCGGTTCTCGGCATGGCGGTCATCGGCCTCAACCTCGCCGAGACCGGCCGCGACGACTGGCGGCCCCGCCTGATGACGCGGATCCTCGGCGTCAGGCAGGCCAGCGGACTCGTGCTGATCGCCACCGCACTTGCGCTCGAGGCCGCGTTCATCGGCATCCTCGAACCCCGCGACCGCGTCATCGTCGGGCTGATCGCGCTGTTCCCGATCGCGAGCAACGTCACGCTGTTCGCAACCCTGCTCGACACGAACCGCAAGGCCGCTGCCGTCCTCGTCGCACTGTCGAGCGCCGTCTCGCTAGTGCTCGTGTTGCTGGTCGTCGGCGTGTTTCACTCGGCGATACCGACTTAAGAATTGCGCAAAGCACCGCGGTCCGCCCCCTGAAACAATCTCGGTAGGATCCGGAACAGACACAGTCGGTTGGCGCTTTGGATGTCACGCATCCCGGGAGCTGAACCATGACCGATCCAACACGCCGCACCTTCGTGTCGGGCGCCGCCGTCACCGCTGGCGCGCTCGCCGCGACCACCGTTGCCGCTGCGGCTCAGGGTGGGGGCAAGCCCGCCGCGGCACCGACGCCGGCCGCTGCGGCCTATCCAAAGCCGCCCTATCCCGTCCAGCGTCAGCCCTGGCCGGGTCTCGCGTCGAAGATGACGCCGCGGCCCGATCATGGCGAGACGAGCTACAAGGGGTCGGGAAAGCTGACCGGCAAGCGGGCGCTGATCACCGGCGGCGATAGCGGGATCGGGCGTGCCGCGGCGATCGCCTATGCGCGCGAGGGCGCGGACGTCGCAATCAACTACCTGCCGGCCGAAGAACCCGACGCGCGCGAAGTCGTCGCGCTGATCCGGGCGGAGGGACGCAAGGCCGTCGCGATTCCCGGCGACCTGCGCGACGAACGCTTCTGCCGCAAGCTGGTGCAACAGGCCGCCGAACAGCTTGGCGGGCTCGACATCCTCGTCAACAATGCCGCGCGCCAGCAGACCCGCCCGGGCATCGCCGATATCTCGAGCCAGGATTTCGACGATACGATGAAGACCAACGTCTATGCGCCGTTCTGGCTGACCAAGGCCGCGCTCGAGCGGATGGGTGCAGGCGCGGTGATCGTGAACACCTCTTCGGAGCAGGCCGGCAACCCGTCGCCCGACATCGTCGATTATGCACTCACCCGCGCGGCGGTGCTGAACTTCACCAAGAGCATGGCAAAGCAGGTCGCCAGCCGCGGGATCCGCGTCAATGCGGTCGCGCCGGGCCCGTTCTGGACACCGTTGCAGGTCAGCGGCGGCGCTACGCCTGAAAAACTGCGCAGCTTCGGCGGCGATTCGCCCATGGCGCGTGCGGGCCAGCCGGCTGAAATCGCCGCGCTCTATGTCGCAGCGGCTGATCCGTCGCTCAGCTATTCGACCGGGCAGATCTTCGGGTCGACCGGCGGCAATGGCCAGCCCGCCTGACGAGTGTTGTCGCGCTGGGGCTCGAAGCATCAGCCTCGAGCCCCCAGCGCGACGCCCCTTACTCGACCAGGGCGACGCCATAGCCCGCGAGGTCGAGCGCGCCGGGCAGCTTGCGTCCCGTCAGAACGTCGCGGGCCGTACCCGACTTCGCGCCGGGCATCGCCACGCTCAGCGCACCGGACGTCGTATTGACGTAGAGCGTCCGTCCTTCGACCGTGCGCGCGACCACCCCGTCGGGAGTTGCCGGCCCCGTCCGGATCTTCAGCTGGGCGTAGAGCGACCGAATCAGCGGATCGATCAACCCCGGTTGCGCCGCGGTCGCGAGATAGATCGCCTGCCCCTTGCCGAATGTGTTGACGGTGATCGCCGGGCTCTTGTCGGGCGTGTTTTCGAACCGCGCGAGGACCTTTGCCGTGCTCGGCTCGAGCACCTCGTAATAGGGGTCCGTACCGCTGAGTTCGCGGCCCTCGAAGCGGACGCGGAGCGGCTGTTCGGATCGGTAGAAGGCGTTGGTCCACAGCCCGAACACGTCGGTCATGCCGCCCGGCAACGGCGTGCCGAACCATTTCCCGGTCGCGTCCACCTTCGCCGAATAGCCCGTCATGACCACCGTACCGCCCCGCTCGACGTAACCGCGAAGCGCCGCCGCGATCTTCGTATCGACCAGATACGCGCTCGACACGATGACGAGCTTATAGGCGTCGATCGGGTCGTGGCCGATGTCGATCACCGCCGCATCGATATTGTCGCGGTAGAGCGGCGCAAAGGCCGCCTTTACCGCGGTGGTGTAGTCGGTCTTGAAATATTCGGGCGTGGTGTTCGGCCCCGGCGGCGGGCTGGTCAGCCACATCGTGTCGAACGAATAATGCACCGCGACCTGCGGCGGGTCGTAGCGGGGGAAACCCATCGTCTGGAGCTGGCGGAACTCGCGCGCGATCTGCGCGAATTCGCCGACCTTCCACGACGGCCGGTCGTCATGGTCGACCAGCCCGAACAAGGCCTGCTCCTCTCCGCCGAGATGAGAATTGAAGGTCCAGGCGAGGACCGTCTGTGCATAATGCAGCAGCCCGAAATACGCCCACATCCGCGACCGCCCAGGCGTGCCGTAATAGCCCCCGCCACCCGCGGTGAACTCGTTAAACCAGACCGGCGTCTGGTGCCCGGCCCGGTTCATCATGACCTCAAACCCCGCACCGAGCGGGTCGCCGGGATAAAATCCCTGCGCGCCATAGGTCGAGACATCTTCCCAGGACCGGAGATAATCGAACCCCTTGGTCCCTGCCGTCGGCCAGAAGTTCGACGCGACAGGCAGGTTCGGGGCAAAGCGCTTGCGGATGGATTCGAGGTCCTTCAGCGCGCCGATCGTGTCGTCCGACCAGAAGCGGCGCAGGTCGAGATAGCGCTCATTGGGCCCCGGACCCCGGCCATAGGGAAGGTCGACCTGATCCCAGTCGCCGATCCGGCGGGACCAGCGCTGCGTCGCCCATGCGGTGTTGAGCGCGTCGACCGTCCCGTATTTCTGCTTCAGCCAGACGACGAACCGATCCCGGTCCGCCGCCGAATAGGACATCTGGCCATTGCCGATCTCATTGTCATAGCCCAGCGCGATCACCGCGGGATGCTTGGCATAACGCTGCATCATCCGCTCGGCGAGCCGACCGGCGAGGCGGCGATAATCGGGGTCGCTGATATTGTCCCAGTAGCGCGAGGCGGCGTTGACCCGCACCCCGTCCTGCGTGACGATGTCGACACCGGGATAGCGCTTGTGCAGCCAGATCGGTGCCGGCTGGCCCGGAATGTCGACGATGACCCGGATGCCCGCCGCCTGCATCTGACGCAGCACATCGTCGAAGCGCTCGAAGGTGAACCGCCCCTCTTCGGGTTCGAAATAGTCCCAGGCCAGATCCCCCATCCGGACCATGTTGAACCCGGCCGCTTTCATCACCGCGATATCGCTGGTGATCTGCGCCGGGCTGCGGTCGACGGGCTGATAACAGGTGCCGACAAACAGCTGCCCCTTGCCGGGCCAGCCGGGATGGCCGGCGGCGCTCTGCGCACCCGCGGGGACCGCGAGCAGCGCCGGCGCGGCCGTTGCAAGGGTCAACATCAGGGCAATGGATTGCGCGCGGCGGCGTAGCATGGAGATGGTCGTCCTTATCGAAGCGTTGCCCACCGTCGGGGGGCGCCGGTACTGCGCCAAGCTGGCGAATGCGTGGATCGGTGACGCGGGGACCTCACGCTCAGGCAAAGTCGATCCGGAACGCGCTGGCGTGGCGGGTCGGGAGTGTCGCGGGCACGTCGATCTCCAACGCCTGTCCGGTCTGACGAAAGCGGATCGGCCCGCGATGGCCCAGCAGGCGGACCGCCCGCACCGCGCGCGGCTCGTTCGGATTGCCAAGCGCCAGCGCGGCGATCGCCACGGTCCCCGCAGGCTCGCCGAGCGTGATCGCGAACAGCTGGTCCTTCTTGGTCGTGAACCGGATATCGCGCGGCGTGTAATCCGCTTTTTCCGAGAACATGCCCGCGGCGGTTTCGGTCGGCCCCTCTCCGAAGATCTTCCAGGGCCGCGTGCCGTGGATCGCCGGCGCGTTGACCGCCATCCACGGCGCCAGTTCGGCGAGCAACGTCTCCGACTCCGGCGGCAGGCTGCCATCGGGGTACATCACGACGTTGAGCAACATGTTGCCGTTCTTGCTCACAATATCGGCGAGCATCGTGACGATCTGGCTGGTCGTCTTGTAGGGGTGGCGGTCATTGAAGAACCAGTCGCCATTCGACGTATCGGTCTGCCACGGCAGCGCGTTGATGCCCTTGAGCACCCCGCGCTCGACATCCTCGACCGACGCCTCGCGATGGAATTCCCCCGACCCCGAATTCTTGCAGGTATAGACCGCGTCGAGCCGGCCGCGCCGCGCGATGCTGCCATTGTAGAGATGCGCGACAAGGGCGCGGCCTACGGCCCCGAACGGCAGCCCGCCATCCGAGTAGAGCAGGTCGGGCTGATAGTTGTCGACCAGATCGACGATCCGGTCGAACCAGTGCCGCTGATAGGCGGCGTTCGTGGTGTACCAGGAGGCCGGCGTGTTGCGGTAGGGCTCGTTACGATTGCCGTGATAGAGATCCGCGTTGGCGGGATCGGCACCGTCATAGTCCAGCCCGAGCTTCGGCCAGAACTGATCGTACATCTGGTTCGGATACCACCAGGTATAGCTCGCAGCGAGATGTTCGGACACGCCGAAGCGCAACCCGCGCCGGGTGGCCGCGGCCTTCCATTCCCCCACCACGTCGCGCTTCGGCCCCATCGCCACCGCATTCCAGCGCTGATGCTTGGAACGCCAGAGGTCGAAATTGTCGTGATGCACCGCCATCGAGACGAAGTATTTGGCGCCCGCGGCGGCATATTTGTCCATCAGCGCGTCCGGATCGAACCGGTCCGCGGTCCATAACGGCAGCAGGTCCTTATAGCCGTGCTCCGACGGATGGCCGTAGGTCTTGAGATGATGCTCGTAATGCGGGTGGCCGGGGACATACATGAAGCGGGCGTACCAGTCGCCTTGGCGGGGTACGGCCTGCGGGCCCCAATGCGCCCAGATCCCGAACTTCGCGTCACGAAACCAGTCGGGCGTCTGATAGGTCTTGAGCGAGGCGACCGACGCATCGAACCGTCCCGCGGGGATTGCCGGGCCGCCGCGTGCTGCGCCTGCTGGAGCCGCCGCAGCCCCCAGCCGCGCCGCGCCGACCCCCAGCGCGCCGAGCAGCGGTGCGGTCAGCACATCGCGCTTGCTAAATCCGGCCATGTCTTTTCCCCTTTTGCCCGATTATCGTTCGATGCCCGCGGTGCCTGCGGGTTCCAGCGTGACGAGCGCGATGTCGTTGCTGCGCATCGGCACCGTGACGCGCGTCGATCCGCTGCGACCGACCCGGACGGTCCGCGCCTGTTCGGGCAGGTCCTGCGTCGCCTGCTCGAGCCCCTTGCGCTGCGCGGCATCGAGCGACGCGGGCATGCCCATGTCGATATAGAGCGAGAGCGGGTCGTTCCGGCGATAGCCGGTCCGGCGGATGGTCAGCCGGTACGTCCCCGCGGGCACGTGATCGAAGGTCAGGGCGATCGGCCGGGCCGCGACCGCGGGCACCTGCCGCGTGTAGAAGGGCTTGTTGCTCAGCGTCTGGACCGGCTGTTGCCAGTCCCAGACCACGGCCGCGATCCGCTGACCATCGGCGGCGGCGAGCACCGTGTCATCCGCCACGGGTATCGCGCGGCCCTTCAGCGCGTTCAGATATTTATACGCGAACCAGGCCGGCTTGCGGATACCTTCGCGGTTCATCAACCCGAACCCGCCATGGAAGGGCGTTGGCGGCGGGCCCGGCTCCTCGAACAGGTCGGTATAGGTCCAGTAGCTCATGCCCTGCGCATAGGCCCGCGACTGCTTCAGCTTAGTCAGGATGTACGGCGCGCTGATATAGCTGTCATGGACGAAGTCGCGCGGCGTGTAGCTCGTGCTCCATTCGGTGAAGTAGAGCGGCAGCCCCGGATAGGCCGACGCCTCGATCTGCTCGCGAACGCGGCGCACGTCGCCGACCACCGCGTCGGGCGACGCCGACAGCTTGGTGTCCTGCTTGCCCTCCTCGTCGAGGAATCCGCCCTCGACGCCATAGGTGTGCGTCGTCACGAAATCGATCGGCACGGCGTTCCGCTTCGTAAAGGCGAGCAGCTCGGGCACCCAGGCCGCGCCCGCGGTCGATGGCCCACCGACCCGCAACGCCAGATCGATCGCCTTGATCGTCCGCGCGGTGTCCGCATAGAGATCGAAATACGCCTTCTGATCGGCCTTTTCCCAGAAGCCGTCGAGATTGGGCTCGTTCCAGACCTCGAAATACCAGCGGCGAACCTCGTCGGCGCCATAACGCTGCCGAACATGGCGGACATAGGCATCGATCAGCCCACGCCACAAAGCCGGATCGGGATGCGAGGTATTGCCCTTCCAGTAGAAGATCGTCTGCTCCGACGTCCGCATCGCATTGGGCGTGAAACCGAGCTCGACGAAGGGCCGGATCTTCTTGGCGAGCAGTGCATCATAGAGCTGGTCGATCTTCGTCCAGTCATAGACGATCCCCGCATCGGTCTTGCGTACCGTGCCGAGGACGTCGTGGAAGATGTCGTGGAAACGGATGTAGCGGAAACCAAGCTCGTCGACCGCGGTCTTGAGCTGCGCCTGGCTGTCGCTGCGGATCAGCGTGCCCGGGAAATCCGAGCCGATCGACAGGTCGAAGGATCGATCGACCGGGCCTGCGGCCTTGGCGGCATCGATGACGACGCGCCGTTCGCCCCCACGGGCAGCGGGGGCCGCTGCAGCCGGCAGAGTGCCCAACGCTACGACTATTGACGCAGCCATTCCCGCGCTCGACGCCCACCGCATACCCGCTCCCGTTCTTATACGAATTGCCCCGATGGTAGCGCGATCAGGCGGAAGGGCAAGCTTTGTCCGACAAATAAGCTTTTTAGCGGTCGCCGATACGTGCCGATCGTATCATGCCGCGGTCCGCAGCGGTGCCGCACAATGCCGGGCGATGAAGTCAGCGTGGCGCGGCATCGCCTCGGCGGTCTTGGCGACCATCTCCCGCACATGGTCGAGGAACATGGCGCTCTCCGCCACCGGTAGCCCCGCGGTCAGCGGATCGACCGACGCCGGCCAGATGCCCTGCCCGAGCAGGACCGCGATCCAGCTGTCGGGCGTGAACAATTCGCCCTGCTCGCGGAAGATCCGCGCCCGGCCCGCCCAGAGATCAAGCTTGGCCTGCAGCGACGGCGGCAGCGTCATGCTCTGGCAATGCCGCCAGAACGCCGAATCCGTCCGCGTCGTCGCATGGTAGTGAAGGATGATGAAGTCGCGGACCTGATCATACTCCCGGAGCATCTGCCGGTTATATTCGGCGATCTCCACCGCGCTGAAACCCGTATCGGGGAACAGGCTCATCAGCCGCGCGATACCCGACTGGATCAAATGGATGCTCGTCGATTCCAGCGGCTCGAGAAAGCCGCCGGCCAGCCCGATCGCGACGCAATTGCGCTCCCACAGCCGGTCGCGCCGCCCCGCGACGAACCGCAACTGGCGCGGATCGGCGAGCGGCGGGCCGTCCAGTCCGCTCAGCAGCACGCGCAGCGCGGTCTCGTCGTCGACATGGTCGCTCGCATAGACATGGCCGTTGCCGACGCGGTGCTGGAGCGGGATCCGCCAGCGCCAGCCGGCTGCTTCCGCGGTCGCGCGCGTATGCGGCGCCGGCGCGTCGCGGGGCGCACTCGGCACCGCCCAGGCGCGATCGCAGGGCAGCCAGTGCTGCCAGCTCGTAAACCCGACGTCCATCGCGTCGCCGAGCAGCAGCGATCGAAACCCGCTGCAATCGATGAACAGGTCCCCGTTGATCGCGCGCCCGTCCGCGAGCCGGACCGCCTCGATAAAGCCGGTCCCGGCATGCCGATCGACTGCCGCCACGCGCCCCTCGATCCGCACCACCCCCGCGGCCTCGGCACGGTCGCGCAGATATCTGGCATAGAGCGCGGCATCGAAGTGGAAGGCATAGGACAGCGTCGACAGGACCGATTGCGGATTGGCCGACGGTCGCGTGAAACGCCCGTTGCGCGCCGCCACGGCCGACAGGCAATAGTCGCCGATAGGCCCCGGCATGTCGGCTCGCCCAAGCCGGGCCTGACGCAGCCAGAGTTGATGGAAGGCCACCCCCTCGACGTCGCGGCCATGCGTGCCGAACGGGTGGAAATACGCGTCGCCCAGCCGCCCCCAGTCGCGAAACTCGATGCCCAGCTTGAACGTCGCCCCCGTCGCGCGGACGAAGTCGTCCTCGTCGATGCCGAGCATCCGGTTATAGTCGAGCAGCGAGGGGATCGTCGCCTCGCCCACCCCGACCGTGCCGATCTCCTCGGATTCGACCAACGTCACCGCGACGCCGCTCTCGACCAGCCGCGCCATCGCGGCGGCGGCCATCCACCCCGCCGTCCCCCCGCCGACGATGACGATCCGGGTGATGCGGGCCGGGCCGGGATCCGTCACGCCGCCGCTCGCGCACCGAAATGATGGTGCTGCGCATAGGTGACCAGATCTCGGTTCGACGGCAGGTTGCGGACCGCATAGTCGGCCTGACGCCGGACCTCGGCAAACGCACGCCGCGCATCCTCGGCATAGCGCAGCGCGCCGGCCTTTGCGCTCAGGTCGGTCTTCCAGCCCATGCCGTACAGGACATATTGCCAGCTCGCATCGGTGAAGATGTCGACCTGCCCGTCGATGTCGAGCTCGTTGGGCGGCCGGAACCGCCACCGGTCGAGCAGCTCGAGCAGGCTGTCGGGGACCGAAGCGTCGGCCACATTGTCGCGCCAGAACGCCGTGTCGCGCCGTTCCGAGATGCAGTAATGCAGCTTGATGAAATCGAGCGCGCGCTCGTAGCGGCGCAGCATGTTGGCGTTGAACTGGCGCGCCGACGTCTCGTAATCGCCGCCCCAGGGGAACAGGTTCGCGATCATCCCCGCCGAGACTTCGGCAAACGCGATCCCCGTCGCCTCGAGCGGCTCGAAAAACCCGCTCGACAGCCCGACCGCGACGCAATTCTTGACCCAGTTGACCTCGCGGTACCCCGCATCGAACTTAAAGTGGCGCACCTCGGCCTCGTCGCCGCCCGCGCCCAGATAGCCGCGCAACACGCGCTCGGCAGTCTCGTCGTCGCTATGGTCGGACGAGTAGACATGCCCGATGCCACGCCTGCGATCGAGCCCGATGTCCCAGATCCAGCCCGACTCCTGCGCGGTCGAAATCGTATAGGACGCGATCGGATCGCCGGGCTTTGCATAGGGCCGCTGCGCAGCGATCGCGCGGTTGCAGAACAGCACATCGCGGCACGACCGGAACGGCACCTTCATCGCCTTGCCGATCAGTTCGGCACGAAAGCCTGTGCAATCGATATAGAGATCCGCGTCGAGCATCCCGTTCCGCTCGGTGCGCACCCCGCCGATCGCACCATCTTCCGCGAGCAGCACCTCGGACACGGTGTCGGTCAGATGCCGGACACCGTTCCTGACCGCATGCTCGCGCAACAGCCCGGCGAGCGCCACCGCATCGAAATGAAACGCGTAGTTGAGCGGCCCGACATAATCGGGGTTGGTTGCCAGCTTGGGCGCGCGCATCGCGTCCGCGGCCTTTTTCTGCGGATTGGAGACCTCGTCCCAATTTTCCGCGCCGCCATGCCCCAGCAGCCAATAGGGCAGCAGGTCGAGACCGTCGCTCGCATCGGCGACCTGGAACGGGTGCGAATAATGATCGGTGCGGCCCTGCCCGGGGGCGTGACGCCAGTGGACGAACTTCGCCCCCTGCTTGAACGTCGCGCCGCATCGCCGGATCAGCTCGGCCTCGTCGATGCCGATCGTCGCCAACGTCCGCCGGATCGTCGGGAAGGTCCCTTCGCCCACGCCGAGGATGCCGATGTCCTGCGATTCGACCAGCGTGATCGAGACCCCGCCCGCCAGATCGGCGCCGAGCCGTTTCGCCAGATAGCCCGCGGTCAGCCAGCCGGCGGTACCGCCGCCAACGATCAGGATCCTCTTCCGCATCACGCGCTCCGCTCCGTCCCCTGCCGACAGCGCGTCGACAGGGGACGCATCATCGTCAGAAGGCGAGGTTTATGCCAGTGCTGATACGGCGATCGGCCTGGAACCAGCTGCGCCCGACCAGCTTGCCGCCGGGATACCCACCCATCAGCGTCCGCTGCGTCGCGGCGGTCAGGTTGGTCCCCTGCACGCCGAACGAGAACTGGTCGTTCACCTTGAACCGCACACCCGCATCGACCGAGCCATAATTGCCGCCATAGATCGGCAACGCGATCTGCGTCGACGCATCGAGGCCGCCATCCTGATTGGTCACGACACCCGGCGCGCTATAATAGGTATAGGTGCCGTTCGTGCCGTTGCTGTTCGTCGACAGCAGATAGCGCGAGCGCCAGGAATAGGCGACGCGCAACGAGATCGGATTGCGCTCGTACAACAGTGTCGCGTTCAGATTATGCTTCGACAGACCCACCAGCGGCGCATCGTTGCGAGCGGCACCGGTGATGTCGCGGTAGACGTCGCCCGGATTGCTGCTCTTGATGAACGTGTAATTGCCCTCGAACCCGATCCCGGCAAGCGCGCCGGGCAGCATGTCGAGGAAGAAGCGGCCACCGGCCTCGACGCCCTTGACGGTCGCCGCCTTGGTCGAGTTGACGTAGTCGGTGGCCGATGCCGCCACATTCTCGGTCGTACCGTCGGTGAACTGGATCGTGACCTGCCGGCTGGTCAGCGCATAGATCGGCAGGTTGGTCAGCCGTTTGTAGAACGGGGCCAGATGGAACGACGTGCCCGCCCGCCCGTAATATTCGAGCGAGAGGTCGACATTGTTCGACAGCGTCGGCTTCAGCAACGGATTGCCCGTGTCCGCGGTGAAGTTGTTGAACGTGCCGATCCCGCCGGGCGTCTGGCTGGGGGTCGTTGCCACGCCGATCGAACCCGACGCACGCAGCGCGTTGAAGCTCGGCAGATCCATCGTGATGTTGTACCCGCCGCGGACCTTGATCCGGTCGGTCGGCGAATATTCGAGATTGATCGACGGCAGCACGCGCGTGAAGTCCGCCTTGCCGCCGCGGGCGAGGAACGTGTTCGCCAGCGTCACCTGCGCGCCGTCGCGGATGAAGACGGTCCCGCCATTCTGCTGGATGAACCCGCTGCCTTCATTCTCGATATGCACGACACGCACGCCGACGTTACCGGAAATGCCGCGTGCGCCTTCCTCGGGCCCGAAGCGGAGCAGTGCATAGCCCGCGATATTCTCGGTACGGTTATTCACCTGATCGCCCGGCAGGACGAACCCGACAGGCCGGATCGCCAGCGTGCCGTCCGGGTTGAACTGCCCGCCATAGCCGGTGACCGGGAGCTGCCCCGCAACCGAGCAGTTGAATTCATTGCCGGTGCAGAAGCCGGCAGGCGGTGCCGTCACCAGTCCGGTACGATTTTCATTGAACCGCGACGCCAAATCCTCCGATGCGAACATCAGGTTGCCTGGCAGCGACGTGTTGCCGCGGAAGAAGTCCTTGAATGCGTGGCTGGCGACGTCGCCCGACGCTGCATTGGCATAGGTCAGCTGCGGATCGCCGTTCCAGCCGCGACCCAGCGCGGTCCAGTTATAGCCGTTCGACAGATCGCGCTCGGTCCGCTTGGCATAGCGGCCGCCGACCTTGACCGACCGGAAGAAGCTGTTGTCGAACGTATATTCGGCATCGAGCTGCCCCGAATCGAGCCGCCCCTTGTTCCGTTCGTTGTGCGGCATCGACGCCGTCCAGAAATAATTGGCCGGATCGGCGAACGACGCCTGCGTCGCAGGACTGACGGTGATCTGCGGCAGGTCGCCCGTCAGGTCCATGCCGAAGCTCTGGCCGAAGCCGACGTCGCGGAAGATGTCGAGACGATCATAGACCTGGCGCGAATCGACGCGCTGCAGCGATCCCTTCAGCGACACATGGCTGTCTGTGGGCGCCCAGACGAACGACAGCGAATAATCGCGTGTCCGCGTGTTGCTCTCGACGAACCCCTTGTTGCCGCTGCTGTTGACCGACCCACCCGTGGGGGCAAACGTCGCCGTGTCGCGGTTGAACAGCGCGCTCGTCTTGGTGAGCAGGCCGTTGCTGTCGAACGAGCTGCTTGCCGGATCGACCGCCAGCGTCTGCGAATCCAGCTGCGTGCCGTAATCGCTCGACTGGCTCTTGTACCGCGACTGGAAGAAGCTGCCGGTGAAGGTCAGCGATTCGGCCGGCTGCCACTGTGCCGCGCCATAGATGCCGTAACGCTTGTACTGGAACGCCTCGTCGCCATAGGCGAAGCCGCTGGGGACGTACCGCTCGTTGCCATCGCTAAGCTTGGTCTTGAAATACGGGCTGACGCGGATGAACTGCGACAGCGAGCTGAACTGGCTGAACGCGACGTCGCCGAGCAGGCCGATCCGGCCGATCGGCGTATCGAACGAATCGGTGATCAGCACCGACCCCGACGGATCCGCCTTGTTCGCCATGTCGCCGAGCGCGAGTTCGCCGGTGCCAGCAATGTGGAACTTGCCGTTGAAGTCGAACGGCATCTTGGTGCGCAGGTCGATCTGGCCGCCGGTGCCGCCCTCGATCAGGTCGGCCGTCGATGCCTTGTAGACGTCGACCGCCGCCATCAGTTCGGGCGTGACGTCGCTCCACAGGATCGCGCGACCATTGTTCGCGCTGAAGATCTCGCGGCCGTTCAGCCGCGACGCGACGCCCGTCAGGCCACGGACCTGCACACCCGATCCCTGCACCGAATAATGGTCGGGATCGCCGAGTGCGGCAAAGCGGACGATCGAGACGCCCGAGACGCGCTGCAGGACTTCGGTGATCGAGTTGTCGGGCAGCTTGCCGGCATCATCGGCGACGACCGAATCGACGATCGTCTCGCTGCGACGCTTGCGCTCGTCCGCCGCCTCGAGCGCGGCGCGACGGCCGGTGATGACGATATCACCGTCCCCGGTCGCATCGGCCGCGGGTTGACCGACCTCCTGTCCCGGCGTCGCAGCCTGGGTCGTGTCGGGCGACACGGTCTGCGTTTCCGCCTGCGCCCATGCAGCGCTGCCCGCGCCTGCTGCCAGCAGCGCCGCAAGCGACACACCGACCCGCATCGCGATCGCCACACGCCCACGTGGCCCCGAATTCAGAACGAACGCCTTCATAACCCCTCCCCATGCCGCAGCGCATCAGACGCACCACATCAGCAACGGCGCATCTGTAAACGAATGCTACCGCTACCGCCGTTAGGCTGATCTGATTTAGAAGACAATAGAGACAAAGCGAGGATGTGAGACTCAAACGAAAGCAATCAAATCATAAATTGATTTTGTTAAATTTAAGCAAACCAGTAGCTGCGAGCCAACTTTTGCGACACGAGAGCTTACCTTTGTTGCTGAGAGCCCGCCTGCTCGTCAGGCTGGTCTGGTCCCGTATCCACTGGCCTCGTCGGGTGCAACGGCCTTCGGGTCGCAGTCGGGCGCTATCTCGGATAGCGATATCACGGCCGGGTCGCGCGTGGTGCGTGCCAGAAAATAGGGGGCGTGTGGAAGGCCACACGCCCCGCGAGATGTTACCAGATATGGACGCGGTCGCCGGGCGCTAGATACAGCGCGTCACCGGGCTTGACCCCGAACGCCGTATACCAGGCATCGACGTTACGGACGATCCCGTTGACGCGGTAGAAGGGCGGCGAGTGCGGATCGGTGAGCAGCCGCGCGCGCGCTGCGCCTTCACGCAGCTTCGCCTGCCACGCCTGCGCGTAAGCAAGGAAGAAGCGCTGGTCGCCGGTCAGCCCGCCGATCACGGGCGCCTTGCCATGCTCCGCCTGGTACTTCTGATACGCGGCATAGGCAGTCTCGACGCCGCCCAGATCGCCGATATTCTCGCCCAGCGTCAACGCACCCTTCACGCGGACACCCGGGATCGGTTCATAGGCGTCAAACTGCTTCGACAGCGCGGCGGTGCGCTGCGTGAAGGCGGTGCGAGCGGCCGGCGTCCACCAGTTCTCGAACTTGCCCGTCGCACTGAACTGGCTGCCCTGGTCGTCGAAACCATGCCCCATCTCATGCCCGATGATCGCGCCGATCGCGCCGTAATTGACCGCCGCATCCGCCTTGGGATCGAAATAGGGCGGCTGGAGGATCGCCGCGGGGAAGGTGATCTGGTTGTTGAGCGGGTCGTAATAGGCGTTCACCGTCTGCGGCGTCATGCCCCAGAGCGTACGATCGACGGGCTTGCCGAGCCGCGAGAGGTCGAGCTGATGCTGGAATTCGCCCGCACGCATCGCATTCCCGACCGGATCGCCCCGGACGACGTTGAGCGATGAATAGTCGATATATTTGACCGGATGGCCGATCCGCGGATCGAACGCGGCGAGCTTGGCCAGCGCTTGCGTCTTGGTCGCGGCATCCATCCAGCTGTTCGCGGTGATGCGCTCCTTGTACGCCGCGCGCAGGTTGGCGATCAGCTCGCCCATCTTCGCTTCGCTCTCGGGCGGGTAATGCCGCTTCACATAGACTTCGCCGACGGCCTCACCCATCGTGCCGTTGACCAGCGCGATGCCGCGCTTCCACCGCGCACGCTGTTCCGGCTGGTCGGCCAGCGTCTTGCCGTAGAAATCGAACGTTGCCTGATCGAACGCCTTGGGCAGCGCACCGGCGCTTGCCGAGGCAAGGCGGAACTTCATCCAGTCCTGCCACGTCGACACGGGCGTCGCGGCAAAGATCTTGCCGAGCTCGGTCAGCGCGGTCGAGTTGGTCATGTAGACGACCGGGAATTGGGCATAGCCCGCGGTCGACAGCAGCAGCGGCCAGTCGAAATCGGGCGCCAGCGCCTTGCGGCCCGCCGCGTCCATCGGCTTCAGCATCGCCTGCAGGTCGCGCGACTGGACCGGCGACCACTGGACCTTGGCCATCGCGGTTTCGAGCGCGACGATCCGGTCCGCCCTGGCCGACGCATCCGTCACCCCGGACAGCGTCAGCATCTTCTCGACATAGGCGCGATAGGCCGTGCGGAAGGTGTCGTATTTGGCGCCCTGCTCGAGATAATAATCCCGGCCGCCCATGCCCAGCGACCCCTGCCCCGCCGCCACCGCATAGCGCTTCGGATCGGCGGGATCGGGCAGCTGCCCGACCTCGACCGGCGACGCATAGCCGACCGTCGAGAACAAGGTCTGGAGCTTCTGCTTGTCGCTGGCGGCGTCGATCTTCGCGAAATAGGGCTTGAGCGGTGCGGCGCCGGCGCGCTCGATCGCGGCCTCGTCCATGAAGCTCGCATAGAGATCGCCGAACTGCTTGGCCCCGGCGCCGACCGCAGCGGGATCGCGCGCGGCATCGTCGAGGATCGCGCGGACCTGCTGCTCGGCCTGATCTGCCAGTATCACGCTGCCGCCCGCGGACGTGCGATCCGGTGCGATCGCCGTACGCTTGTCCCAGGCACCGTTGGCGTGCGTCCAGAAATCGTCACCCGGCTTCACCGCCTTGTCGGCAGCGGTCAGGTCGATCCCGAAGCTGCCATAGCGCGCGCCGCCCGGCGCGCCGGTCTGGGCCGGCCCAGGTGCGGACAGGGCAAGCAGCGCCACCCCCAGCGACAGACGCGAAATACGATTGAACGACATCATAGCTCCTCCAGAAAACCGGGGTTGGATCCCCGAAATGATATGAACGGTACGCATGCGTCAGGCGGGCGTACGCTGCATCAACCGGGCCAGTGCGGCGAGGTTGGGCTTCTGACCCGCATTGAGCAGGCTGGCGCGAAACACACGCGCGAGCAAGACGAACTCAATGCCGATGAACACCGCCAGCATGAGGCCGCTGCCGACGATCTCCATGGTCGAAACCCCGCTGCCGAGCCGCGCGAGCATCGTGAACGGCGTGTAGATCGGGATCCAGGTCAGCACCTTGATCGCGGTCGCGCCGCTGTTCGACAGGACGCCTTGCGCGACGACCGTGAACGGCATCGCGATGACCAGCAGCACGGGCGTCAGATAGCTCTGCGCATCACGCATCGAATCGCTCATCGCACCGATCGCCAGCAGGATCATCGACACCATCAGATAGCCTGCGAGGAAGAAATACAGCATCACCAGGATGATCCAGGGCGAGGCGAGCGGCGCGAGTGCGACGTGCAGGAACGCGCCGACCGCCCCCTGCGTCGCCACCGCGGCGCCGGTTGCGCACAGCCCCCAGACCAGGACCATCGTCAGCCCGACCGCGACCGTCCCCGCGAGCTTG
Organism: Sphingomonas sp. CFBP 13714; assembly: GCF_014842205.1. Lineage (NCBI taxonomy): Bacteria > Pseudomonadati > Pseudomonadota > Alphaproteobacteria > Sphingomonadales > Sphingomonadaceae > Sphingomonas > Sphingomonas sp. CFBP 13714. The sequence continues at coordinate 130,577 of NZ_JACYVG010000004.1, forward strand.
CCATAGAGCAGCTCGTCGGGACTGATGCAGGCGAGTACCGTCTCGATCAGCTTGTTCGAGCGCTCCTCGACCAGCCCCTGCAGGATCCAGTTGCCCGACAACAGCAGCGACATCAGCAGGATATAGGCGCTGAGCAACGGCACCACCGATCGCACCAGCATTCGTTCGCGCCCGCCCCCAGGCGCCGGGGTCGAAACCGCGATCGCCGGGACCAGACTGGTCGCGGTGCGCGCCTGATCGCGCGCGAGCCCGGTCGACTCGAGATAGGCGGTGCGCAGGTCCTGCGTGAGCACGGTCTGCAAGGGCTGGACGAAATTCGCGCCAGGTTGCTCGCTCGACCAGAGACGCACATCGGCGGTCTGCACGCCGAAGCCGCGTGGGATATAGACTGCATAGTCGAGCGGCTTGGCCGTCTTGTTGCCGAATTCGCCCGGCTGGAGCAGCGGCTTGAGCTGCGCATCGAGCGCGCCGGGCGCCGCGCGCGCGATGGCGGGCGGCGTCGGCAGGACCACGAAATCGGCGTCGGGCGCGTCGAACTTCGGCGTTTCCGAGGTCGTCGCCGGCCGCATCGCCGCCAGCGCGGCAGGCAGGCCGCCGGCCTTTACGAACGTCGCGACATCGGCATCACCGAACAACCGGTCATGCTGCGCCCACAGCGCGCTCGGAACGGCACGATCGAGCCCGTAGCGCTGCGCGTAACGCGACAGCGCGGTCAGGATCCGGCGCTGGTGCTCGGTATCGATCCGCGCGCGGATCGCCGCCGCGGCACGGCCATCGGCATCGATCAGCATGACGCGCTGGGTCTTTTCGGACTGAGTCAGGCGGCTCGCGATCGGCCCGACCGCCAGCGCCAGCGGCAGGATCAGCAGCGTCAGCCAGAAGCTGCGCATGCCCGTAATCTGTCGGAACTCGCGCATCGCGACGAGAAGGATATTGTGGGTCATGCTGCATGCTCCGCCATAGCCGGGTCGGCGAGCCCGGCTGGAGGGGTGCCGACAAGATGGAGAAAGACGTCGTGCAGGCTGACGCGGTGCTGGTCGAACCGCCGCAGCGTCACGCCCTGCTCGGTCAGGCATTGCAGCACGTCGGCAGGATCGATCCCCTCGGCCAGCGTCACGTCATAGTCGCGCCAGCCCTGCGCATCGGCCGCGCCGGGCTCCGCGCGCTCGACGCCGGGACACCGCATCGGCGTATCGCGCGCGACGATCGTCAGCCGTGCCGGCAACCGCCCGCGGGCCTCCGCCTGCGTGCCCTCGAACACCTTGCGCCCTTGCGAGAGCAGCAGCAGCCGGTCACACAGCCGCTCGGCATGCTGCATCACATGCGTCGAGAACACGACGGTCGCCCCGCCCCGTGCGGCCTCCAGGATCTCATGTTCCAGCAGCCCCTGGTTCACCGGGTCGAGGCCGGAAAAGGGTTCGTCGAGCAGCAGCAGCTTCGGGCCGTTGACCAGCGTTGCGGCGAGCTGGACCTTCTGCGCCATGCCCTTGGACAGCTTGTCGATCTGCATCTTGGCCGATGCCGCAAGGCCGAACCGGTCGAGCAGCGCATGGCCCTTCGCGCGCGCCGCGGCCGCCGACATGCCCTTCAGCCGCCCGAAATAGGTGACGGTGTCGATCGCGCTCATCCCGCGGTACAGTCCGCGCTCCTCGGGCATAAAGCCCAAATCGGCGGCATTCTCGCGCCCGGGCGGACAGCCGAGTACCGAGATCCGTCCCGCCGTCGGCCGCACGATGTCGAGCACCATGCGCAGCGACGTCGTCTTGCCCGCGCCATTCCCGCCGAGAAAGCCGAAAATTTCCCCCGGCTTTACCGCAAAACTCAGCGCGTCGACCGCGGTCCGCTCCCCGAACCGTTTCGTCACCCCGTCCAGAACCAGTGCGTCCATCGGACCATCCCCCCGTTTAAATTCCGTCTTCGCCCCGTTCATCCTCGTCGACGACCCGCAGCAGATCGCCCGGCTGGCAGTCGAGCACGCGGCAAATCGCCTCCAGCGTCGTGAAGCGGATCGCCTTGGCCTTGCCCGTCTTCAGGATCGACAGATTGGCGAGCGTGATGCCGACCGCCTCCGACAACTCGGTCAGCGTCATCCGCCGCGCATGCAGCATGGCGTCCAGGCTGACCGCGACCGACATCAGACCGTCATCGCCAGGTCGTCGCGCATCCGCGCTCTGATCCGGAAGACGCGCGCGAGCACGAAGATCATCACGACCGCGATCCACCCGCCCAGCGACGGCGTCCATCCGGTCACGTCGAGCTTGAGCAGCGAAATCCAGCGGACGACGCCGCCAAAGGCGAGATCGAGGCATTGCAGCGCCAGCAGCGCCCAGCCAATCCGCGCGAGCCGCGTGGCATTGTCGTCGACGAACGGATCCCCCGCCTCGACCGTCGCGACGATGCGGAGCAGGTTCGAGAAGATCGGATGCAGCGCGACGCCGCCGGCAATGCCGACGAACAGCATCATGCGAATCGCCAGCACCGCCTGGTCCAGATCGAGCAGCGCGCCGTATTTATGCGCCAGCCGCGCGCTCAACATGTCCTGCATCGGCCAAGACAGCAGCAATGCCAGCGCGAACACCGCGGCGCAGACGATATTGAGGACGAGCATCAGCCGAAGCAGCCCCGTCGCCCCCCAAAGAACCCGATCCCTGTTCATCGCCGCCCCCGCCTGCATATTGCAAAACGATATGGGTCCTATCGATAAACGGCAAGTCGATTCATTGGTCCAATTTGGTCGGGACGCTAACCGTCTCGGGGCGACGGCAAAACGGCGCACGATCGGTCTGATCGCGCGCCGCATCGTAGACGGTGCCGCCACCCGCCGCGCCGAAGCGGGGGTGACGTCACGCGGTCGGGCTCAGTAGTGGATCGAGCGGCCGTAGGCGCCCAGCACGCTCTCGTGCATCATCTCGCTGAGCGTCGGATGCGCGAACACCGTCTCCATCAGCTCGGCCTCGGTCGTCTCGAGCTGGCGCGCGACGACATAGCCCTGGATCAGTTCGGTGACTTCCGCGCCGACCATGTGCGCACCGAGCAGCTCCCCGGTCTTCGCGTCGAACACCGTCTTTACGAAGCCCTCGGCCTCGCCGAGCGCGATCGCCTTGCCGTTGCCAATGAACGGGAATTTGCCGACCTGCAGCTCGTACCCGGCTTCCTTGGCCTTAGCCTCGGTCATGCCGACGCTCGCGACCTGCGGGCGCGAATAGGTGCAGCCGGGGATGTTGGCCTTGTCCATCTGGTGCGGCGACCCGCCCGCGATCTTCTCGACCGCGATGATGCCCTCATGGCTGGCCTTGTGCGCGAGCCACGGCGCGCCGGTGACGTCGCCGATCGCCCAGATGCCGTCGACATTGGTGCGGCCATAGCCGTCGGTCTTGATGTGCCCGCGGTCGGTTTCGACGCCGAGCGCTTCCAGCCCAATATTCTCAGTGTTGGGGACGATGCCGATCGCGACGATCGCGTGGCTGAACGTCTCCTCGACGACCTTGCCGTCCTTGTGCTTGATCTTCGCGGTGACGCCGCTGCCCGATGGCGCCAGGCCTTCGAGGCCGGTGCCGGTCAGGAGCTTGATGCCCTGCTTGGTCAGCGCCTTGTCCATGAACGCGGAAACTTCCTCGTCCTCGACCGGCAGGATCCGCGGGAGCATCTCGACGATCGTCACGTCGGCGCCCATGTCGTTGTAGAAGCTGGCGAATTCGACGCCGATCGCGCCCGATCCGATGACCAGCAGCTTGGTCGGCATCTCGGTCGGCACCATCGCGTGACGATAGGTCCAGATCGTCTTCCCGTCGGCCTTGGCGAACGGCAGGTCGCGTGCGCGCGCGCCGGTGGCGACGATGATGTTCTTGGCTTCGAGCTCGACGGTCTTGTCGCCCTGCTTGACGCTCAGCTTGCCCTTTGCGGTCACGGTGCCGACGCCTTCGACGACGGTCACCTTGTTCTTCTTCATCAGGCCCTTCACGCCCGCGTTCAGCTGGCCCGCGACCTTGCGGCTGCGGTCGACGACCTTGGCGAGGTCGAACCCGACATTGTCCGCCTTCAGACCATAGCTCTCGGCATTCTGCATGTAGTGATAGATTTCCGACGTGCGCAGCAGCGCCTTGGTCGGGATGCAGCCCCAGTTGAGGCAGATGCCGCCCAGGCGCTCGCGCTCGACGATCGCGACCTTGAGGCCGAGCTGGCTCGCGCGGATTGCCGCGACATAGCCGCCGGGGCCCGAACCAAGGATGACCAGATCATAGGTGTCAGCCACGTGGAGAGTCCTTCAAGTGAATCAGTTGGAAGCGGGCGGCACGGGCCGCGGTTTGCGATCGTCGCCGACCGCGACGAAGATGAAGCGCGCCTGTGTCACCTTGCAGCTGTCGTTGCTGTGCCGCGCGCGGCGCCATGCCTCGACCTCGATCGTCATCGACGTGCGACCGACCGCGATCAGCTCGGCATAGACCGACACCTCGTCGCCGACGACGACGGGCATGTGGAATTTCATGGCGTCCGCCGCAATGGTCACCGCACGCCCGCCGCTGCGGCGCGAGGCGACCGAACCGGCGGCCAGATCCATCTGCCCCATCAGCCATCCGCCGAAGATGTCGCCGTAAGGGTTCGCATCGGCAGGCATCGCGGTGACGCGAATCGTCGGCGCCTTGTCGGGGGGCAGGTCGGTCACGCGTGGCTCCTGCTGGTCTGTCGGTCGCGGATGCGGGCCTGCCGCAGCGGCCCGATTCCCATGATCACGGTCACGACCATCGCCGCCGCCCCGCACCACCAGATCACGTCCTGCCCGAGCGGATAAGACCAGGCCGCCGCCCAGGTGATCGCGACCGCGACGCCGAGCCCGACGAGGATATGCAGGATCTCGATGAGCGTCCTGGTCATGACGAAACAGCACCGCCCACCACATCCGTTCGCCCTGAGCGAAGTCGAAGGGCACGCGCAGGGGGTGCTTCGACTTCGCTCAGCACGAACGGCGTGGGGGAGGCGGAGTCCATGTCTTTCGAATTACGCCAGCATGCCCAGCGGGTTCTCAACCAGATGCTTGAACGCCTTCATGAACTGCGCGCCGTCCGCGCCGTCGATCGCACGGTGATCGAAGCTGCCGGTCGCCGACATGACGGTCGCCACGGTGAGCTCGTCGCCGATCACATAGGGACGCTTCTCGCCCGCACCGATCGCGAGGATCATCGCCTGGGGCGGGTTGATGACCGCATCGAACTGCGTGATGCCGAACATGCCCATGTTGCTGATCGAGGCGGTACCGCCCTGATATTCCTCGGGCTTCAGCTTGCCGTCGCGGGCGCGGGCAGCAAGGTCCTTCATCCGCGTCGAGATCGACGACAGCGAGGCCGTGTCTGCCCCGACGATGATCGGCGTGATCAGACCCGACGGCGTGCTGACCGCAACCGAGATGTCGGCGCGCTGGAAGCTGATCAGCTGGTCGGGCGTGAACATCACGTTGCAGGTCGGGACCTGCATCAGCGCGACGGCCTGCGCCTTGATCAGCAGATCGTTGACCGACAGCTTCACGCCGCGCGCTTCGAGGCTCTTGTTCAGCTCGCCGCGCAGCTTGAGCAGCGCGTCGAGACGCACGTCCACGGTCAGGTAGATGTGCGGAACGGTCTGCTTCGATTCTGTCAGGCGGCGCGCGATCGTCTTGCGTACGTTGCTGAGCTTGGTCGCCTCGTGCGGGATATCCGGCACGACCGCGGGCTTGGCGGCGGGTGCTGGCGCGGCAGCGGAGGCGGCCGGTGCGGCGGCTTCGGTCGCGGCGGCGGGTGCCGCCCCGGGCTTCGCGCTGTCGACATCAGCCTTGACGATGCGACCCTTCGGCCCCGACCCCGACACCGAACCAAGGTCGATCCCCTTGTCGGCGGCGAGGCGGCGGGCGAGCGGGCTCGCCTTCACGCGGTCACCGCTGGCGGGCTTTGACTCGGGCTTGGACTCGGATGCGGCGCCCGCATCGGCGGGACGACCATGATCCTCGGCCGACGTCTCGGTCCGGGCGACGGGCTTGGCCTCGCTGCCGGTGTCGTTGGGATCCTTGGGATCGGGCTTGGCCTCCGATTCCTTGGCCGCGGGAACGGGCGTCTCGCTCTTGGTCGGCGCGGACACCGAGGACGCATCCTCGCCTTCCTCGGCGAGGATCGCGATGACGGTGCCGACCTTCACATTGTCGGTCGCCTCGGCCACCAAGATCTTGGCGATCACGCCTTCGTCGACCGCTTCGAATTCCATCGTCGCCTTGTCGGTCTCGATCTCGGCCATGATGTCGCCGGACTTCACCGTATCGCCTTCCTTCACCAGCCATTTGGCGAGGGTGCCCTCCTCCATGGTCGGCGACAGGGCAGGCATTTTGATCTCGATCGACATGGAGGTCCCCAGGGCGTTACGTAACGGCATGCCTACTCGCGCCCCCGCCCGTCCGGGTCAACCCCGCGAAGCCGCCTTCCCCTTGCGCGAACCGCATCTGCACGGCACCTAAGCCCGATAAACAGGGGAATATGATGCGTGTCTATCTCGTGGTCATCGACGAGTCGCCCGAGGCGGGTATCGCGTTGCGCTTTGCGGCGCGGCGCGCGGTGAAGACCGGCGGCGGCGTCGAGATCCTCACGCTGATCCCGCCGCAGGAATTCATCGCGTTCGGCGGTGTCCAGGCGACGATCGAAGAGGAGGCGCGGCTGCATGCCGAGGGCCTCGTCGCCGCCGCAGCGGGCACGCTGATCGAGGAATCGGATCTGCGCCCATCGATCACCGTGCGCGAGGGTGAAGGCCCCAAGATCATCCGCGAGATGATCGCCGCCAACCCCAATATTGCCGCGCTGGTGCTCGGCGCTGCGGCGAGCGGTGCGCCGGGCGATCTCATCACCCATTTCTCGGGCACCGACGCGGGAGCGCTGCCCGTGCCGGTCATGATCATCCCGGGGTCGCTGACCAGCGAGGCAATCGACCGGCTGAGCTGACGGTGGCGGGGATGACGAAAGCAAAACGCTAAACCGAGCAAATCCAACACTCCCCGCTTGAGCTCCCCGGCCGAAGCCGCCACGGTGACGCCGATGCCGATCCTCGCCCTTCCGCTGCTCGCCGCAGCCGCCGCCGCGCTTCCCGCGCCCTCCGCCACCCGCCTCAAGGCCGATGTGACCGCGATGGTCGGGTTCGGCACGCGCCACACCGCATCGACCACCACCGATCCGAAGCGCGGCATCGGTGCCGCACGCAGCTGGGCCGCGGCGCGCTTCACCGAGATGGGCCGCGCCTGTGGCGGCTGCGTCACGGTTGAGCGGATCGGCCGCACCGTGTCGGGGCCGCGCGCGCCGACCGGCGTCTATGTCGAGGACGTGCTGGGCATCCAGAAGGGGCGCGACCCGAATCGCGTCGTGATCGTCGGCGCGCATATCGACAGCCGTGTGACCGACGTCATGAACGTGACAAGCGACGCGCCGGGCGCGAACGACAATGCCTCGGGCGTCGCGCTGGTGCTCGAAGCCGCCCGCGCGCTGTCAAAGCGGCAGTTCGACGCGACCATCGTCTATGCGGTGTTTTCGGGTGAGGAACAGGGGCTGTGGGGCGCCGAGCTGCTCGCCGACACCGCCAAGGCGCGCGGCTGGACCGTCACCGCGATGCTCAACAACGACATTGTCGGCAACACGATCGGCCAGGGCGGCGTCCGCATGGCGTCGAGCGTCCGCGTCTTTTCCGAGGGCATTCGCGCATCCGAAGACCTTGCCGCGCAGATCGGTCGTCGCGCGGAGGGTGGCGAGGACGATGGCCCCAGCCGCGCGCTCGCCAAGACGATCGACGGCGTCGCGGGCACGATTCCCGGCGGGCTCGACGTGATGCTCGACCGTCGCCCCGACCGGTTCGGCCGCGGCGGCGATCACGAACCCTTTCTGAAGCTCGGCTATCCCGCCGTCCGCTTCTCGGTCGCGGCGGAGAATTGGGATCGCCAGCACCAGGACCTGCGCACCGAAAACGGGGTCGACTATGGCGACACGATCGCCGGGATGGACTTCCCCTATCTGGCCAAGGTGACCGCGATCAACATCGCCACGATCGCCCGCCTCGCCGCCGCGCCCGCGGCACCGGGCGACGTGTCGATCGCCGGCGCCCTGTCGCGCGACACCCAAGTCAAATGGGCCGCGGTGCCCGGTGCGGCAGGCTACCGCGTCCGCTGGCGGCGCAACGACACGCAGGACTGGAAGGACGTGCGCGACGTCACCGGCACCGAGACGCTGCTCGCCCAGACTCCGGTCGACGACCATTTCGTCGGCGTGTCCGCACTCGGCGCGGATGGCAGCGAGAGCGTCGTCAGTTTCGCAGGCCGCGAACGCCGCCGCTGAGCGCTATCGCGCCGACCCCAGGGTGCCGCCCCGTGTCCGGCTCGGTCCGCGACGCGGGGTCGTCCGCCGATAGGTCACGGGTTCGGTGATATATTCGGTCGTCGTCGTGGTCGTCGTGACCGGCACCGACTGGACGGTGACCGTCGTCGTCCCGTCGCCGGCATAGGCGTCGCTGCCGTGATAGCCGCCGCCGGTGGTCGTCACGGTGGTCATCCCGTCGGGCGACACCCATGTCCCGCCACGCTGCTGGACGGGCGGCAATGGCTGGTCGCGATAGGCGGCCCCTGCAAAGTCCGGCGCCGCTTCGACGCGGGTCGTCACATAGGTCCGCCGCGTTACCGGCCGCGGCTGGCGGCGGGCATAGACCCGGTCGTCCGCCCGCCCGTCAAAGCTTTGCACGTCATAGCGCGGGGCGGCATCGCCTCCATTGGCGCCGTCCCATTCGACCCCGGCACGCGTATCGAAGATCGATCCCCGCGCATCGATCAGCACCGCGTCGTCGAAATAGCGCGTCCAGCGATAGCCCGGCGGCGGCGGCACGAGCCCATAGGCGCGCCAGTCGACGATCCCGAACCGCGGCGCGACCCAATAGGCCGGCAGCGCCCAGCCGCGGTACGGCCGACGATAGCCGCTCCAGCCGCCCGGCGCGTTCGCCCCGGCCGACCAGCCACCATCGACGCTGCTGCCCCGGCGCGCGTCGCTGGACGCGGCGGGCTCCGGGCTTACGCTGACCGCGCTGCGGGCAGGAACGGAATAGGTCGCACCGGGCCGCGATGCCCCGTCCGGAGGCCGCTGCGCCTCGGCAGTCGTGCCCGCCGCCGACATGATCAGTGCGAGACCGACGATCACCTTCATGCGCATGACATCTTCTCCCCTGACGCACCGTACGCTTCAGGGCCGCGTCCTATGCTGACGCAGTGCGTACCAAAGCCGCCCTGGCACGGCCAGCCGCAACCCGGTCCCGATTCGGAGCAGGCGTCAGGTCCGGGCGTCAGCCGATCCGCGACGCCAGCAACGCGACCAGCGCTTCGCACCCGGCTGCATCCTCGGCATCGAACCGTGCCGGCTCGGGGCTGTCGAGATCGAGCACGCCGATCAACCGCCCGTCGCTGACGACCGGCACGACGAGTTCGGACCGGCTCGCCGCGTCGCAGGCGATATGTCCGGGAAACGCATGGACGTCCTCGACCAGCTGGGTCGTCCGCTCTGCCGCCGCGGTGCCGCACACGCCCTTGCCCATCGCGATCCGGATACAGGCGACCTTGCCCTGGAACGGCCCCAGGACAAGCTCGCCCTCGACCGCACGGTAGAAGCCCGCCCAGTTGAGATCGGGCAGATATTCCCAGACCAGCGCCGCCGCATTCGCCATGTTCGCGATCGGATCGCGCTCGTCCACGGTCAGCGCGTCGAGCGCCGCGAGCAGGTCGCGGTACAGATCGGCCTTCGAACCGCCGGAAATATCGAACTGGTACATCGTCGCCTCGTGTCTGCGGTTAGTCTTCGCGAACCCGCCCGCGCCCGGCCTTGACCGAACTGCGGACCTTCTTCGTATCCACCCGCCGTGCCTTGGCGGCGCGGGAGGGCTTGGTCTTGACCCGGTGCGCGTCGCGGTGCTGCGCCTGCGCGATCAGTTCGAGTACGCGGTCGCGCGCATCGGCACGGTTGGCCTCCTGCGTGCGAAACCGGCGCGCGGTGATGACCAGCACCCCCGCCGCGGTCATCCGGCTGCCCGCGACCAGCCTCAGCCGGCGATAGGTTTCGGGGTGCAGGCCCAGCGCGAATATGTCGACGCGCAACTGACACGCGGTCGCCACCTTGTTGACGTTCTGCCCGCCCGGCCCGGAGGCCGCGAGGAACTTCTCCTCGATCGCCCCCTCAAGCAGGGAGGCGTCGATCACGTCAGCCATTATCGGGTTCGGGACGCGGATCCGGCGCGGGTGCCTCATGCGGGGACGGCGTCGCCTCGACGCCCGGTTCCTCGCCGAAGCCCGCGGTCGCGAACCGTTCGGGCAGCGGCGCGATACCGACGACATCGGCCTTGCCCGGCCGCGGCACGACCAGCCGCTGCGCGTGGAGCATCATCCCCAGGCGATCCTTCTGGCCATAGACCGGATCCCCGACGACCGCTGCGCCGAGGCCCAGCGCGGCATGGACGCGGATCTGGTGCGTCCGCCCGGTCTGGGGGATGAATTCGACCAGCGAGCGTCCGTCACGCGTCGCGAGCACGCGCCACCCGGTCCGCGCCGCCTTGCCCTTGGCGTCCTCGACCATCCGCCAGCCCTCTTCGGCGCTGCTGATCTTGCCGAGCGGCATGTCGATCGTTCCGGTTTCCTCGGCAGGAACACCATCGAGCACCGCGAGATAGCGCTTCGAGACCAGGCCCTGCTCGAACGCCTGCTGCAACCGCGCATGCGCCTTGGGATTGCGTGACAGCAACAGGCAGCCGCTTGTGTCGCGATCGAGACGATGCACCGGCATCGGCCAGCGCTGGAATCCGAATTTGAGACTTTCGAGATGATTCTCGAGGCTCAGCGAGCCGTCACGAGGAGGATCGACCGGCAGCCCAGCGGGCTTGTCGATGATCAGGGCCTCGCCGTCGAGGAAAAGTACGCGTTCACCATGCATGTGCCGCCCTTGCCAGCATCTGCGCCCGCATGCCAGAGCCCGCACGATGTTGCGTAGCCCCCTAGTTCTTTCGTTTCTGCTGATCCCGGCCGCCGCCAATGCGCAACTCTGTGCCGGACAGAGCGCGGCGATCGCCGCCGATGGTCGCGCGTTCGGGCATCTGCCTTACGGCGACGCCGCCCCGTCCGAGCTGGTCGCCGCCCCGTCCGACTTCGGCATCCGCCAGACCTGCGTGGTCCGCCGCGACATGCTGCCCGACCTGCTTGGCCTGCTCGCCGCAGCCAAAGCGGACCCGGCGGTGATGGGCGAGTTGCGCGGCCTGTCGTGCCAGCGTTCGATCGCGCAGCAGCGCAGCGTGTTCTGCCGCGAGTCGGGGACATCGGCGGCCGAGCGGGCGATCTCGGTCGCGCCGCCGGGCTATAGCGAACATTCGACCGGCTATGTCGTCGACTTCGCCATCCGTCCTGCCAATGGCTGTCGCGATGCCGAGGCGTGCATGGCGGCGACCCCCGCCGCGCGCTGGCTGCGCGCGAACGCGACGCGGTTCGGATTCGAACAATCCTTTCCCGGCGGCAACAAGCAGAACGTCAAATGGGAACCCTGGCACTGGCGCTGGGTCGGCGTGACCGCCGCTGCACCCGGCGCGGCAAAGGCGCGGTTCGTCTTCGCCAGGGCGCGGCGGTTCTATCCCGCCGACCCGGCGATCCTGCCGCCCGCGCCCCCGCCGGTCGTCGCACCCGCGGTGCCTGTCGCGCCCATGCCCGTGCTCCCGCTCGAAAAGGGCAAACGCCGCAAGCGCTGATCCCTCCGGTCGCCCGGAGGGAACGTTCGCGCTTACTTCAGCTTCGCGGCCGTCTCGGCGATCCGCTTGCCCTGATAGCGCGCACCGTCGAGTTCGACGCTGCTCGGCATCCGGCTGCCATCGCCATCGGAGATCGTCGTCGCGCCGTAGGGCGAGCCGCCCTTGACCGCGTCGACGCCCATCTGCCCCTGGAAGCCATAGTCCAGACCGACGATCGTCATGCCGTGATGGAGCAGGTTGGTCAGGATCGAGAACAACGTCGTCTCCTGCCCGCCATGCTGGCTCGCGGTCGAGGTGAACGCACCGCCGACCTTGCCGACCAGCGCGCCGGAGAACCACAGGCCACCGGTCGTGTCCCAGAAAGACGCCATCTGCGCAGGCATCCGCCCGAACCGGGTCGGTGCACCGACGATGATCGCGTCATAGTCCTTCAGTGCATCGGGGCCCTCGATCTCGGCATGCGCGCTGTCGGTCTTGAAATGCGCCGACTCGACGACCGCCTGCGGTGCGGTCTCGGCGACCCGGCGGATGTCGACTTCCGCGCCGCCCCCGCGCGCGCCTTCGGCGACGGCATCCGCCATCTGCTCGATATGGCCGTAGGACGAATAATAGAGAACCAGAACCTTGGTCATGTCAGTCTCCTCAAAGGCAGACCATCCCGGCACAGGCCGGAATGGTCATAGGATGATCGGTAAAATTACTCGGAATCCACCAGAACGATCTCGGCCTCGTCGAGTGCCGTGATCCGCACCGTCCGGCCGCCCGAAAGCGCCGCACCGTCGCGCGTGTTGATGGTCTCGTCGTCGATCGTGATCGCGCCGGTCGCCGGGACAAGATAGGCGTGACGCCCCTCGCCCACAGCATAGTCGACACTGTCGCCCGCCTTCAGCGTCGCGGCCAGCACCCGCGCGTTCGCCCGGATCGGCAGCGCGTCACCGTCGTCGGCAAAGCCGCTTGCCAGCGTCACGAACTGCCCCGAGCGCTCGCCCTTGGGGAACGGCTTTGCACCCCAGCTCGGCGAACCACCCTTGCGGCTGGGCTCGATCCAGATCTGGAAGATCGTCGTCGTCTCGGGCTCCAGATTATATTCGGCATGGCGGACGCCCGAACCGGCACTCATCACCTGGACGTCGCCGGCCTCGGTGCGGCCCTTGTTGCCAAGCGAGTCCTGATGCGTGATCGCACCGCTACGGACATAGGTGATGATCTCCATGTCCTGGTGCGGATGCGGCGGAAAGCCCGAATTGGCGGCGATCTGGTCGTCGTTCCAGACGCGGATCGCGCCCCAGCCCATCCGGGCGGGGTCATAATAGCTCGCGAACGAGAAATGGTGCCGCGCATTCAGCCAGCCATGATCGGCATGGCCCAGGCTGTCGAAGGGGCGGCGGTCTACGGTATTGAGAGTCGTGGTCGTCATGAGAGGTCTCCACTTGTTGCCACCAAGATAGACACTGGCATCGCACCGTAAATAGAAACGCTGGAAACCGATCGTTTCGATTGCTAGCAAACGTGACCGCTGCGGAGAGTGAATGATGCGCCTTCCCGACCTCGAAGCCTGGGCGATCTTTGCCAGCGTCGTCGAACATCGCTCGTTCAGCGCCGCCGCCGACGCGATCGGACTGAGCAAGGCGACCGTATCCAAGGCGATTACCCGGCTCGAGGCGCATCTCGGCCAGTCGCTGTTTCATCGCACCTCGCGCCGGCTCGCGCTGACCGAGGCGGGTAAGCCGCTTGCCGAGCACGCCGCGCGGATCCTCGGCGAAGCGCGCCTCGCAGAGGAATCGGCGAACGATGCCGCAAGCGCGCCGACGGGTCGCGTGAGGCTGGCGGCGCCGATGAGTTTCGGCATCACCAATGTCGCGCCGCTGCTGGCCGAGTTCCTGGCAGCGCATCCCGGCATCGAGATCGACCTGCATCTGTCCGACGCGCGAGTCGACATCGTCGCCGAAGGGTTCGACGTGGCGCTGCGGATCGCCGAGCTGCCTGACAGTTCGCTGCGCGCGCGACGGCTGTGCAGCATCCAGGCGCACACCGTCGCCGCGCCTGCCTATCTGGCGGCGCACGGAACGCCGACGCATCCCGCGCAGCTCGGCGAGCACCGCCTGATCGGCTATTCGAACGTCGTCGGTCCCTGGCGGTTTCAGCGCCCCGGTGAAAGCGACGTTTCGGTACGGCTGCAGGGTCAGCTCACCGCCAATAGCGGCGAGGCGGTCGTCCCGGCGCTCGTCGCCGGTCTCGGCATCGCGCGGTTGCCCCATTTCATCATCGAGGCGCAGCTCGCGTCCGGGGCGCTGGTGACGCTGCTCGACGACTGGGCGCCCGCACCGATCGGCCTCCACCTGCTCACCCCACCCAGTCCGCTCCGCCCGGCCCGGGTCGAGGCGCTCATCGCGTTCCTCGGCGCGCGGCTTCGCGACCCCGGCTGAACCGCGCTGGCTGGACCCCGACGGAACCCCCGACGAAACCCCCGACGGAACAATGCCCGTCGCCAGGCTATTGCTGTGCGTCACCACGGAAGGATGTCGATGCTCCCCTACCAGACCGCGCCCCGGACCCGCCGCGCATGACCGGCGCGATCCATCCCGCCCCGCCGACCACACTCGTCATCTTCGGTGCGATGGGCGACCTGACCCGCCGATTGCTGATGCCCGCGCTGACCAACATGACCCGGCTCGGCATGATCGGTGACGATTTCTCGGTTCTCGGGATCGGCATCGAACCCGGCGACGACGACACGCTGCGCACCGCGCTCGCCACCTTTCGCGCCAGCGCTCCCACGGCGCATGCCTCGCCCGAGCAGGAGGCCGCCTGGGACCGGTTGCAGGCGCGCGTCCAGTATATGCAGGGCGATTTCACGCAGGACGACGTCTATGCACGGCTGAGCGACCGGCTCTCGGGCAACGCCGCCTTCTATCTCGCGGTGCCCGCGCGATTCTTCGGCGACATCGTCGATCGGCTCGCGGCCAACGGGCTGACGCATGAGAGCAAATCGGCGTTTCGCCGAATCGCGATCGAGAAGCCGTTCGGCCACGACCTCGCCTCCGCGCAGGCGCTGAACGCGCGCATCCTGTCGCACGTCGCCGAGACGCAGATCTACCGGATCGACCATTTCCTCGGCAAGGAAACCGTCCAGAACATCATGACCGCGCGCTTTGCGAACATGATGATCGAACGGGTCTGGAATGCCGACTGTATCGCGCATGTCCAGATCACCGCCGCCGAGACCGTCGACGTCGGCACGCGCGGTGCGTTCTACGACGCGACGGGCGCATTGCGCGACATGGTCCCGAACCATCTGTTCCAGTTGCTGGCGATGGTCGCGATGGAGCCCCCTGCGAGTTTCGACGCGGAGGCCATCCGCAACGAAAAGGGCAAGGTGCTGAAAGCCGTTCGGGCTTATTCACCCGCCAAGGCACGCCGCAACGGCGTCCGCGGCGCCTATGGCGCGGGGACGATCGGCGAGCGCGCCGTCCCCGCCTTCACTGCATCGCCCGACATTTCCCCCGACAGCACCACCGAGACCTATGTCGCGCTGAAGCTGATGGTCGACACGTGGCGCTGGGCGGGCGTGCCCTTCTACCTTCGCACCGGCAAGGCGATGGAGATTCGCGATACCGAGGTCGTGATCACCTTCAAGCCCGTGCCGTTCGCACAGTTTCACGCGACCGCCGCCGAGAAGCTGCCGCCCAACCGCCTGATCATCCAGATTCAGCCCGACGAGGGGCTCAGCATGGACATCAACATCAAGCGCCCCGGGCTCGAGGTCGACACCGCGCCGATCGCGCTGGATTTCCGCTACGCCGACTCGTTCGATATCGGCGCGATGACCGGGTATGAGTCGCTGATCCACGATCTGTTCGCGGGCGACCAGACGCTGTTCCAGCGCGCCGACGCGATCGAGGCGGGATGGGCCGCGGTCCAGCCGTTTCTCGACGCATGGGCAAGCGAAGGCGCACCCGACACTTACGCCGCGGGTACGACCGGACCGGCGGCGGCAGACGAACTGCTCGCGCGCGACGGGTTTGCCTGGCACACACTCGACCCGGCGAAGACGTGAGCCCGCGCCGCGACTCGCTTGCCGGGCTCTGATCACGGAGTTTTGGTCGGTTCCGTACCAAGAGTTCGTATAACGCTCTCATTTAAGACGGAATTAACCTTTTGCTTTCAGATGTTCTTTGGTTAATGAATCAACGGCGGATCGCTTAGCAGGGGCTGGCGTTTTCGCTAAACGGGGGACAACCCATGCGCGTGCTGCTGATCGAGGATGAGCCTACCACCGCCAAGGCCATTGAGCTTATGCTCACGACCGAGGGCTTCAACGTGTACATCACCGATCTGGGCGAAGAGGGCCTCGATCTTGGCAAGCTGTATGATTACGACATCATCCTGCTCGATTTGAACTTGCCCGACATGCACGGCTATGATGTTCTGAAGCGTCTTCGTGTCGCGCGTGTTGCGACGCCGGTGCTGATCCTGTCGGGCGTCAACGAAATGGACTCGAAGGTTCGCAGCTTCGGGTTCGGCGCGGACGATTACGTCACCAAGCCGTTCCACCGTGAAGAACTCGTCGCGCGGATCCATGCCGTCGTGCGCCGTTCGAAGGGCCATTCGCAGTCGGTCATCCGCACCGGCAAGCTCGCAGTCAATCTTGATGCCAAGACGGTCGAAGTCGATGGCAGCCGCGTCCACCTGACCGGCAAGGAATATGCGATGCTCGAGCTGCTCTCGCTGCGCAAGGGCACCACGCTCACCAAGGAAATGTTCCTCAACCACCTCTATGGCGGGATGGACGAGCCTGAACTCAAGATCATCGACGTCTTCATCTGCAAGCTGCGCAAGAAGCTCAGCCTGGCGTGCGACGGCGAAAACTACATCGAGACGGTCTGGGGCCGCGGCTACGTCCTGCGCGAACCCGACGAGATGGTCGAAGCGCAAGTCGCCTGATCTGCTCGGCTGCGCGACCCAAAGGCCAAGGTCGCGCCGCTTCACTCCACAGGTTTAGGCTTGCAACCTTGCCTGATGGTGTCAGTTTAGTCTTCATCGGAGGTGTTCCATGAAGACTATCCTGCTCGCTGTCGCACTGATTGCCTGTTCTGCGGCTGCTTCTGCGCAACTTGGCGTTCCTGGCCCCAGCGGCTTGATAGGTACCAGCGCGCCGTTTCCCGGAAATCCCGGCTGGACGCCGCGCACGAACATTTCGCCCCCGTCGATCACGCCGACGATGCGACGCGAGCGCGAGGCGCGGTTGCAGCTCGTCCTGGCGACCTTCCCCGACCTGCCGACCACTCTCGCAGCGGCACCGCCCCGCCAGCGGGCTGCGCTCTACGCGAAGGCCGAACACAAGGCGGTCTGGGCGCGGATCAACGCGCGCGCATCGAAGGACGCCAGCGGCGACCTTTGAGGCTACCGGCCGGCTATTTCCGAACCCAGACCTTCTCGCCCCCGATCCAGGTCTCGGCAACCTTGATTGCCCGCAGTTCGGTCGGTGAAGCGATCATCGGATCGCGGTCGACGACGATGAAGTCCGCGCGCTGTCCGGCGGCGAGCGCGCCGAACTTCGTCTCGGCAAACCCCGCATAGGCGGCGGCGCCGGTCATCGCCCACCACGCCTGTTCGCGCGAGACGAGCTCCTGCGGCTGCCACCCGCCCTGCGGCTGGCCGCTTGCATCCTGCCGGGTGAACGCCGCGGCCCAGGTGGCGAACGGATCGGGCTTCTCGACCGGGAAATCTGTACCAAAGGCGAGCTTCGACCCGTTCGCCAGCATCGACTTCCATGCATAGGCGCCGGTCAGCCGCCCTGGCCCGAGCCGCGCTTCCGCCATCGTCCGGTCGCTGGTCTGGTGCGTCGGCTGCATCGAGGCGATCGTGCCGAACTTGCCGAAGCGCGGCAGGTCGGCGGGATCGACGATCTGCGCATGCTCGACACGCCAGCGACGATCGCCCTTGTAGGTCTCGCTCTCGACCTGGATCGCGTCGAGCACCTGCTGGTCCGCCCGATCGCCGATCGCATGCACCGCGACCTGGAACCCGTCCATCGCCGCGCGGCTCATCTGGTTCTGGAGCTGCGCATCGGTCAGGAAGCCCAGCCCGGTCTGCCCCGGCGCATCGGCATAAGGCTTCAGCAGCCACGCGCCGCGCGAGCCGAGCGCGCCATCGGCATAGAGCTTCACCCCGCCCATCCGCAGATGGTCGTCATACAGCCACGGCGTCGGCCCCTTGCCGCCGATCCGCCCCGCGGTCTCGACGCCGAGCGCATAGCTCATGATCCGGACGCGCAACCCACCGATATCCGCCATCCGCCGATAGGTCAGCCAGTCGTCGAGCGTGGTGCCCATGTCGGCGACCGCGGTCACGCCGTACCCCAGCAGGATCCGCTGCGCGGTCAGGAAGGCCGCATCGCGCTCCTTGGGCAAAGGCTGCGGCACGACCTTCTCCACCAGCGATTGCGCGGCATCGACGAACACGCCCGACGGCGCGCCGCCGCTCTTCTCGATCCGCCCGCCCGCCGGGGCGACCGTGGCGCCGGTGATTCCCGCCTCGCGCATCGCGACACGGTTCGCCCAGCCGGCATGGCCGTCCGCGCGCGACAGCCAGATCGGATGGCCGCCCGACACCGAGTCGAGATCCGCGGCGGTCGGGAACCGCCCGAGCCCCCAGGCTTCCTGGTTCCAGCCGCGGCCGAGCACCCATTTGCGATCGGGATTGGCCGCGACATAGGCCGCGATCCGCGACTTCGCGTCGTCGAGCGAGGTCGCGGCCGACAAATCGAGCGACAGCGCGCCGAAGCCAAGCTCGATCACATGGCCATGCGCATCGACGAAGCCGGGCAGCACAGTCTTGCCGCCCATGTCGGTGCGCCAGTCATAGAGCGGCTTGCCCGCATTCTTTTTCAATTCCTTGCGGCTGAGCTTGGGGGGCTCCTCCCCCGGCGGCACCAGCCGGGTGACGCGGCCGTCCTTGTCGACCAGGATCGCCTTGAACCGAACGATCTTGCCGCCCTCGGTGATGGTCAGGCCGTTGACGTTGTCGACGATCCCGTCGGCCAGCGCCGGGGTGGCGAACAGCGACAGGGCGGCACTTGCGAACAGGACAGGCTTCACTTCGGCAATCTCCGCACCAACGCACTCGTATCCTGCCGCGCGCCGCCCATGGCCTGCACATCGGCATAGAATTGATCGACCAGCGCCGCGACTGGCAGAACGGCACCGTTGCGCCGCGCCTCGTCGAGCGCGAGCCCCAGATCCTTGCGCATCCAGTCGACCGCAAAGCCGAAGTCGAAGTCTTCCTTCGCCATCGTCGGCCAGCGATTGACCAACTGCCAGCTCTGCGCCGCGCCGCCCGAAATCGCCTCGAACACCTTGTCGAGGTCGAGCCCGGCATTCTGCGCGAAGCGGATCGATTCGGACACGCCCTGGATCACCCCGGCGATCGCGATCTGGTTGCACATCTTGGTTGTCTGGCCCGCGCCCGCGTCGCCGACATGCACGATGCGCGCGGCATAGGCCTGCATATACGGCTCGGCCTTCGCCATGGCGTCGGCGGAACCGCCGCACATGATCGACAATTTGCCGTTCTCGGCCCCCGCCTGCCCGCCCGACACCGGCGCATCCACCACAAGCGCGCGGGCGTCCGCCAAGCGGCGCGCGATCGCGGCGGAGACGGTCGTATGGTCGACGAACACCGCATCGTCGCGCATCGCCGCGAACGCGCCGTCCTCACCCAATGTCACTGCCGCCAGATCATCGTCATTGCCGACGCAGGTAAACACCGCATCCGCATCGCGCGCCGCCAGAGCAGGCGTGCCCGCGACCGATCCGCCATATTTATCGGCCCATGCCAAAGCCTTGGCCTGGGAGCGATTATATACGGTGACGTCGTGCCCTGCCGCGACGAGATGCCCCGCCATCGGCGCGCCCATCACGCCAGTCCCGATGAATGCCAGTTTTGCCATGGATCAAGCGCATAAGCGGTGTTTCCCCTGCGCGCCAGATGGTCTAGCGCAACGCCTATGGCTACCCTCGCTGCCGTAGCGGCACCCACCCTTCCCGTGTCCATCGACGACGTTCGCGCCGCGCATGACCGGATCCGCGCCTCGATCGTCCGCACGCCGACGCTGATCAGCCGCACGCTGAGCCAGATGACCGGCGCGACGGTCTATCTGAAGTTCGAGAATCTTCAGTTCACCGCGGCCTACAAGGAACGCGGCGCGCTCAACACGCTGTTGCAGCTGTCGCCCGAAGCGTGCGCAAAGGGCGTGATCGCCGCGTCGGCGGGCAATCACGCACAGGGTCTTGCCTATCACGCCAACCGGCTCGGAATCCCCGCGACGATCGTCATGCCGACCAACACGCCGACCGTGAAGGTCACGCAGACCGAAGGGCATGGCGCCAAGGTCGTGCTGTTCGGCGACACCTTCGACGCCGCCTATGCGCATGCCCGCATCCTCGAGGGCGAATGCGGTTTCACCTTCGTCCATCCGTTCGACGACGCCCGCGTCATCGCCGGCCAGGGCACCACCGCGATCGAGATGCTCGAGGACGTGCCCGACATCGACATGATGGTCGTCCCGATCGGCGGCGGCGGCCTGATCTCGGGCGTCGCGACCGTGACGCGGGCGAATGCCGCGCAGGGCGGTCACGCGATCGAGGTGGTCGGCGTCGAGGCCGAGCTGTTCCCGTCGATGTACAACCGCATCAACGGGACGACGATGCCTTGCGCCGGCGACACGCTGGCCGAGGGGATCGCGGTCAAGGAGCCCGGCGGCATCACCTCGAAGATGGTCGCCGAACTCGTCGACGACATCGTCCTGGTCAGCGAGCGCAGCCTCGAGATGGCGGTCAGCCTGCTGCTCCAGATCGAGAAGACCGTGGTCGAGGGCGCCGGTGCCGCCGGCCTCGCCGCGCTGCTCCAGCATCCCGAGCGCTTCAAGGGGCGGACCGTCGGGATCATCCTGTGCGGCGGCAATATCGACACGCGGCTGCTCGCCAACGTCCTGCTGCGCGATCTCGCACGCTCGGGCCGGCTCGCACGGTTGCGCATCCGCCTGCAGGATCAGCCCGGCGCGCTGTACAACGTCGCCCGGATCTTCGATCAGGAGCGGGTGAACATCATCGAGGTGTATCATCAGCGCGTCTTCACGACGCTGCCGGCAAAGGGGCTGATCACCGATATCGAATGCGAGGCCCGCGATCGTGCGCATCTCGATCGGCTGGTCACCGCGCTGAAGGCGGCGGGCTATGAGACGAGCACCGTCGAACTGGCCTGATCCCCGGCCAACGCCGCCGGAATTTCTTTTACCACCGTGGGCCGCCCCACTTTCCAGCGGCCCGCACAGGAATCATATACCGCCCGCGCCTTGAGAGCGCTGAAGCCGAGAGAGGGGCACTTCGCGATGACTGCGCCTTTTCGGTTTCCCCGGTTCTTCGTCACTAGCCCCGGCCCCTGCCCCTATCTGCCCGATCGGGAGGAGCGGAAGGTCTTCACCGAGCTGAACGGCCCGCATGCGGTCGAGCTCAACGACGCGCTGAGCCGGATCGGGTTTCGACGGAGCCAGGGCGTCGCCTATCGGCCGAGCTGCACCGGCTGCAGCGCCTGTGTATCGGTGCGCGTCGTGACGCCGGAATTCACGCCCAACGCGACGCAGCGCAAGATGCTCAAGCGGCACGGCGACATCACCGCAACCATCTGCCGCGCATGGGCGACCGACGAGCAGTTCCAGCTGTTGCGCCGCTATCTGTCGGCGCGTCACCCGGACGGCGGCATGGCCGGGATGGATGAGGACGATTATGCCGACATGGTCGAGCATTCGCCCGTCGACTCGCTGATCGTCGAGTATCGCGAACCGGGCATCGGCGGCGCCCCGGGCCGGCTGGTCGGCGCCTGCCTTACCGATCGCCAGGCCGACGGACTGTCGATGATCTACAGCTTCTTCGCAGCGGACGACGCATCGCGGCCGGGCTTCGGCAACTACATCATAATCGACCACATCCTGCGCGCACGCGGTGCGGGGCTACCCTATGTCTATCTGGGCTATTGGGTGAAGGGATCGGGCCGGATGGAATACAAGATACGGTACCGCCCGATCGAGGCGCTTGGCCCGGGCGGATGGAGCCGCCTGAGCGAAGAGGACCTGCTGGCGGCCGCCCCCGGGCCGGGCCCCGGGCAGCGCGAGGACTAGTCGCCGACGGTTACTGGCCGTCCCGCGACACGACGACATCGACCTCCAACCGCTCGCCGCCCTCGCCCAGCCGCGAGCCTGCCACCGGCGCGGCCCCTGCGGCATCGAGCGCGACCGCGACCCGGACGTGATGCTCTTCTGGACAGTCGCCGGTGAACGGGTCGAAACCGATCCAGCCCAGCCCGTCAACATGCGCCTCGGCCCAGCCATGCGGCGTCGGACGGTGATCATCCTCGCGTTCGGTCAGAAGATAGCCCGACACATAGCGCGCCGGCGCCCCCAGCGAACGCGCGGCGACGATGAACATCTGCGCAAAGTCGCGCGAGGTGGCGCTGTCGAGCCGGAACGCCGCCGCCGCGCCGAGGTTTGGCTCGGGACGGCCGGGATTGGCGGCAAAGCGTTCGTGCAAGGCCTCGTTCACCCGGTGCAGCGCGCCGATCCGGCCCTGCGCGGGCGTCGCGACGCGTGCAGCGAAGTCGGCAATGGCCTTGTCCTGCGCGGTGGTCTCGGTGGGCCGGAGGAACAGCGCCGGCGGCAGCACCTCATAAGCGCCGTGGACGACGCCGTCGGAATGGCTGGTCAACACCTCGCCCGTGACATCGATCTCGATCCCGTCGATCGGCCCGTCGATGTAGAGCATCGTGATGGCATTGCCGAACCCGTCGCGCCCCTGCCGCAGCCGGGCATCGCAGTCGATATCGATCCGCCACTGCGCGACCGTCTGGTCATGCGTGTTCTGCGGGGTCATGCGGAGCATCTGGACGAGGCGGCTCTGCGGCTCGGTGAAGCGATAGATCGTGCGGTGATCGACCGACAACCGCATCAAAGGAACTTGAACTGCCGGCCGATCGCGCCGTGGAGCAGCGCATTTTCCTGGATGAAGGCCTGCAGATACTGGTGCAGGCCGGATGCGATCACCTCGCCGGATCGGGTTCGCCCCAGCCGCGAGGCACGGAGCCGCGCCATCCGGTCCGCCTCGCCATGCTGGCCGGTGCGTTTCGCAAGCAGATTGAGCACGTCCACCGTCTCCTCGACCGAGGCTGCAAGACTACGCGGCAACTCCGCGCGCGCCAGCAACAAATCGATCACGTCGGCCGGCCGAAGGCCGTCATTGTACATCCAGCGATAGGCGGTCACCGCCGACACCGTCTGCAATATGGTCGTCCACTGGTCGCGATCGATCGCGCCGCCCAGTTTCTGTCCCTCCGGCAGCAGAATATGATATTTGACGTCGAGCAGCCGCGCGGTGTTGTCCGCGCGCTCGACCGCCTGGCCGAGCCGGATGAACCAGGTCGTCTGATTGCGCAGCATGCGGTGGATCGCACCTTCGAACCCGCGCGTCTCGGTCTTGACCGCCTCGACCAGGTTGAGCTGCGCGGTCGTGCTGCCGGGGGTCGCGCGGTTTTCGAACAACAGCCACGCACGGTTGATCGCGGTCCATGATTCCCGCGTCAGCGCGGTCCGCACCGCCTTGGCATTGTTGCGCGCCATGTCGAGGCAGCGGACGATCGATCCCGGATGGCTGGCGTCGAGCGTCAGAAAGCGCACCACGTCGCGCTGCCCGACCGGCACCCCGGTCTTGGCAAAGGCCTCGTCGGTCTCGGTGACCGCCAGCGCCGATGCCCAGGCCGCCTCGCCCGCAGGCTGCGACGACAGCACGTCGAGGCGCACCGTCGCCTCGACCAACCGCGCGATGAAATCGGCACGTTCGAAATAGCGTCCCAGCCAATAGAGGGACGAGGCGGTCCTCGACAGCATCAGGACTGTGCCTCCGGCCCGGGCATGCCTTCGCCGAGGGTCTGCGTCATCCCGCCCAGCGTCTGCGTCATGCCGCCCCCCCCCATGCGCTGCGATTGATCCGCCATCAGGACGAAGCTGTCCTTCGTGCCGCCACCCTGGCTTGAATTCACAACCAACGATCCCTGCTTCAGCGCGACGCGGGTCAGCCCGCCAGGCACGACCTGAACGCCCTTCGACCCGGTCAGCACGAACGGCCGGAAATCGACATGCCGCGGGCACAGCCCGGATTCGGCCATCGTCGGTACGGTCGACAGCGCGAGCGTCGGTTGCGCGATATAGCGATGCGGCTCGGCGATCAGCGCAGCACGGAAATCCTCGATCTCCTGCTTCGTCGCGGTCGGTCCGACCAGCATGCCATAACCACCCGAACCGTCGACCAGCTTGACGACGACGTCCTCGAGATTGTCGAGGACATATTTCAGCGCCTGGGGCTCGCGGCACCGCCACGTCTCGACATTGGGCAGCTTGCACTCGCCGCCCGAATAGAATTTCACGATGTCGGGCATGTAGCTGTAGATCGCCTTGTCGTCGGCGATGCCGTTGCCCGGCGCGTTGATGATCGCGACATTGCCCGCGGCATAGGCAGCGATCAGCCCCGGCACGCCAAGCGCGCTGTCAGGACGGAACACGAGCGGGTCGAGATAATCGTCATCGATCCGGCGATAGATCACATCGACCTTCACGCGGCCCGCGATCGTCCGCATCCACACGACATCGTCGTCGACGACCAGATCAGCCGCCTCGACCAGTTCGACGCCCATCGTATCGGCGAGGAAGCTGTGCTCGTAATAGGCCGAGTTATAATGCCCCGGCGTCAGCACGACGCAGGTCGGTGCGCTGACGCCGTGCGGCGCGACCGACTTCATCGTCTCGAGCAGCCGATCGGGATAACTGTCGACCGCCGCGACGCGGAACTCGCGGAACAGCTCGGGGCACAGCCGCAGCATCGCCTCGCGATTCTCGAGCATGTAGCTGACCCCCGAGGGCGTCCGCGCATTGTCCTCGAGCACGAAGAAGTCGTCGGGCCCGGTGCGTACCAGATCGATCCCGCAGATATGCGCCCAAACCCCGTGCGGCGGGCGCATCCCGGCGATTTCGGGACGGAACTGCGCATTGCCCATGACGAGATCCTCGGGGAGGATCCCTTCCTTCAGGATGCGCCGTTCGCCATAGATATCCTCGAGGAACGCATTGATCGCCTCGACGCGCTGGACGAGCCCTTCGGACAGCCGCGTCCATTCGTCATGCAGGAACACCCGCGGTACGATGTCGAACGGGATGATCCGCTCGGCCGCCTCGTTCTCGCCATAGACGGCAAAGGTAATGCCGAGCTGCCGAAACGTCGTTTCAGCCGCCTGCTGACGACGCCGCAACTCGGCGTCGGGCGTCTCCTCGATCCAGCGGCCCAGAGCGGCCAGTTCGGGACGGACGCGGGTATCACCCGGTGCCCCCATGATTTCGTCGAACGCTTGTTTCCCCATCGAAATGGTAAATTCCCCATCAAGCGTTGCGGTTCCATGCTGCAACGCTTCACCGCGCTGCACAAGCCGGATTAGACGCCCAGCCCCGCCAGCAGCGCCGGGGTGAGCACCTGCGGCAGGACGGTCGGCTCGGCCGCTCCCGGCGCATAATAGAGATAGAGCGGCACGCCGGCGCGGTTATGCGCCTCGATGAAGCGGCCCATAACGGGGTCGCCATCGGTCCAGTCGCCGATCAGCACCGCGACCTTGTTCTTGGCGAACGCGTCGCGAACCGTGGCGGTCTCGATCGCCGCCTTCTCGTTGACCTTGCACGTCAGGCACCAGTCGGCGGTGAAATAGACGAACACACCGCGCTTCTCGGCGCGCAGCGCGGCAAGCTTCGACTCGCTGAACGCCTCGTCGCCGGCGACCGCCGTCTTGGCCGCGGCCGGCGGCGCGCGGGCGATGACGACCGCACTGCCGACGAACACGATCGCCAGCGCGGCAAGCGTCGCTGCGCCGAACGCCTTGCCCTTGCGCTGCCGGGTGCCGCCAACCCACAGCACCGCGCCGATCGCCAGCACTGCGACGAGCGCGAGCGTCAGGCTGTCGACGCCGGTCTGGCGGCCCAGCACCCAGGCGAGTGCGATCGCGGTCAGGAACATCGGCACCGACAGGACATGCCGGAACGTCTCCATCCAGACGCCGGGCTTGGGCAGACAGCGCCGCCACGCGGGTACGAAGCCGATTGCGAGAAACGGCAGCGACAGCCCGAGTCCCAGCCCGGCGAACACCGCCATCGCCGCGGGCCAGGGCAGCACGAGCGCCGCGCCCAGCGCTGCACCCATGAACGGCCCGGTGCACGGCGTCGCGATGAATGCGGCCAGCGCGCCGGTCGCAAACGCGCCGCTCGCACCGCTCTCGCCCGCGAATCGGGGCGTCGGCACCTCGAACAGCCCGGCCAGGTTGAACGCGATCGCGGTGCTCAGCAGCAGCAGCACGATGATCGCCGCGGGATGCTGCAACTGGAACGCCCAGCCGACCGCAGACCCGCCCGCACGCAGCGCGAGGATCGCCGCGCCAAGGCCGAGGCACACCAGCACGACGCCCGCGGTATAGGCGAGCGCCTCGTGCCGCGCCTCGCGTTCGCTGGCGCCACCGCGCGCGAGGCTGAGCGCCTTCAGGCTCAGGATCGGGAAGACGCAGGGCATGATGTTGAGGATCAGCCCGCCGAGCACCGCGCCCGCAAACGCCACCAGTGCGGTCGCCCACACCCCGCCCGCATTATCCGATGGCCCCGCCGCAACGACCCCGGGCGCGGCGCTGACCGCGAGCCCCTGCGCGTCGCCGATCCGCAGCACACCCTCGATCGGCGCATTGGCCTTGCCATTGGCCGCCAGTCGCGTCGCGATCGTCAGCGTATCGCCCGACCGCGTCACGGTCTGGCGCGCGCCATTGTCGATCACGCCGGTGGTGAGGGGGAAGAAATAGGCGTCCTTTGCCCTGGCCCCGGCGGGGAACGGCACCGCGACACGCAGCACGCCCTGGTCGACCGCATAGGTCGCGCCCGCATCGAGCGGCTTGGGGATCGCCCGCCGCCAGTCGGCAAAGGCGCTCGCCTGCGACGGCGCGCCGTCACCGATCGTCAGGTCGAGCGAGAGCGCCTGCTCCTCGGGCACGCAGATCGTCGCCGAACAGACCAGATAAGACGTCTTCAGCCGGATCGGCAGCTTGGCGCCCGCCGCCAGCCCCGCCGGCACCTGGATCGTCACGAGCGGCGCATAGGGCGCCTCGTAGACATAGTTCATCAGCCCCGCGATCAGCAGCGTCGTCGGGACGGGCCATTCGGGCTGCCCCGCCGTCGCCCCGCGCGGCAGCGTCCAGTCGAACGTCGCGGGAAACCCCGCATCGCCCGGATTGGCCCAATAGCCATGCCAGCCCGTATCGGGAGTCGTTGCGATCGCGATGGTCAGCGGTGCGCCCGCTTTCGGATGGTCGCTTTCGGCAACGAGGCGCATGCTCAGATGCCGGCTCGACCCGTCGAGCGAGTCCGCCAGCGCCGGCGTCGCCACGAGGCTGCACAGCGCGAGCAGCATCGTCATCAGGACGCAACGTAAACTGCGCATGGCCATCCTTGTTTCGTTCATCGGCCACAGCCATAGCGAGGACGACACCGCATTACATCCGAAAGCAGTCATGCCGCTGCTCGTCAAAGGACTGTCCGTGAAAGCACTTATCGCCGCGTTGCTCCTGACCCCGGCCGCGTCCGTGACCGCGTCCGCGCAGACCGCTCCGTCCCCGGCCCCGGCCCCCGCGGTTGCGGCACCGACCCCCGCCACGCCGCCCAAGCTGATCGTGGCGATTTCGGTCGACCAGTTCGCCGCCGACCTGTTCCAGCAATATCGCAACCACTTCACCGGCGGCTTCACCCGCCTGCTGAACGGCGTGGTGTTTCCGAGCGGCTATCAGAGCCATGCCGCGACCGAGACCTGCCCCGGCCACTCGACCATCCTGACGGGCATGCGTCCCGCGCATACCGGGATCATCGCGAACAACTGGGTCGACCAGCGCGCCGGCCGCCCCGACAAGATCGTCTATTGCTCGGAGGACGAGCGCGTCGCCGGCAGCACGCATGACAGCTACACCGTGTCCGACATGCACCTGAAAGTGCCGACGCTTGGCGAGATGATGAAGGCGCGCGATCCGCGCACCCGCTCGGTCTCGGTCGCGGGCAAGGATCGCGCGGCGGTGATGATGGGCGGCCACAAGGTCGACGAGCTCTGGTGGTGGGACGGCAAGACCTATGTCTCCTATGCGGGCCGCGCGGTACCGCCGGCGGTGCAGCGCACGCGCACCGCTGTCGCCGGGCTGATCGCGCTGCCCCAGGCCGCGCTGCCGCTGCCCGGTTATTGCACGGGCGTGAACCACCCGATCGTGATCGCAGGCAAGACGTACGGCCAGGGCCGCTTCGAGCGCGAGGCGGGCGACGCCAAGGGCTTCCGCGTGTCGCCGGCGTCCGATGCCGCGGTGTTCGCGATGGCGGCGGCGCTGGTACAGGACATGAAGCTCGGCCAGGGGCCGCAGACCGACATCATCGACATCGGCGCGTCGGCGACCGATTATATCGGCCACACCTACGGCACGCAGGGGTCCGAGATGTGCATCCAGATGGCCGAGCTCGACAAGACGCTCGGCGGCTTCTTCGCGGTGCTGGACGAGACCGGCGTGGATTACGAGGTCGTGCTGACCGCGGATCACGGCGCGCACGACGCGACCGAGCGGCAGCAGCAGCGCGCGATGCCGATGGAGGCGCATATGGACGAGAATGTGCTCGCCAAGCAGGTCGGCACCGCGATCGCCAAGGATCTGGGCCTGCCCGGCAGCGTCCTGCTCGGGACCGAGGGCGACGTCTATATCGACGATGCGCTGCCCGCCAAGACACGCGCCAAGGTGCTGACTGAGGCGCTGCGCCGCTATCGCGCGCTGCCGCAGGTCGCCGCTGCCTTCTCGGCTGCCGAGATCATGGCGACGCCGATGCCGACCACCCCGCCCGAGACCTGGACGCTGATCGAACGCGCGCGCGCCTCCTTTGCCGAGGGCCGCTCGGGCCAGTTCGTCACGCTCCTCAAGCCGCGCGTGACGACGATCGTGTCGCCCGCCGGCGGCTACGTCGAAACGCATGGCAGCCCGTGGGACTATGATCGCCGCGTGCCGATGCTGTTCTGGCGCAAGGGGATCGCCGGGTTCGAACAGCCGCTGTCGGTGGAAACCGTCGACATCGTGCCGACGCTCGCCGCGACAATCGGCCTGCCGGTATCGGGGCTCGACGGCCGCTGCCTCGACCTCGACGCGGGCGCGGCGAGCACCTGCCCGAGCTGAGGGGGCCCGCTTCCCCGCACCTTCCGTCATCCCGGCGAAAGCTGGGATCTTCCCGTAACGGCCACTCGCTGTCCCAACAGGGAGACCCCAGCTTTCGCTGGGGTGACGGGGTTTCAGGCGCCCGCGCTATCGACCCGCTCGCCTCCGATCGCGGTGGCCCAACTACCGCGTCTCGAACGCCCGCAACCCCGGCCCCAGCCGGTTCGCCCCCAGCGCCAGCCGGTCATGGCTGTAATCCGCCAGGAACGCCGGGCTGGTCGCATCGCCCGGCGCCAGTCGCGCGTCATTGTCCTCGACGCGCAACCCGGTCGAGCGATAGGTCTTCGCCTCCGCCGCGACGACGATCAGACCGGTGTGGTTCTCCTTCTTCCGCCCCTGCACGAAGGTGTTGCGCGCGATCAGCCCGGTCGCGCCTTCGGGCAGGTCGATCATGTAGTTGGTCTTGCGCCCCGCGCTGTCGTCGAAGCTGTTGTCGGTGATCGAGACGGTCGGCACGCGCAGTTTGACGTAATGCCCGCCGGTCCCGCGCTCGAACCGCGAGCGGGTGATCGTCACGCTGCCCTGGTTCGCCAGATACACGGCATGCGAGCAGCTCGGCGACTGGTCGCACTGGCCTAGCCCCGAAAAGGTCGACCGGTCGATCGTGATCCGCTGCTCGCTTGGCTCGCCGCCGAGGATGCCTTCCTGGCTGTCGAGGAACATCGCGTTGACGACGCTGAGGTCGCCCATCTCGGTGCGGATCCCCGCGCCATTGCCGTCGGGAACGCTGTAGCCGCGAAAGACCAGGCCATCGACGACCGATCCCTGCCCGCGCAGCACCAGCGCCGCCTTCTCCTCACACGCCACGCCTTCGAAGATCGCGGTGCCAGGCTTCAGCGCCTTGAAGGTGATCCGCCCGCCCGCCTGCACCGCGCATTGCCGGTAGGTGCCGGGCGCGATTAGGATCGTCGCGGTGCCGAGCCGGATCGATGAGACCGCCTCCTGCAGCGTCGCAAAACCCTGCCCGTCGACGGTGAAGGGCGCCGCGCGGCTCACCGGCGCCTGAGCCGAGGCGGACGCGGCGACCAGCACGAGCAATAAGAGCGATCGGTTCAAGCAGGGCACTCCCTCATCGGCCAGCCATGATTGCGCCGCCACGCCCCGTCCTTAGCGCGGATGCGCCCCGGCTGCCGATAGCGGGGGCCCGCCCCGCGTCCCGCAATGGCGCAGCCTGCAAACGGATCGACTCCGGTTCGACCGTAGCGAAGCATATTGCCGCCGCCTGCCCGGCCGCATACCACCCCGCAGCATAGAGCCGGCGGGGGGGCCCCGACCGCGCGAGAGGGGGAATGCATGCACGCCATGACACCGACGGAGGTCTTCCTCCTTGCGATGCTCATCATCTTCAGCGTCCCCTATCTGGTCTGGCGGCTGGGCCGGACCGATTACTGGGCACCGCTGGTCGTCGTGCAGATCTTTGGCGGCATCCTGCTCGGACCGGGCGTGCTCGGCGCGCTCTTCCCTGAGTATTACGCGACGATCTTCACCCCTGCGACGATCGGATCGCTGAACGGCGTCGCCTGGTGGGCGGTCATGATGTTCGTGTGGGTCGCAGGGATCGAACTCGATCTCGGTGCGGCATGGCGACATCGCGGCGAGACCGCGGTCACCGCCGGCCTCGCGCTGGCGGTGCCGCTCGCGACCGGCAGCATCGCTGCCGTGCTGATGCTGCGCTATCCAGGCTGGGCGGGCGTGTCGGGCGCGCAGTGGCAGGTCATTCTCGGCATCGGCATGGCCTGCGCGGTCACCGCGCTACCGATCCTCGTACTGTTCCTTGAAAAGCTCGAGGTCCTGCGGGAGCCGATCGGCCAGCGCATCCTCCGCTATGCCAGCCTCGACGATATCGCGATCTGGGGCGTGCTCGCGCTGATCCTGCTCGATTGGGAGCGGGTTGGCCGGCAGGCTGGCTTTCTGGTCGGCTTCGCGGTCGCCACCCTGCTGGTTCGCCGACTGATGGCGCGGATCCCGGAGCGCGATCGCTGGTATGTCAGCCTGATCTGGCTCGCCGGCTGCGGGTTCGCGGCGGACTGGGCGGGGCTGCATTTCATGGTCGGCGCGTTCCTGTCGGGCGCGGTGCTCGACGCGAAATGGTTCGACCAGGTCCGAATGGACGACTTCCGCCGCTTCGTGCTGCTCGCGGTGATGCCGGTGTTCTTCCTGTCGACCGGCCTGAAGACGCAATGGGCGGTCGGCGGGATTGCGGTGTTCGCCGCCGCGGCCTTGCTGTTGTTCGCCTCTGTCGGCGGCAAGCTGGCGGGGGTCCACGCCGCCGGGCGGATCCTCAAATGGCGCCCGGGCGAGGCGTCGGCAATCGGCTGGCTGCTTCAGACCAAGGCGCTGATCATGATCATCTTCGTCAACATCCTGCTCGACAAGGCGATCATCACCAACGAAACCTTCACCGCGCTGCTGCTGATGGCGTTGGCGAGCACGATGCTGACCGTGCCAATGGTCGCACCGAAATTGAAGAAGCTTGCGGCATTGGTCGGGCGTAGCGCCTGACAGCCATAAGCATGGCGCCACCCCGGCGAAGGCCGGGGTGACGTCACGGTTCGGGGTTCAGTCCAGGTTCGGACGCAACCAGCGCTCCGCGATCGGCAGGTCGACGCCGCGCCGCGCCGCATAATCTTCCAGCTGGTCGCGGCCGACGCGGGCGACACCGAAATACTCCGCCTGCGGGTGGCCGAAATAAAAGCCTGAGACGGCCGCGGTCGGGAACATCGCGAAGCTCTCGGTCAGTTCGAGCCCGGTCGCGGTCTCGGCATCGAGCAGGTCGAACAGGATCGGCTTGAGGCTGTGATCGGGGCATGCGGGATAACCCGGCGCGGGACGGATGCCGCGATACTGCTCCTTGATCAGCGCATCGTTGGTCAGCTGTTCCTCGGGCGCATAGCCCCACAGCTCCTGACGGACATGCTTGTGCAGCCGTTCGGCAAAGGCTTCGGCAAAGCGATCGGCGAGCGCCTTCAGCAGGATGTCGTTGTAATCGTCATGCCCCGCCTTGAACCGCGCGATATGCTCGTCGATCCCGTGGATGCCGACTGCGAACCCCCCGAACCAATCGCCCGCGGGATCGACGAAATCGGCGAGGCACATGTTGGCGCGCCCCTCGCGCTTCGAAATCTGCTGGCGCAGCATCGGCAGGCGCACGTCCTCGTGCGGCATGTCGTGGCCGCGCGTGTGCGAGACGACCACATCGTCCCCCTCGCGCCGCGCCGGCCACAGCCCCACGACCCCGCGCGGCGTCAGCCATTTTTCCGCGACGATCGTGTCGAGCATCGCCTGCGCGTCCGCATAGAGCGAACTCGCGCTCTCGCCGACGACCTCGTCGGTCAGGATCGCCGGGAAGTTGCCCGCCAGCTCCCAGGCGCGGAAGAACGGCGTCCAGTCGATATAGTCGCGCAGATCGGTCAGGTCCCAGTCCGCGAACACATGGACGCCGGGCTTCGCGGGCGCCCCGGGCTTTAACGCGAAGTCCGCGACGAACCCACGCTCGCGCGCCGTCTCGATCGGGATAAGCTCGCTCTGGCCCTTGTTGGCCCGCGCCACCCTCACCGCCTCATATTCGTCCGCGGTCTTCGTCACGAACTCGTCGCGGATCGTGTCGCTGACGAGCGTCGACGCGACACCCACCGCGCGGCTCGCATCGAGCACATGCACGACCGGGCCGTCATAGGCGGGCGCGATACGCAGCGCGGTGTGGACCTTGGAGGTGGTCGCCCCGCCGATCAGCAGCGGCATCGTCATGCCCGCGCGCTTCATCTCCTCGGCAACCGTCACCATCTCGTCGAGGCTCGGGGTGATGAGGCCCGACAGCCCGATCATGTCCGCGTCATTCTCGTTCGCGGCCTCGAGGATCTTCGACCACGGCACCATCACGCCCAGATCGACCACGTCGAACCCGTTGCACTGGAGCACCACGCCGACGATGTTCTTGCCGATGTCATGCACGTCGCCCTTGACCGTCGCCATGATGATCTTGCCCTTGCCGCGCGCGCCGGGCTCCTTCGCCGCCTCGATGTACGGCAGCAGATGCGCGACCGCCTTCTTCATCACGCGCGCCGACTTCACGACCTGCGGCAGGAACATCTTGCCGCTGCCGAACAGGTCGCCGACGACGTTCATCCCGTCCATCAGCGGGCCCTCGATCACCTCGATCGGACGACCGCCATTGCCGTCGATGATCAGCCGCGCTTCCTCGGTATCCTCGACGACGTGCAGGTCGATGCCCTTGACCAGCGCATATTCGAGCCGCTTGTTGACACCCAGCGACCGCCATTCGGCGGCCGCCTTCTCCGCGACGACATCAGTGCCGCGATAGCGCTCGGCGAGCTGGACGAGCCGCTCACCCGCTTCGGGATCCTTGTTGAGCACGACGTCCTCGACCGCCTGGCGCAGCTCGGGATCGATATCGTCGTAGATGTCGAGCTGCCCGGCGTTGACGATCGCCATGTCCATCCCCGCGGGGATCGCATAATACAGGAACACGCTGTGCATCGCGCGGCGCACGGGCTCGTTGCCGCGGAACGAGAAGCTGAAGTTCGATAGTCCGCCCGAGATATGGACGTGCGGGCAGCGCGCCTTGATCTCGCGGCACGCCTCGATGAAGTCGACGCCGTAATTGTCGTGTTCCTCGATCCCCGTCGCGACTGCGAAGACGTTGGGGTCGAAGATGATATCCTCGGGCGGAAAGCCGATGCCGACGAGCAGCTTGTAGGCGCGCTCGCAGATCTCGACCTTGCGGTCCTTGGTGTCCGCCTGCCCGACCTCGTCGAACGCCATCACGACCACCGCGGCGCCGTATGCCATGCACTTCTTGGCCTGGCTGAGGAACTGCTCCTCGCCCTCCTTCATGCTGATCGAATTGACGATCGGCTTACCCGAAACGCACTTCAGTCCCGCCTCGATCACGCTCCATTTCGAGCTGTCGACCATGAACGGGATGCGCGCGATGTCAGGCTCTGCGGCGATCAGCTTCAAGAACGTCGTCATCGCGTGGTGCGCGTCGAGCAGCCCCTCGTCCATGTTGACGTCGAGCACCTGCGCGCCGCTCTCGACCTGCTGGCGCGCGACCTCGACCGCGGCGGGATAGTCGCCCGCCATGATCAGCTTCTTGAAGCGGGCCGAGCCGGTGACGTTGGTACGCTCGCCGATGTTGACGAAGGACGTGGAGGAGGGAGTGGTCATCGGTTCATTCTTCTGGCCCCCTCCCCCCTCCGGGGAGAGGGTTGGGGTGAGGGGTCGTTGGGGAGGGCAGCGCTCGCGGCGCCCCTCACCCCGGCCCTCTCCCCGGCGGAGAGAGGGAGCAGTGACTATGCCGCCATCGTGAACGGTTCGAGCCCGGCGAGCTTGGTCCGCACCTCGGGCCGCGAGACTGCGCGCGGTTCCAGCCCGCGCACACCGTCCGCCATCGCCTTGATATGCGCAGGGGTCGAGCCACAGCAGCCGCCGAGTACGTTGACCTGCTTGGCCACCGCCCATTCGCCGACCAGCCCGGCGGTCGTCGCCGGCATCTCGTCATATTCGCCGAGTTCGTTGGGCAGCCCGGCGTTCGGGTAGATCATGATCAGCGTGTCGGCGATGCCGGACAGGGTTTTCACATGCGGCCGCAGCTGCTCCGCACCGAACGAGCAGTTGAGCCCGATCGTGATCGGCTTGGCATGCCGCACCGCGTGCCAGAACGCCTCGACCGTGTGCCCCGACAGGTTGCGGCCCGACAGATCGGTCAGCGTCATCGACAGCATGATCGGCACGTCGCGCCCGAGATCGTCGCCCGCCTCGATCGCGGCCATGATCCCGGCCTTGGCGTTGAGCGTATCGAACACCGTCTCGATCAGGATGAAATCGACGCCGACCCCCTCGCCGCCTTCGAGCAGCGCGTCGATCTGTTCGCGGTAGACGCCCTTCAGATAATCAAAGTCGATCTCCCGATAGCCCGGATCATTGACGTCGGGGGACAGCGACAGCGTCTTGTTGGTCGGCCCGATCGCACCCGCCACGAACCGCGGCCGGCCGTCCTTTGCTTCATATTCGGTCGCGAGCGCCCGTGCGATCTTCGCGCTTTCGACGTTGATCGCGCGGACCAGATGCTCGGCACCGTAATCCGCCTGGCTGATGATGTTCGCGCTGAACGTATTGGTCGACACGATGTCCGACCCCGCGTCGAGATATTCGCGCGTGATCGTCTGGGGCACGTCCGGCCTGGTAATCGCCAGAATGTCGTTGTTGCCCTTCTGGTCGTGGCTCAGGCCAAGGTCGCCAGCATAGGCCGCCTCGTCGAGCTTCCAGTTCTGGATCTCGGTGCCGAACGCGCCGTCGGTGATCAGGATGCGCTTGGCGGCTTCCGCGTTGAAACGTTCACGTGGTGTCATCGATTGGACTCCCCCCTCCCGCAAGCGGGAGGGGTCGGGGGTGGGCGCCCGCTATCCTCGGGCGGTATCGTTGGGGGCGAACGCGAGCCCACCCCCGGCCCCTCCCGGCTGCGGGAGGGGTGATGAATTATGCCGCGGCGACCTTTTCGCTCGGCTTCGCGCGGACGCCGAGCATGTGACAGATAGCATAGGCGAGTTCGGCGCGGTTGAGCGTGTAGAAGTGGAAATCCTTCACGCCCCCCGCATAAAGCCGTCGGCACATCTCGGCCGCGATCGTCGCCGCGACCAGCTGTCGTGCCGCAGGGTGGTCATCGAGCCCCTCGAACAGCCGGTCCATCCAGGCCGGGATCTCCGCCCCGCACGCGCTCGCGAACTTGCGCGTCTGCGCGACGTTCGAGACCGGGAGGATACCGGGCAGGATCTGCGCGGTGATTCCCGCTGCGGCCACCCGGTCGCGGAACCGGAAATAGGCTTCCGGCGAGAAGAAGAACTGCGTGATCGCCCGAGTCGCGCCCGCATCGAGCTTCCGCTTGAGGTTATCGAGATCGACGTCATGCCCGCCGGATTCGGGGTGGCATTCCGGATAGGCCGCGACCGAAATCTCGAACGGGTGCAGCCGCGCCAGTCCGGCGACCAGCGCGGCCGCATTCTCATACCCGCCGGGATGCGCCTGATAGGGCTGACCCAGCGTCGGCATGTCGCCGCGCAGCGCGACGATGTGCCGTACGCCTGCCGCCCAATATTCCTCGGCAACCTGATCGATCTCGGCCTTGGTCGCCTCGACGCATGTCAGGTGCGCGGCGGCGTTCATCGACGTTTCGCGCTGGATCCGCGCAACGGTCGCGTGCGTCCGCTCGCGCGTCGACCCGCCCGCGCCATAGGTCACCGACACGAAATCGGGACCGAGCGGCTCGAGCGTACGGATCGCGTCCCAAAGCTGGGCGTCCATCTTGTCGCTCTTGGGCGGGAAGAATTCGAAACTGATCCCCACGTCGCCTGCAAGGTCGGCAAAGAGCGGTTCTTCGAGCGCACGCCGCGCCTCAGCCAGTTGGGGAATAGTGATTGTCGTCATGCCGCCTTCACCTCACGCAAACTCAGGCCAATCCTGCGGCCGAGCCATAATTTCACCGTCAGCTCACCGCCCTCGAGCGTCTCGACGCGCGCGGTCTGCAAACCGGCCGCGTCGAACCAAGCCGTCATCTGATCGTCGGCAAAGCCGAGACGCGTATGCGCATCGCTCAACCGCAATTCCTCGCGGTCGTGGCTCGCGAAATCCGCGATCAGCAACCGGCCGCCTGGCGCCAGCACGCGTGCCGCTTCGCGGACCGCGGCGCCCGGCTGCTGCGCGAAATGGAGCACGTGATGCAGGATCGCGACGTCCGCCGCCCCGTCGTCGAGCGGCAGGGCGTACAGATCCGCCTGCCGTAATTCGGCATGCGCCATGTCGTGCAGCTTGGCGCGCGCCAGACGCAGCATCTCCGAACTGCGATCGATTCCCAGCGCCAGTCGGGCATGTCCACCGAACAGCTCGAGCATCCGACCCGTCCCCGTGCCGATGTCGATCAACGTACCGACCCGCGCATCGCCGAGCATCGCCGCCATCGCCGCCTCGACCTCGCTTTCGGCGACGTGCAGCGAACGGATCGCATCCCACTCGTCGGCATGCCCCTCGAACCACGCCGCCGCGCTCGCGGCCCGATCGGCGCGCACCGCGGCAAGCCGTGCCGCGTCGGCAACCGCCCAGTGATCGGGTTCTGCCCTGGCCCAGCTATCGAGAGCGGTGGCGACAGGGTCGACGACATCGCTGCGCCCCAGCGCGACGAACACCCAGCTGCCCTCCTTGCGACGCTCCGCCAGACCGGCATCGCACAGGATCTTCACATGGCGCGACACGCGTGGCTGGCTCTGCCCGAGCACCTGCGCGAGTTCGCCGACCGACAGCTCCATGCGACGCAGAAGCGCGAGAATACGCAATCGGGTCGCATCCGCCATCGCACGGAAGATTTCGAGCGCCATCGTCATGGGCAGTCATATAAAGAATTCTTTATATGAGGTCAACGCAGGCCGTAGCGTGTCGCTGGAGGAATGCTGACCCCAGGGTCGTCCCAACGTCGACGGATCGGAAACGCTTGGTCCGCGTTCGAACACGCGATGAACTGGAAAGCATCCGGCTCACAAGCGCCAGGTCCGTCCGGATCGACGCCGAATTTGATGATGGGAGTGTTATTCATGAAGAAGTTTCTGATCCCCGCGCTGGTCCTGACGGCCGGCCTCGCAGCGTGCAGCAACAATGCGCAGAACGAGACCGCGGAAGCGGCGAACGCCATCGCGGCCGACGCAAGCGCAACGACCCAGAATGCGGTTGCCGATGTCGATGCCGCCAGCGATCGTGCGCTCGGCTCGGCTGAAGCATCGCTCGACAATGCCGGTGCGCGCATGGACAACGCCGCTGACCGTCTTGACGCCAGTGCCGACCGCGCCGGTGAGCGCGCAGAGGCCAATGCAGACCGTGCGGGTGCTGCGATCAACAACAGTGCCGATCGCGCAGCAGACGCCACGGGTAACGCACTGACCCGCGCCGGCAACGCGATCAAGGACTGATCCCCGTCACGGATCGCCCCGCACCGCGTCGTTCGACCGCGATCCGGTCGATGGTCCTACGCTCCCGGCCTGCCTGGTCGGGACGCGGACTATCGACGGGATTCGCGTCTGGCGGCCGGCTCGGGGCGGTTCTGTCTCTGGCCCTGCTGGGCGCCTGTTCCCCGACTCCGGAACAACCCGGCGCGGTTACGCGGGACGAGGCAGCGCAACTCAACGATGCCGCGACCATGCTCGATGCGAACAGCATGCGCCCCGACGGCCCGCCCCCTATTGGCAACTCGACCGCTAACGGCAAGACACCGTCCCCCTCCCCTTCGCAAAGCGACCAGCTCCAATGATGAATCGCCGCCTCGGCTCGACCGATCTCAAGATCGCCCCCCTCGTTCTCGGGGGGAACGTGTTCGGATGGACAGCGGACAAGACCGCCAGCTTTGCGGTCCTCGATGCGTTCGTCGCGGGTGGCGGGACGATGATCGATACCGCCGACATGTATTCGTCATGGGTGGACGGTCATGAGGGTGGCGAATCCGAAACGATGATCGGCGACTGGCTGCGGACGAGCGGCAGGCGCGATGACGTGCTGATCGCGACCAAGGTCGGCATGTTGCCGGGTGAAGGTGGCGAAAAACTCCAGCCGGCGCGCATCGCGGCAGCGGCCGAAGCATCGCTCAGGCGTCTCGGCACGGATCGCATCGATCTCTATTACGCGCATCAGGATGACGACACGGTGCCGCAGGAGGCTGTCCTCGAGGCCTTCGGTAAGCTCGTCGATGCCGGGAAGGTGCGCGTGATCGGTGCGTCGAACTTCCACGCCGCACGCCTGAAATCCGCGGTGGACGCCGCAAAGACCAGTGACCTGCCGCGCTATCATGTCCTCCAGCCCGAATATAATCTCGTCAGCCGCGAGAAGTTCGAAGGCGAATTGCAGGACTATTGCGTGACCGAGAATATTGGCGTTCTTCCCTATTACGGTCTCGCATCGGGCTTCCTCACCGGCAAATACCGCACGCCCGACGATCTGGGCGCAAGCGTTCGCGGCGGTGGCATGCGCGACCTCCTCGACGGAAAGGGCAAGGCGGTCCTCGAGGCGATGGATGCGGTCGTCTCTGACACGGGCGCCAGCCACGCGCAGGTCGCGCTCGCGTGGCTCCTGGCACAACCCGGGATCACCGCACCGATCGCGAGTGCGACCAGCGCGCGTCAGATCGAGGATCTGCTGCCCGCGATGACGCTTGAGCTTTCGGATGCGCAGCTTTCGGCGTTGACTCTGGCGGGGGCGTGATGCGTCCCGCGCCCGGGTGACCGGGCGCGGTCTATGCCTCAGCGGAAATGGTTCACCAGGTTCGAATAGTCGTAGGGTTTCTGGAAGAAGGCGACGCCGTCGGGCAGACCTGCGGCTTTGCTCGGCCGCTGGCCGGACGTGACGACGACCTGGATCTGCGGCCAGCGCCGGCGAATGATCGCGGCGAGAGCCAGCCCGTCCATCGAGCCCGGCATGTCGATATCGGTAAAGACCGCCGCGACATCGTCACGCGACGTGAGAATCGCCATCGCCTCGTCCGCATCGCCTGCGACGAGCGTCGACAGTCCGGCATCCTCGATCCGCGCCGTTGCGGTGATTTGAACAAGCAGATGATCTTCGACAATCAGAACGATCCCCACAGCGGGGCGTCTGATCAATGGCGGTGCGAACAATGGAAACCCCATACACAAATTCAGGGTCGGCTCACGATCGGTCCGCCTGAGGCAGGTCGGGACGCGTGAGGCGCGAACCCGCTATGAACGGTCGGCGGCGAATTCGGACGCATCGCCGACGCCGATTTTCGTCGCATCACATGCGCCCTGTCGCATTCCTGGCGCGTCCAGCCGTATCGGCCGTTCAGTCGCCGACGAACGTCAGGGCCGAGGTGCGACGCTCGCGTTCGTTGACGATCAACGCGCGGCCTGCGGGGGCTGCGGAACGCTGCGGGCAATCCGCGCGGAAGCATCCGCAACAGCCGATGCCGATCGGCATAGCCGCGCCCGTCAGATCGATACCGCTCGCAGCGACCAGCCCGCGCGCGAGTGCCGCCTCGACCCCCAGTCCGATCGCAAACTCCGCGCGCACCGCCCCGAAGCGGCGCCCCTGCGGACGCACCGTCCGCGCCATCGTCAGCCAGCGCGCACCATCCTCCATCTCGACCAGCTGTACGACCAGGTCCCCCGGACGATCGAACGCGTGATGGAGCTGCCACAGCGGGCACCGGCCTTCCGCCTCGACCAGTGCCGCGCCGCTCGCGCCGGGATAGCGCTTCGACGCCTGCCCGGCGCGGTCGATCCGGATCATGAAGAAGGGGAGCCCCCGCGCGCCCACCCGCTGCAACGTCGTCAGCCGGTGCGCGACCTGTTCGAACCCCGCGCCGAACCGTCGCTGCAGCAGTTCGATGTCGTAACCGGTCGCCTCGCAGCCGCGCAGGAACCGCGCATAGGGCATCATCACCGCCGCCGCGAAATAGCTCAGCAGATGGCGTCGATAGAGCCGCTCGGCGGCCCGGTCGGTGAAGCCTGCGGCCTTGGCCAGCGCATCGATCTCCGCCTGCGCCTCGATCTGGCCAAGCTGGAACGCGACCGCGAACGTCCGTGAGGCGGGATCGAGCACCTCGCTCAGTTGCAGCTGCCGGGCATGGAGATCGAGCCGCCGCAGCGTGTCGGGCAGCACGTCAGCGGGCAGGACGCGGATCGTGATGCCATGCTTGGCGCGCAGACGCTCGGTGATCGCCCCGTAAAGGTCGCCGGCACCCAGCCGCAGCTCGTCCGCCAGCGCTTCGGCGGCGGCGTCGAGATCGGCGAAGTGATTCCGCCACCGCTCGATCTCGCGGCGCACCAGCGCGACCGGGTCGTCGGACGGGGCAATCGTACCATCCCCCTC
The DNA here is from genome assembly GCF_014842205.1 of Sphingomonas sp. CFBP 13714. Lineage (NCBI taxonomy): Bacteria > Pseudomonadati > Pseudomonadota > Alphaproteobacteria > Sphingomonadales > Sphingomonadaceae > Sphingomonas > Sphingomonas sp. CFBP 13714. The sequence goes on from NZ_JACYVG010000004.1 coordinate 171,569, forward strand.
CCCCATCCGGTCGAACACGCGGGCAAAGGCCTCGGCACCACCGGGCGCGCTGGCCAGCCATTCCTCGACCTCGTTGCGGTCGATCGCCAGGTCGGCGAACATGGGATGCGCCAGACGGCGGCGGATCGCCTCCGAACCGCCGCCCGGTTCGGCCGCAGCCAGGGTGCGCGGATCGAAGTCGAAGCTTTCCGCGAGTTTGATCAATAGCGTTGCGGAAATCGGCCGCTGGTTGCGCTCGACCAGATTGAGATAGCTCGGGCTGATCGAAAGCATCTCCGCCATCGCGGCCTGGGTCAGTCCGGCACCGCGTCGCAGCCGCCTGATCGCGTGCCCTGCCAGTAGTTTGCGCTCGGCCATTCCGCCTCCCCGTCCTTGTCACGATAGTTACAGAGAGACAGGGTCCGCGCAACGCCCAACGACAGCACAACCCGGCCAGGCTGCCGATCATGCTTCCAAACCCCGCAAACCTCAGGCTTTATGATGCCATCGCCGCCCCGGCTGCTCGAGTTTGTAAACGGGGAGACACATTCGCCATGAAGGAGATGGGCATGACGACCGAACCAATGCGCGCCCGCGCCGTTTTCTCGACCGCAGATTTCGAATTGCTCAAGGAAGCGATTGGCGAATTGATCACCAAGGTTTCGGTCGACGACGTCAAATTGAGCCGCCTGAGCGCGCTGTATCACCGGCTCGGCCGGCTCGGCTGACCGCCACCGTTCGACGGGCAGTTCGCTGAGAAGCGCGCGCGTCGGATCGATCGATTTCCTGGGGAGGAAAAGGGCCCATTGGTGCACAGGCATCGATGGGCTTTTCCGCGTCTGGCCGACGCCGCCGTCCTCGCCTAGGAGGCGGTATGGCCGATGGAATTCTCAACAAGATCAAGGACGATATCGTCCTTTACGGGGCGCTTGCCGCCAATCTCGGCATTGCCGTCGCAAAGTTCGTCGCCGCGGGGCTGACCGGGTCGTCGTCGATGCTGACCGAGGGTGTCCATTCGCTGGTCGACAGCGGCAATCAGGTCCTGCTGCTGTACGGGCAATCGCGGGCGAAGCAGGCGGCGGATGCGGCCCACCCGTTCGGCTATGGCCGCGAGCTCTATTTCTGGGCGTTCGTCGTCGCGATCCTGATCTTCGCGGTGGGCGCGGGCGTGTCGATCTATGAAGGGTATCGGCACGTACTGCGGCCTGAGCCGCTGTCCGACCCTCTCATCGCCTATATCGTTCTGGGTGTCGCGGTGCTGCTCGAGGGTACCAGTTGGACGATCGCGGTCCGGGAATTCGCCAAGTCAAAGGGGGATTCGGGCTGGTGGACCGCGATCCACCGCTCGAAGGACCCGGCAGGCTTCATTGTCCTGTTCGAGGATTCGGCGGCGCTGGCGGGGCTGCTGATCGCCGGGCTCGGCATCTGGGCCAGTCACGCCTTTGCCGACCCCCGGATAGACGGCGTGGCGTCGATCCTGATTGGCCTGATCCTCGCGCTCGTCGCGGTGATCCTGGCCCGCGAATCGAAGGGGCTTCTGATCGGCGAACGTGCGGACTCCGCCGTGATCGCGACGATTCGCGGCATCGTCGCGGCGCACCCTGGAATCGCCGCGGTGAACCATGTCCGGACGATCCATACCGCACCCGACAGTATCTTCGCCGCGATCAGCGCGGACTTCGTCGACACGCTGACGATGGGCGAAGGCGAGACGATGATCGAGGCGATGGAAGGCGAGCTCCGCGCTGCGGTGCCCATGCTCGCCTCGATCTATATCCGTCCCGAAAAGCGCGAGAACGCCGTCGTGGTTCACGAGGGCGTCCCGGAGGATCAATAGGCGCGGGCGATCAGGATCCGCTCGACCGCAGGTTGACCGGTGAAGATGCAGGCGCCATCGTCGCATCCGGTCTGGCCGATCGGCGCGTTGCGGATCGTCAGCTTCAGCGCCTTCAACCGCTCGACCACCGAATCGAGCGCCGCGCCCGTCGGCTTCGACCAGCGCACATCGACCCAGCCCGGGTTCTTCACTCCATCGGCAAAATGCGTCTCGAGCGCCGCAAAGTCGTCGATCGGCACGATGTTGGCGCGCAGCCGCTCCACCGACTCGACGTGCAACGTCCCCTGCACGTCCGCCAGCATGCCTGACACCGCTTCGACAAAGGCATCGCGCGGGGTCGCGACGCTGTCGAGCTTGCCGTCCTCGCGGTAGAGACGGTCGCGGCGGATGACCGAGACGTTGCCGCCCGCCATGTCGCGGCCGCCGACCTCGATCACGATCGGTGCGCCCTTCTTGACCCAGCCCCAGCGCTTCGTCGCCGCCTTGGCGGGTTTCAGATCGAGCAGCGCGCGGACCGGCTCGCCGAGCGCGGACTGCTTGGCGAGTTCGGCCTGAAGCGACTTGCAATAATCGACGATCGCCGCGTCGTCGGGATTGTCGCGGAGCATCGGCACGATCACCACCTGCCACGGCGCGATCATCGGCGGCACGCGCAGGCCGTCGTCGTCGCCGTGAACCATGATGACGCCGCCGATCATCCGCGTCGACACGCCCCAGCTGGTGGTGTTGGCGAGCTCAAACTCGCCGGTTGCGTTCTGGAAGCGGATATTCTGTGCCGAGGCGAAGTTAGTGCCGAGGAAATGCGAAGTGCCCGCCTGGAGCGCCTTGCCGTCCTGCATCATCGCCTCGATCGAATAGGTCGCGACCGCGCCCGGGAAGCGCTCATTCTCGGGCTTCTCGCCCGCGATCACGTGGAGGCCGAGGCACTCTTCGGCGAAGTCGCGGTAGACTTCGAGCATCTTGAGCGTCTCGTCGCGCGCCTCGTCGACGGTCGCGTGCGCGGTGTGCCCCTCCTGCCAGAGGAACTCGCTGGTGCGCAGGAACATGCGCGTGCGCATTTCCCAGCGGACGACGTTCGCCCATTGGTTGATCAGCACGGGCAAGTCGCGCCACGACTGGACCCAGCGCGCGAATGCGGCGCCGATGACCATCTCGGACGTGGGGCGCACGACCAGCGGCTCCTCGAGCTTGGCGTCGGGATCGGGCACGAGTCGGCCATAGCCATCCGCCTTCAACCGGTGATGCGTGACGACCGCCATTTCCTTGGCGAATCCGTCGACATGCTCGGCCTCCTTCTCGAAATAGGAAAGCGGGATGAAGAGCGGGAAATAGCAATTCTCATGCCCCGTCGCCTTGATCCGGTCGTCGAGCAGACGCTGGATCCGCTCCCAGATGCCATAGCCCCAGGGGCGGATGACCATGCAGCCGCGGACGCCGGATTCCTCGGCGAGGTCGGCCTCGGTGATGACGGCCTGGTACCAGGCGGAGAAATCCGCCTCGCGGGTGACGGGGAGTGCGCGCTTTATCATGGCGTCGCGCTTATCGCGAACATGGCGCTTCGTCACCCCATCCCACCGTCCCTACCCCCGTCATCCTGACGAAAGTCAGGACCCAGAGCCAAGGAGGGCGCGCGTGGTACCCTGGATCCTGACTTTCGTCAGGATGACGGATGTTTCAGGTGGGATCGCGGGCGCTGTTTGCGTAGGTGCAGGCAATGCCTTCAGACCGCATCCTTCCCGCCATCGGTATGCGGTTGCTGTCGGTCGTGATCTTCGCGCTGATGAACACCGCGATCAAACTGGCCGAACGCCACGGCGCGAGCGTGTCGGAGATCCTGTTCTTCCGCCAGTTCGGCGCATGCCTGCTGGTGTCGGCCGTCATTGCTGCTGGACCCGGCATGCCCTCGATCGCAACCAAGCGCCTGCCCGCGCACGTCATCCGCGCGGTCGTCGGGCTGTCGGCGATGGCGTTCACCTTCAACGGGATCGTCGCGCTGCCGCTGGCGGAAGCGACGACGATCGGCTTCACCGTGCCGATCTTCGCGACGATCCTCGGGGCGCTGGTGCTGCGCGAGCCGACCGGCTGGCATCGCTGGGCGGCGGTGGCGGCGGGGTTTGCGGGCGTACTGATCGTCGCGCAGCCCGGCAGCGGCGATCATTTTCCCTTATGGGGCGCAGGCTGTGCGCTGGCGGGCGCGTTCGGGACGGCGAGCGTGTCGATCCTGCTCCGGCAGATCGGCAAGACCGAAAGCGCGTTGACGACGGTGTTCTGGTTCTCCGCGCTGTCGCTGGTGCCGCTGTCGGTGATCTACGCGCGGGCGGCGGAGTCGCATGATCTCGTGACCTGGGCCTGCCTTGCGAGCGTCGGGATCTTCGGGGGCCTCGCGCAGATCGCGATGACGACCTCGTTGCGGCTCGGGCCGGTGTCGGTGGTGGTGCCGATGGATTATTCGAGCCTGTTATGGGCGACATTGCTCGGCTGGCTGGTGTTCGACACGCTGCCCGCCGAGGCGACGTGGTTCGGCGCCCCCGTCATCGTCGCGAGCGGCCTCTACATCGTCTGGCGCGAACATGTCCGCCGGCAGGACGAAACCGACCGCGCGATCGCCTGACAGTCTCAGGGACGACCCCGCCCGTCATCCTGACGAAAGTCAGGATGACGGAGCGCGTAGGGCGCGCTCCGTCTCTGCCATGCTTCGGATAACCGGGGTGTCGCTAACTCGGGCCTACTCCGCCGCCTGCGCGAGCGGGGCCGGATCCTTCCAGACCAGTACGGGTTTGCGCGCCGCGAGCGTCTCGTCGAGCCGCGCGCGGGGGGCGAAGTGCGGGGCGGTCTTGAGGCTGGGGTCGCCGGCCTTGGCGCGTTCGGCGACCGAGCGCAGCGCGGCGATGAACTGGTCGAGCGCCGCCTTCGACTCGGTCTCGGTCGGCTCGACCAGCATCGCGCCGTGGACGACGAGCGGGAAGTACATCGTCATCGGGTGGAAGCCCTCGTCGATCAGCCCCTTGGCGACGTCGATCGTCGAGAAGCCCTCGGCGAGCCCCGAGTCGGAGAACAGCGCCTCGTGCATGCACGGACCCGACGGGCCGAACGGCGCGTCGAGCGTGTCGTCGAGGCTGCGCAGGATGTAGTTCGCGTTGAGCACCGCATCCTCCGACACCTGGCGCAGGCCGTCCGCGCCGTGGCTGAGGATGTAGGTCAGCGCGCGCGTGAACATGCCCATCTGGCCGTGGAACGCGACCATCCGGCCGAAGCTGCCGGCATGATGCTCGCCCGCGGTTTCTTCCTCGACGAGGACGAACTGCCCATCCTGATTTTCGACGAACGGGAGCGGAGCGTAGGGCGTGAGCGCCGCCGAGAACACCACCGGACCCGAGCCCGGGCCGCCGCCGCCATGCGGGGTCGAGAAGGTCTTGTGCAGGTTGATGTGCATCGCGTCGATGCCGAGATCGCCCGGGCGGACGCGGCCAACGATCGCGTTGAAGTTCGCGCCGTCGCAATAGACGAAGCCGCCGGCCGCATGCACCGCGTCCGAAATCTCGCGCATGTCGCGCTCGAACAGCCCGCAGGTGTTGGGGTTGGTAATCATCACGCCCGCGACGTCGGGGCCGAGCCGGGCCTTCAGCGCGGCGGTGTCGACGCGGCCCTCGGCGGTGGCGGGGATATCCTCGACGCCATAGCCCGCGAATGCCGCGGTGGCGGGGTTGGTGCCGTGCGCGCTCTCGGGGACGAGGATGACCTTGCGGTGCCCCTCACCCTTGGCCTCAAGCGCAGCGCGGATCGCGAGGATCCCGCAGAGCTCGCCATGCGCGCCCGCCTTGGGGCTCATCGCGACCGAGGTCATGCCGGTGAGCGTGACGAGCCAGTGGGCGAGCTGGTGGATGACCTCGAGCGCGCCCTGCACGGTATCGACCGGCTGGAGCGGGTGGACGTCGGAGAAGCCGGGCAGCCGCGCCATCTTCTCGTTGAGGCGCGGATTGTGCTTCATCGTGCAACTGCCAAGCGGGAAGAAGCCGAGGTCGATGCCGTAATTCTGGCGCGACAGGCGCGTGTAATGGCGGACGGTCTCGGGTTCCGACAGACCGGGAAGGCCGATCGGGGCCTTGCGTGCCAGCGCGCCGAGCTTGCTGGTCGTCGCGCGGGCGGGCATGTCCGCGAAGTCGACGCCGGTGGTGTGGCTGTCGCCGATCTCGAAGATCAGCGCTTCCTCCAGCATCAGCGCCTTGTTGCCGGTGACGCTGGCGGGGACATTGCCCTTGCCCTGCTCGGGCGCGGTCGGGCGCCAGCCGCTCTGGTTGATGCTCATGCCAGTATCTCCCCAAGTACGGTGGATAGTGCGGACGCAAGCGTTTCGACGTCCTCCGCGGTGGTCGTTTCGGTCACCGCGACGACGAGGCCGTTCGCAAGATCGCCCTTGCCCGGATAGAGTCGCCCGAGCGAGACGCCCGCAAGGATGCCGCGATCGGCGAGCGTGCGGACGACGGGGCGCGCCTCGACGGGCAGCTTCAACGTGAATTCGTTGAAGAAGCTGTCGTTGATCAGTTCGACGCCGGGGATCTGCGACAGTCGCTCGGCGGCGGCCACGGCACCCGCATGGTTCACCTCGGCCAGCTGGCGCAGGCCCGCTTCGCCGAGCAGCGTCATGTGGATCGAGAAGGCCAGCGCGCAGAGCCCCGAGTTGGTGCAGATGTTCGACGTCGCCTTTTCCCGGCGGATATGCTGCTCGCGCGTCGACAGAGTCAGCACGAAGCCGCGTCGGCCATCGGCGTCGACGGTTTCGCCACAGAGCCGGCCGGGCATCTGGCGGACATATTTGTCCTTGCACCCGAACAGGCCGACATAGGGCCCGCCGAACTGGAGGCCGACGCCGAGCGACTGCCCCTCGCCGACGACGATGTCCGCGTCCATCTCGCCGGGCGAGGTGATCGCGCCGAGCGCGACGGGCTCCGTGACGACGGCGATCAGGAGTGCCTTCTTCGCGTGACAAGCATCCGCCAGCGGACGCAGATCGGCGATGCGGCCGAGGATGTCGGGATATTGGACGACCACGCACGACGTGTCGTCGTCGATCTTCGCGATCAGCCGGTCGAGGTCCATCTCGGGCACCAGCCGCGGGTCGGTCGTGTCGAGCACGTCACCGGTGAACCTGGCCATCGTGTTCGACACCGACACGTAATGCGGGTGCAGCCCCGCCGACAGGATCGCCTTGCCGCGCTTTGTGATGCGACGTGCCATCACGATCGCTTCCCAGCACGCGGTCGAGCCGTCGTACATCGACGCATTGGCGACGTCGGTGCCGAGCAGCCGCGCGACCTGCGTCTGGAACTCGAACAGCATCTGCAGCGTGCCCTGCGCGATCTCGGGCTGGTAGGGCGTGTAGGCGGTCAGGAACTCGCCGCGCTGGATCAGGTGATCGACGCTGGCGGGGACGTGATGCTTGTACGCGCCGCAGCCGAGAAAGAACGGGGCTTCGCCCGCGGTGAGGTTCTTCTTGGCGAGCGCCGACATGTGGCGTTCGACCGCCATTTCGGAGGCATGCATCGGCAGGTCGCGGACGGGGCCGTCGAGGCGGGCGGCTTCGGGCACGTCGACGAACAGGTCGTCGATCGTCGCGGCGCCGATGACGGCGAGCATCGCCTCGCGGTCGGGCTGGGTCAGGGGAAGGTAGCGCATGGAACTCTCCTTGCCCCTCCCCTTCAGGGGAGGGGTTGGGGGTGGGGCGTTTCCACAGGCGGCGCGTCGGTCGCACTGCCCCACCCCAACCCCTCCCCTGAAGGGGAGGGGCTTTGACGAATTAAAGCCCTTCGACGAACGCCGCGTAGGCAGCTTCGTCCATCAGGCTGTCGAGTTCGCTCGGATCGCTGAGCGTCAGCTTGAAGAACCAGCCGGCGGCTTCGGCGTCCGAATTCACCAGGCTCGAATCGTCTGCGAGCGCGGCGTTGCCCTCGATGACGGTGCCCGACACCGGCGAATAGACGTCCGACGCGGCCTTGACCGATTCGACGACCGCGGCATCGGCGCCCTTGGTCAGCTGCTTGCCGGCCTCGGGAACCTCGACGAACACGACGTCGCCAAGCTGGCTCTGCGCATATTCGCTGATGCCGACCGTGCCGACGTCACCGTCAACATCGACCCACTCATGATCCTGCGTAAAATAACGGCTCATATCACTTGGCTCCTGCGCGGACGTAGCGGTGGGGAATGAAGGGCATCGCGGTGACGGTCGCACTATGGACCTTGCCGCGCTGTGCGATCTCGATGCGGGTGCCAGGCGTCGCCAGCGCGAGCGGCACATAGGCCATCGCGATCGGCTTCCCGAGCGTCGGTGCGAACCCGCCGCTGGTGAGGCGGCCGATCGTAGCGCCGGTGTCGTCGATCACCTCGGACCCCTCGCGTGCGGGCTGGCGGCCCTCGACGATCAGGCCGACGCGCTTGGTGGCGGGGCCATTCTCGCGCTGGGAGAGGATACGCTGGGCGCCGGGGAAGTCGGCGGCCTCACGGCGACGCTTGGACAGCGCAAAGCCGAGATCGGCCATCACCGGCGTGGTCTCGGGATCGAGGTCGTGGCCGTAGAGCGGCAAACCGGCTTCGAGACGCAGCGAATCGCGTGCACCAAGGCCGATCGGCTTGATCTCGGGCAGTGCGAGCAGCGCGTCGGCGAACGCGACGGCATGCTCGGCGGGGATCGAGATCTCGACGCCGTCCTCGCCGGTATAGCCCGATCGGCTGATCCAGAGCGGCACGTCGTTCCAGTGGAACGCGCCCGCGGTCATGAACACGAGGCCGTCGATGCCGGGGACAATCTGAGCAACCGCCGCGACCGCCTTGGGGCCCTGCACTGCGAGCAGCGCCTGATCCTCGAGGATGTTGATCGTGACGTCGTCGGGCAGATGCTCGATCAGATAGCTGACATCGTCATATTTGGTCGCGCCGTTGACGACGACATAGAAGCTGCCGCTCGCGGTCGGCGACGGGTGGAGCGGGTCGTACGCCTCGGGCTCGACGTCCTGCACCGAGAAGGGCGAGGGCTGATCGTCGGGCAGCCGCGTCGCCATCAGGTCGTCGAGGATGCCGCCATCCTGCGCGAGCAGCAGCGAATAGCGCATCTTGCCCTCGCCAAGCCCGGCGATGTCGCCCGGCAGCACGGTTTCGAGCGCGCTCGCGACGCCTTCGCCCGAGAAGACGAGCTGCCCCATGTGGCTGACGTCGAACAGGCCGGCCGATTCGCGCGTCCAGGCGTGTTCGGCCATGATGCCGTCATACTGGATCGGCATCTGATAGCCGGCGAATTCGACCATCCGTGCGCCGTTCGCACGGTGCCACGCGTCGAGCGGCAATGGCAGCACCTCGGGCTCGACGTAATCGTCGGCCTCGTCGATGATGCTGGCATAGTCTCGAATGTCGGCGTCGCTCATGTCGGTCTCCGTCGAAGGGGCGCGCGGCACCCTGTGGTGCTGCGATCCGACCCCCTCTGTCACGGAACCTGAGAGCTTTCACCGCCTGATTGGCGGCTTACCCCTTCGGTGGCCCTCGGCGCGGACGCCAGGACGCTTTCCAGAGTGTCGATCAGCCCTGCGCGGTCTCTGGTGCCTGAGAGATTCCGGGGTGGTTGCTCCTTCGGCGGCCCCCTGCCCCTTTCAGGGCCGATCCTAAAAGGACCAGGAAACGCTCTCCCGCGCGGTGCCATGCCGGTTGCCCGGCATCGACGCGTCAAGCTGTGCCGCGCCGCACAATCTTAGTCAATCGGCGGTTTGGCGTGATCGTTCTTTTGCTGCGATCGCGGCGGCCTCATGCCCCGTCATCCTGACGAAAGTCAGGATCCAGGATCACGCACGGGCCGCAGCTTGGCTCTGGATCCTGACTTTCGTCAGGATGACGGGATGGTGGGGACTCAGCGGGTGGCGTTGTACTTCAGCTGGTCGGCGGTCAGCTGGAACCCGACCAGCGTCTCGAAGCTGGCGCGCAGTACCGCCTGCCGCACCTCGGGCGTGCTCAGCGGGTCGACCGCCGCATCCTCGTCACCGGCCTTGCGCTTGCGCGTCAGCTTCTCGCGCACGTCCGCCGACAGCGTTGCCGCCGCGCGCGTGATCGTCGCGGTGCCCTGGGCATTCGCCTCCGCCCGCAACTGGCCGGCGTCGAAGTGCAGCGTCACACGGCCGACGCGCTTGGCGACGACCGCGCTGCCGCCGCGCACCACGGTCACGAAATAGGGCAGCACGACGTCGCGCGCCGCATCGGCCCGCGCACGCCGCGCCTGGACGGTGAACGTCACATTCGTGAGGATCGGGTCGTTCGCGTCGACGCAGGTCGAACGGACATTGGTCATCAGCGCGGTGACGTCGATCGCCGACTGGTCGCGGCTGGTGACGGGGTCGAACACGGTGATGTCCCCGGTCGCGGCGGGCACCGCCACGGTCGGGCACGCGGTGCGGATCGCGGAGATGCCGCCGGTCGCGTCGATCTCTCCCTTGGAAGCGCAACCGCCCAAGGCGAGCGCGAGGATCGAAACGGCAAGGATGGGGGCTTTCACGGGGACGCGTACCTTCTCGAACGAGCGAAAGGGCCTGCGCAACCGCACCGGCCCCTGTCACCGCGCACCATAGGAACCGGCTTTCGTCCAGGCAAGCAATCGCGTAGAGCCCGACGACTATGAGCATCCCCCCAGAGCCCATCGCAACCCCCGCAACCACGGTCGCAGAGCCGGCCGTGCGCGGCGACAAACCCGCGCTCGAACTGCTGATCGCGGCGCCGCGCGGCTTCTGCGCCGGCGTCGACCGCGCGATCCGCATCGTCGAACTGGCGATCGAGAAGCACGGCGCGCCGGTCTATGTCCGCCACGAGATCGTCCACAACAAGTTCGTCGTCGACACGCTGAAGGCGCAGGGCGCGGTGTTCGTCGAGGATCTGAGCGAGGTGCCCGACGATGCACCGGTGGTGTTCTCCGCGCACGGCGTCCCCAAGTCGGTGCCGCTCGACGCACAGGCACGCGGGCTCGAATATCTCGATGCGACCTGCCCGCTGGTCTCGAAGGTCCATCGCCAGGCCGAGCGGCTGGTCGCGCAGGGGCGGCACATCGTGTTCATCGGCCATGCCGGCCATCCCGAGGTTATCGGCACCTTCGGCCAGGTGCCCGAGGGCGCGATGTCGCTGATCGAAACGGTCGAAGATGCGGAAGTCTTCGCGCCGGTCGACCCCGCCAATCTCGCCTTCCTGACGCAGACCACGCTGTCGGTCGACGACACCGCGGCGGTCGTCGCGACGCTGCAGCGACGCTTCCCCGAGATGCTGCCGCCGCGCGGCGAGGACATCTGCTACGCGACCTCGAACCGCCAGGCTGCGGTCAAGGCGATCGCGCATGGGTGCGACGCGATGCTGGTGATCGGCGCGCCCAATTCGTCCAATTCAGTGCGGCTGGTCGAGGTGGCGCAGCGCGAGGGCACGCCCGCGATGCTGATCCAGCGTGCCAGCGACCTCGACTGGAATTTCCTCGCCGGAGTCGGCACGCTCGGCATCACCGCAGGCGCGTCCGCGCCCGAGCTGCTGGTCCGCGAACTCGTCACGCGCCTTGCCGAGCGGTTCGAGGTGTCCGAGCGCGAGGTCGAGACGACGCGCGAGACGATCGCCTTCAAGCTGCCCCGCGGGCTCGAAGCCGCCGCCTAGCATGGCGGTCTATACGCAGGTCTCGGCCGAGGCGCTCGGAACGTTCCTCGCGCGGTACGATCAGGGTGCGCTGGTCTCCGCTAAGGGAATCGCCGAGGGGGTGCAGAACAGCAACTACCTCGTCGAGACCACCGCGGACCGGTTCATCCTGACGCTGTACGAGGAATGGACGTCGACCGACGACCTGCCCTTCTTCCTTGCGATGCTCGATCATCTGGCCGCGGCGGGCAATCCGGTGCCGCGCGCGCTGCCCGATCGCGACGGTCTCGCGATCCAGCAACTCGCCGGGCGCTCGGCCTGTCTGATCGAGTTTCTGACCGGCGTGTCGGTGTCGCACCCCACCCCCGCACAGGCACGGGCGGCCGGCGCGGCGATGGGCGAGCTCCATGCCGGGCTGGCGGACTTCGCACCGACCCGCGCCAACCCGCTGGGCGCCGACACCTGGCGCCCGCTGCTCGAGCGGTGCGGTGCGGGGATCGACACGATCGCCCCCGGGCTGTTCGCGCGGATCGAGGCAGCGCTGGCGCGGGTGCTGGCGCAGTGGCCGCGCGACCTGCCGGTGGCGGCGATCCATACGGACCTGTTCCCGGACAATGTCCTGATGCTCGGCGACCGCGTGACCGGGGTGATCGACTTCTACTTCGCCTGCACCGACATCCGCGCCTATGACCTGGCGGTGATGCACAGCGCCTGGGCGTTCGACGCGACCGGCGAGCGTTACGATCCTGCGATCGGCGCGGCGCTGATCTTGGGCTATGAAAGCCGGTTCGCGCTGTCCAAGGCGGAGCGCGCCGCACTGCCGATCCTCGCGCAGGGCGCCTGCCTGCGCTTCCTGCTGACGCGCGCCTGGGACTGGGTCAACACGCCGGCCGATGCGCTGGTGACGCGCAAGGATCCGCTCGCCTATTGGCGGCGGCTCGAAGCCTATCTCAAGGACGACCTGTTCGCATGACCGACGACGCTGCCGCGACAACGATGACCAAGGTCGAGATCTATACCGATGGCGCCTGCAAGGGCAATCCGGGACCGGGCGGCTGGGGCGCGGTGATCCGGATGGGCGCGCACGAGAAGGAATTGTCGGGCGGCGAGCCGCAGACGACCAACAACCGGATGGAGATGACCGCGGCGATCGAGGCGCTCAACATCCTCACCCGGCCCTGCGCGGTGACGCTGTACACCGACAGCAAATATGTGATGGATGGCCTGACCAAATGGGTGAAGGGCTGGCAGCGCAACGGCTGGAGGACTGCGGACAAGAAGCCGGTGAAGAATGCCGAGCTGTGGCACGCGCTGCTCGCCGCGGTCGCGCGGCACAAGATCGAGTGGCAATGGGTCAAGGGCCATGCCGGCCACCCCGAGAACGAACGCGCCGACACGCTGGCCAGCAACGCCGCGATCGCGGCGATGACGCCCGGCCGCCGCTAGGCTGACACGAAGCGGCGGGGCGAATAGCGGTGCGGATCGATCCCCGCCACCGCAGGATCAGGCGACGTCCCGAGCAGCAACGCGGCCGCAAGACGCGCCGCCGCCGGTGCGGTCTGGATGCCGAAGCCGCCCTGCCCCGCGCACCAGAAGAAGCCGGGTTCGCTCGGGTCGAAACCATAAACCGGCAGCCGGTCGGGCGCGAAGGTCCGCAGGCCCGCCCAGCGGCGTTCGGCCTGCGTGACCTGCCAGTCGACCGCCTGTTCGAGCCGGTCGATCGCGATCGCGACGTCGATCTCCTCTGGCGCGGCATCACAGGGGTCGGTCGGCGTCTCATCGTGCGGACTGAGCCACAGCCGCCCGCCGAGTTCGGGCTTGAAATAGAAGCCGCCTGAAATGTCGGCGACATGCGGCATGCCCGCCGCGGCTGCGGGATCGGTCCGCAGCTGGACCATCGTCCGCCGGTAGGGCTGAAGTCCGATCGGTGCCACGCCCGCACGCCGCGCGACGCTATCGGCCCAGGCCCCCGCCGCATTGACCAGCACGGCGGCCTGAAACGTCCCCGCCGCAGTCTCGATGCTCCAGTGCCCCGAGTCGCGGCGCGCCGCCTTCAGCGCGGCCCCGGTGACGAGATCGGCGCCGCCCCGCCGCGCGGTCGCCAGGTCGTGCGCGTGCAGCCCGGCGACGTCGATATAGGCGCAGCTCGGCTCGTGCACGCCGAGCGTCCAGTCGGGGCGAAGGCCGGGGAGGAACGTCGCCGGATCGACCCGGTCGAGCTGCACGTCGCTGTCGGCGAACTCGGCGAGGAACCGGTCGATCGCGGGCGCGTCCTGCGCGCGGCCGATATGGAGCGAACCCAGCGGCTGGAGATGCCCGCCGGCCCTGAGCACCGGGCCTGACGCGGTCGTCAGCGGCTGGATGTCGGGGCCACCATAGGTTTCCGACCAGAAGGCCGCGGACCGCCCCGTCGCGTGGTAGCCCGGCATGTCCTCCGCCTCGAGCAGCAGCACGCGCGCATGCGGCGCGAGCATTGCGGCGAGGCTGACCCCCGCCATTCCCGCGCCGACGATCGCGACGTCGTAGACGCTCATCGGCGCGGCACCGTGTCGTCGAGAAACGCGTCGAGCGCGGCCAGCGCACGGTCACGTACGGCATCCGATTCGCGCAGGATCTCATGCGCCGATTCAGGTCCGAACCGCACCAGCCGCGCGTCGCGCAGCCGCTCGACGATACGGACCGCCGCATGCGGATCGACCAGCTTGTCGGCATCCGCGAGCAGCATCAGCACCGGCGTCGCGATCGTCTCGACGCGCGGATCGCAGGCGAGCGCGGCGGACCCGGCAAATGCTTCGGACAGCCAGGTCCAGCTCGGCGGACCGAGTTGTAGGTCGGGCTGCGCCTCGTGCCACCAGCGTTCGTCGTGATAGCGGTCGGCGTCGTGGGTGAGCAGACGCTGACGCGAGGCGACGGGCCCGGGCCGTTCGTTCTGGCGCCAGGCCGCGCGGATCGGGGCACGCCGCGCCATGTAGCGCGCGATCCGGCCGCTCAGCCGCGCGCCGAGCGGTGAGCGCAGTCCCAGCATCGGTGCGACGAGGATCGCCGCCGCCGGGTCGATCGTCCCCGCCGTCAGCGCGCGCATCACCATCAGCCCACCCATCGAATGGCCAAGGATCGCCGTCGGGATGCCGCCATCGCCTTCGCCGCGCCACTGCCGCCAGAAGCCGGCGAGATCGGCGTCGTAGGTCGCGAAGTCGTCGACATGGCCGACATAGGGGTCGGGGGACAGCCGCCCCGACCCGCCCTGCCCACGCCAGTCGAGCGAGGTCACCGACCAGCCGACGCTGCGCAGATGCGCGATCGTCTCGAGATACTTCTCGAAACTGTCGCCGCGACCGGCCTGGAAGAGAAAGCGTCCGCGTGGGTTGGGTGCCGGCCAGTCGAACCGCCTCAGGCTCCAGCCGTCAGGCGCGACCCAGCGACTGACGCGGGCATCGTCGGGAATCGCGCGCCGACTCGCGGCTGGCACGATCGGTGCGACGGTGGTGCGGGCATGCGGACGGACCGGACCGGAGGCGGGCCCGGAGGTCGGATCAGAATCGAACATCGGCGACACAGTTACTTTTTCGAAAGCCATACCCGCTAAATGTAGTGCATGGGGTCGACGTTTACTCTTCCAATTCTACTTTTTCTGCTCGCCGGGCTGCTTGTCCTCGCTGCGATCGAGGACGCACGGACGCGGGAGATCGCCAATGCGAAGACCGCCGCGATCGTGCTGCTCGCGCCCTTGTGGTGGTGGGCCAACGGCCTGTCGCCCTGGCCCGACATGGCGATTCAGATCGGGATAGCCGCGGCGGTCTTCGCGCTGTTCTGCATCGCTTTTCATTTCGGGCTGATGGGCGGCGGCGACGTCAAGCTGATCGTCGCGCTATCGCTATGGCTGCCGTTCGGCGCGTTCATGGCGATGCTGATGGTGATGTCGATCGCGGGCGGCGTGCTGACCGCGGGGATGCTGATCGCAAGGAAGCTGGCCATGCGCCGCGCCGATTCGGGCGTCGAAAACGCCGCGATCGAGGTGCCCTACGGCATCGCGATCGCCTTTGCAGGGCTCGTCGCGGTCCACGAACCACTCCTTAACTCCCTGCGGTAGATACTTAATGTTCGATCAATCACACGGCGCCCGAAAGGCACGATGAGTCATGGATAGTCGCAAGCTCATATTGCTGGTCGGTGCGTTGATCGTGGCGGCGGTCACGGCCTTCTTCGCCCGCACGCTGATCGCGGGCAGCGCAGCCCCGCAGGCGACCGCGGTGGCGATGCAGCCCGCCGTGATCGACGGCCCGGAAGTGCTGGTCGCGACCCGCGCGCTGCCGGTCGGCACGATCCTCGACGCGACCGCATTGAAGTTCCAGCCCTGGCCCAAGGAGCTGGTCGACAACGCCTATTACCTGAAGGACAAGACCGACCTGAAGGCGCTGCAGGGCACCGTGGTGCGCAACATGATCACCGCGGGCCAGCCGGTAACGCAGGGCGCGCTGGTCAAGCCCGGCGACCGCGGCTTCCTCGCGGCCGCGCTCGGGCCCGGCATGCGCGCGGTGACGGTCCCCGTCTCGGAACAGGCGTCGGTCGCGGGGTTCGTGTTCCCGGGCGATCGGATCGATCTGGTGCTGACCCAGGCGGTGGCGGGGGGCGGCGACGGCGATCCGCTGAAGGTGTCGGAGACGATCATGCGCAATGTGCGCGTGCTCGCGACCGACCAGCGCACCGACAACAAGGTCGGCGACGACGGCAAGACCGTCGTCAGCACCTTCTCGACGGTCACGGTCGAGACGACGCCCAAGATGGCCGAGGAGATCGCGGTCGCGCAGACGGTGGGCACGCTGTCGCTGTCGCTCCGCTCGATCGCGGACAATGCGGGCGAACTCGAGGACGCGATCGCGTCGGGCAGCGTGAGCGTGCCCGCGGGGTCGGATCCCAAGGCGGAGCGCGCGATGCTGCTGCGTCTCGCGAGCCAGCCGTCGTCGGGTGCGAGCAGCTACGTCACCGGCGCGGACGTGTCGCGCTACCAGCGCAGCACCGTGCCGGGCAAGGCGGTCGCGTCAGGCGGTCCGGGGGGCTCGGCACAGATGATGATGCCGGCTGGCGTACCCGGCGGCGCGCCGGCGGGAGCCCCTTCGGGCGCGATCGCGTCGGGCCCGGTCGTCCGGGTCGCCCGCGGCAACAGCATGACCATCGTTCCGGTGGGGGGGAAGTAAGATGCGTACGAGCATGACAGGGATGCGGGCGTCGCTCGGCTGGTCGTTCGCCGCGGTGCTCGCCGCGGCAGGCACCGCGCCCTCCGCGCCGGCCATCGCCCAGGCGCAGGTCTCGGCCGCTCCCGCCGGGCTGGTTCAGGTCAACACCGGGCGTGGCCGGCTGGTGACGCTGTCGCGGCCGATGAGCGACCTGTTTGTCGCCGACGACACGATCGCCGACGTCCAGGTCCGCTCGCCAACGCAGCTCTACATCTTCGGCAAGAAGACCGGCGAGACGACGATCTCGGCGACGGCCAAGGGCGGCGCAATCGTCTACAGCTCGACCGTCCGGGTCGGCAACAATCTTGATTCGATCCAGCAGATGCTCGGGCTGGCGATGCCCGAGGCGCAGGTTGTCGCGACGCCGATGAACGGGCTGGTCCTGCTCACCGGCACGGTCGCCGCGCCCGAGGATGCGGCGGAGGCCGAACGCCTGGTGCAGGCGTTCGTCGGCGATGCGACCAAGGTCCTGTCGCGGCTCAAGACCGCGACGCCGCTCCAGGTCAATCTGCAGGTCCGCGTCGCCGAGGTTTCGCGCAGCTTCGTCAAGACGATCGGCGTCAACCTGACCAGCCGCGGGTCGGGCAATTTCCTCTTCAACATCGCGCAGGGGCGGCAAGGCACCATCACCACGGTCCCCGGCGTCGTCGGGGTTCCCGGCGCGGCGATCGACGCGAACGGCGCGGTGCCCGGCAACACGCTGTTCGGCTTCCCCGCCAAATCCACCACCGGCTCCACGATCGGGATGGCCGGGCGCCTGCTGGGGCTCGACCTGCTCGCGGCGATCGACCTTGGCGAACAGACCGGACAGGTCTCCACGCTCGCCAACCCGAACCTCACCGCGCTGTCGGGGGAGACGGGGACGTTTCTCGCAGGCGGCGAAGTGCCGATTCCGATCGCGCAGGCGCTGGGCACGGTGTCGGTCGAGTATAAGCAATATGGCGTCAGCCTCGCCTACACGCCGACCGTGCTCTCGGACGGTCGCATCTCGTTGCGCGTCCGCCCCGAAGTGTCGCAGCTCGATTATTCTAACGCGGTCACGCTGAACGGCACCCGCGTGCCGGGGCTGACGACGCGGCGGACCGAGACGACGGTCGAGCTCGGCTCGGGCCAGAGCATGATGATCAGCGGGCTGCTGTCGAACAACCACAACAACACCTATGACAAGACGCCGGGGCTCGCGAGCCTGCCGATCATCGGCGCGCTGTTCCGCTCCAACAGCTTCCAGCGCAACGAGACCGAGCTGGTGGTGATCATCACCCCCTATCTGGTCAAGCCGGTCAACAACCCGGCGGACATCGCGCTGCCCACCGACGGCTACAAGGCACCGACCGATGCCGGCCGGGTCCTGCTCGGCGATCTCGGCGGCGGAACGACGGGCGGGCGCCGGCCGGTGCCGAGCGTCGCGCCGATGGGCTATGCGAACCCCGCAATCGGCGCTGCCGCCCCGGTCGGCCCCATCCCGACCCGCGACCCGCAGCAGCCGGCTCTCACGACGGGCACCAAGCCGAGCACGAAGACGAGCAAGGGCGCCACGCCGATGCCCGGCTTCTCCAACTGATCCCGCGCCGCGCCATGTTTCAAGGACTTCGCACGATGACGAAACACCCGATCCTGCTGCTATCGCTCGGATCCGCGCTGCTGCTCGGCGGCTGTATGGGAACCGAGAATCGCGGTCTCGAATCGGTTCACCAGCCGATCGTGAGCCGCGCCAACTATGCGCTCGACCTCGGCACCGCCGGCGGCACGCTGGCGCAGGGGGAGGCGCGGCGGCTGGCGGGATGGATGACGACGATGCGGGTCGGCTATGGCGACCGCGTCGCAATCGACGATCCCGCGGGCGAAGCACCGATGGCGCGCGCCGAGATCGCCGACGTCGTCGCGGGCTATGGCCTGTTGCTGTCCCCCGACACCCCGGTCACGCAGGCGCCGGTCAGCCCCGGTGCGATCCGGATCGTCGTCACGCGGATGCGCGCCGATGTCCCCGGCTGCCCCGACTGGTCGCGCGACGCGAGCATCGACATCGCCAGCCATACCTCGTCCAACTATGGGTGCGCGATGAACCGCAACCTTGCGGCGATGGTCGCGCGGCCCGAGGATCTGGTGCGCGGCTCCGGCGACGCCGAGACCTATGACCCGGCCTCCTCGTTCAAGGCGATCGATGTGTATCGCCGCGCGGTGCCGACTGGCGCAAACAACGCGCTGCGTTCCGAAACCACAGGGGGCAAGTGATGAACGCACCCTGGAAGCCCGCAGGCATCGCGCACCGCGAACCCTTCGCCGCCTATGTCTGCGACGAGGCGACCGCCGAGGCGCTGCGCCCGATCGCGGCCGAACTCGGCTGGTCGGTCGACAAGGTCAGCAAGGGCGGTCTGCGCAACGCGATCCAGTCGCTGTCAGTGTCCGCCAGCCCGCAGATCCTGTTCGTCGACCTCGCCGAATCGGGCGATCCGCTCAACGACATCAACGCGCTGGCCGAAGTGTGCGAGCCCGGCACGGTGGTGATCGCGGCAGGCCAGGTGAACGATGTCCGGCTCTACCGCGATCTCGTCGCCAGCGGGATCCAGGACTATCTGCTCAAGCCGCTGCATCCCGACATGCTGCGCGAGGCGTTCGGCCATGCGCAGGCGATGCTCAGCGCGCCCAAGCATGTCGAACATGCCCCCGCGCGACCGCAATGCTCGATCGCGATCATCGGCACGCGCGGCGGCGTTGGCGCATCGACGATCGCGACGTCGGTCGCCTGGCTGATCGCGGAGAAGGAACAGCGCGCGACCGCGCTGCTCGATCTCGACGTGCATTTCGGCACCGGCGCGCTGTCGCTCGATCTCGAGCCGGGCCGCGGGCTGACCGATGCGATCGAGAATCCGAGCCGGATCGACGGGCTGTTCATCGAGCGCGCGATGGTCAAGGCGTCGGAGAAGCTGTCGGTGCTGAGCGCGGAGGCGCCGATCAACGCGCCGCTGATGACCGACGGCGCCGCTTTCTACCAGCTGCAGGAGGAGATGTGTGCGGCGTTCGACTGCACGATCGTCGACCTGCCGCGTGGCATGCTGGTCCAGCATCCGCATCTGATCAGCGAGGTCCACCTCGCGGTGCTCGTCACCGACCTGACGCTGGCGGCGGCGCGCGACACGATCCGCCTGCTGTCATGGATGAAGTCCAACGCGCCGAAGACCCGGGTGCTCGTGCTTGCCAACCGGATGCATGCCGGCGGCCAGCTGGAGATCAGCCGCAAGGATTTCGAGGGCTCGATCGAGCGGCGGATCGATCATGTCGTGGTGTTCGACCAGAAGCTCGCGGCGCAGGCCGCCAAGCTCGGCAAGCCGATCGTCGAGGCCGGCAAGACGTCGAAGACGATCGTGCCGATCGTCGCGCTCGTCACCGAACTGATGGTCGCGGTCGATGCCACCGGTACGGAGGCTGCGAGCACCAAGACGCCCCGCCGGTCGGGCGGCGTCTCGCTGCTCGGCAAGTTCAGCGACCTGAAGGGGCTGATGGCCAAGCGGGCGACCAAGTCGTGACGCCGCACGGGTCGCGGATGCGCGCCGATCGGGCGCAGAGGGCCTAAGGTGGCGATGGACATCCTTCCCGTCATCATGGTCGCGCTGGGCGGCTGCACCGTGCTCGGCCTGCTGGTGTTCGCCTTTGCCGGTCCCTCCACCGGGCGCGCCCAGACACGCCGGGTCGCGTCGCTGCGTCTGCGCCACGGGGACGGCGTTGCCATGCCCGAGGCGCAGATGCGCCGGATCGCGATGGCGGGCGACACGCGGATGGATCTGGCGGTCGGGCGGTTCCTGCCCAACCGTGCCGAGCTTGCCAAGCGGCTGGCGATGACCGGCAAGGACTGGACCGTCGGACAATATGGCATGGCGACCGCGGGGCTGACGCTGGTCGTCGCGTTCCTGATGCTGGTGCGTGGCATGCCGATCTTCCTCGCGCTGTTCGTCGGCCTGTTCGTCGGCATCGGCATCCCGCATCTGGTGGTCGGCAAGGTCCTCAAGCGCCGGGTGGCCAAGTTCACGCAGAAGTTTCCCGACGCGATCGAGCTGCTGGTACGCGGCTTGCGCTCCGGTCTGCCGATCAGCGAGACGATCGGCGTCGTCGGCGCCGAGGTCGATGGTCCGGTCGGCGAGGAATTCCGATCGGTCAGCGACAAGATGAAGATTGGCCGGACGATGGACGTCGCGCTCCAGGAAACCGCGGACCGGCTCGGCACGCCCGAATTCCAGTTCTTCGTCATCACCATCGCGATCCAGCGCGAGACCGGCGGCAATCTGGCCGAGACGCTCGCCAATCTCGCCCACGTATTGCGGATGCGCGCGCAGATGAAGCTGAAGATCAAGGCGATGTCGTCCGAGTCCAAGGCGTCGGCCTATATCATCGGCGCGCTGCCGTTCATCGTGTTCGGGCTGATCTGGTTCATCAACGGGACGTACATGCAGAAGTTCTTCATCGACGAGCGGCTGATGGTGATCGGCATGGGCGGGCTGTGCTGGATGGCGATCGGGTCGTTCATCATGTCCAAGATGATCAGCTTCGAGATTTAGGAGCAGGATGATGGGTGAGACCGCCGGACCTATGCTGCTCGGATTCGACGTCCTGTGGGTCGCGACGATCCTGTCGGGAATCGCCGCCTTCGCGGTGATGGTGGCGATCTATGCCGCCACCACGGTCAGCGATCCGATGGCCAAGCGGGTCAAGGCGCTCAACGATCGTCGTGAACAGCTGAAAGCGGGCATCACCGCCTCGACCAAGCGCCGTGCCAAGCTCGTCCAGCGCCACGATGCCGCGGACCGTATGCGCGGCTGGCTGTCGTCGATGAAGGTCCTGCAGGACAGCCAGGTCAAGGCGGTCCAGGTCAAGCTGGCGCAGGCGGGAATCCGGTCGAAGGAATGGGCGCCCGCGGTGATCTTCGGCCGGCTCGTCCTGCCGATCGTGATCGGCGGCGCGATGGTCATCTGGGTCTATGGCACGGACGGCTTCGCGACGTGGAGCCCGCTCAAGAAATACGGTCTCGTCGCGGTCAGCTTCATCCTCAGCTACAAGGCCCCCGACCTGTATCTCGACAACAAGATCACCAAGCGCACCGATGCGATCCGCAAGGGCCTGCCCGACGCGCTCGACCTGCTGGTGATCTGCGCGGAGGCGGGGCTGACGATCGATGCGGCGTTCCACCGCGTCGCGCGCGAACTCGGCCGCGCCTATCCCGAACTGGGCGAGGAGTTCACGCTGACCGCGATCGAACTGGGCTTCCTGACCGACCGGCGCAGCGCGTTCGAGAATCTCGCCGGCCGTGTAAAGCTCGACGCGGTGAAGGGCGTCGTCACGACGATGGTCCAGACCGAGAAATATGGCACCCCCCTCGCCTCGGCGCTGCGCGTGCTGTCGAACGAATTTCGCAACGAACGGATGATGCGCGCCGAGGAAAAGGCCGCGCGGCTGCCGGCGATCATGACCGTGCCGCTGATCCTGTTCATCCTGCCCGTGCTGTTCGTCGTCATCCTCGGGCCGGCGGCCTGTTCGATCTCGGATGCGTTGCTCAAGAGCTGAGGCAACCGCAGCCGCAGCGGTTCGTTGAGCCCCCGTAACAGGAGGGTTTTCACGATGCCGTTGTTTTCCACACCGACGCAGTTCGCCGCACTGGGGCTGGTCCTGATCGCGGGCTGGCTGCTGGGCCTCGCCAGCCATCCCGGCGGCAAGAAGTGGAAGGCGCGCTACCTCGCCGAGCGCGATGCCCATGGCGCGACCCGCAAGGAGACCGACCTGCGTGCGAGTGCCGCCGAACAGCGTGCGGTCGAGGCGGAGCATGAGAATGCGCGATTGGTGAAGGCGGCAGCGGCAGCGCCGGTGGCGGCACCGGTGGCTGCACCGGTCGCCCGGACGACGGCGGCGCCCGTCTCGCGGGACCGGGATGTGGCCTATTCGGACGGCTATGCAACGGGCCGGCCGGGCTATGCGACCGACGGGTCCAAGCGCGGCTGGTTCGACTTCAACCAGCGTCGGTGAGGGTTCGGGGGCGCCGTCCCCCAAAACTTTGTTCTCCCGCGAAGGCGGGAGCCCAGTCTGGATCTCCGCCTTCGCGGGGAAACACTCTTTTGCACTACCCCGGCGGAGGCCGGGGCCCAGTTGGGAATGTTTGGTAGCTGTGGAGGGTCCCTAGTTACTCTGGACATTCCACCTGGGCCCCGGCCTCCGCCGGGGTGGTTGGTTACTGCTTGTTCAGCGCCGCCTGCGCCGCCGCAAGCCGCGCGATCGGCACGCGGTACGGGCTGGCCGAGACGTAATCGAGGCCGACCTTCTCGCAGAATGCGATACTCGCCGGGTCACCGCCATGCTCGCCGCAGATGCCGAGCTTGATGCCCGAGCGCGTCTTGCGGCCACGTTCTGCGGCGATCTCGATCAGTTCGCCGACACCCTCAACGTCGATGCTGACGAACGGGTCCTTCGCATAGATGCCCTGTTCGACATAGGCGCCGAGGAACCGCGCCGCGTCGTCGCGGCTGACGCCCAGCGTCGTCTGCGTCAGGTCGTTGGTGCCGAACGAGAAGAATTCGCCGACTTCCGCGATCTCGCCAGCCCGCAGCGCGGCGCGGGGCAGCTCGATCATCGTGCCGACCAGATATTCGATCGTCCGGCCCTTGTCGGCGAAGACCGCCTGCGCGGCCTTGTCGACGACCACCTTCATCAGCTCCAGCTCACGGCGGGTCGCCACCAGCGGGATCATGACCTCGGGGATCGGGGCCGCGCCAGACTTCTCCGCGACGTCGACCGCCGCCTCAAAGATCGCACGCGCCTGCATCTCGTAGATCTCGGGATAGGTCACGCCGAGACGGCAGCCGCGATGGCCGAGCATCGGGTTGAACTCGTGCAGTTCCGCCGCGCGACGCTTGAGCGTGTCGACGTCGATCCCGGCCGCGGTCGCGACTTCGGCGAATTCGGACTCCTCGTGCGGCAGAAATTCGTGGAGCGGCGGATCGAGCAGACGGATCGTCACCGGCAGCCCGGCCATCACTTCGAGGATCTCGGTGAAGTCCTTGCGCTGTTCGGGGAGCAGCTTCTCGAGCGCGGCGCGGCGGCCCTTCTCGTCGCTCGCCAGGATCATCTGGCGGACGTTGGTGATGCGGCTGCTCTCGAAGAACATGTGCTCGGTGCGGCACAGCCCGACGCCCTCCGCGCCGAACTCGCGCGCGACCCGGCAATCCTCGGGCGTCTCGGCATTGGCACGGACCTTGAGGCGACGAACCTCGTCCGCCCAGGTCATCAGCGTGCCGAAATCACCCGACAGCTCGGGCTGCACGGTCGCGACCGCGCCGATCATTACTTCGCCGGTGCTCCCGTCGATCGTGAGCAGGTCGCCCTCCTTCACCTCGCGGCCGCCGCAGCGCATGATCTTCGCCTTGGTGTCGATCGACAACGTACCCGCGCCCGAGACGCACGGGCGCCCCATGCCGCGCGCAACGACCGCCGCATGGCTGGTCATCCCGCCGCGTGCGGTCAGGATGCCGCGCGCCGCGTGCATTCCATGAATGTCGTCGGGCGAGGTTTCGGTCCGGACGAGGATCACCGCGACGCCGTCGGCGGCCTTCTTCTCCGCCGCATCCGCATCGAACACCACCGCGCCCGAGGCTGCGCCCGGCGAGGCGGGAAGCCCCTTGGTCAGCACGTCGCGCTTGGCATTGGGATCGAGCGTCGGGTGGAGCAGCTGGTCGAGCGCCATCGGCTCGACGCGCAGGATCGCCTCCTCGCGCGTGATCAGCCCCTCATTCGCCATGTCGACCGCGATCTTGAGCGCGGCCTTGGCGGTCCGCTTGCCCGCGCGCGTCTGGAGCATCCAGAGCTTGGTCTTCTCGACCGTGAACTCGATGTCCTGCATGTCGCGGTAATGGTTTTCGAGCGTGTCGAAAACGCCCGCGAGCTGGCCGTACACCTCGGGCATCGCCTCTTCCATCGAGGCGGCCTTGGCGCCGGCGTCCTCGCGCGCGACCTTGGTGAGATATTGCGGGGTGCGGATGCCGGCGACGACGTCCTCGCCCTGCGCATTGATCAGGAACTCGCCGTAATAGGCGCGGTCGCCCTTCGACGGATCGCGCGTGAACGCGACGCCGGTCGCCGAGGTGTCGCCCATATTGCCGAACACCATCGCCTGGATGTTGACCGCGGTGCCCCAGCTGGCGGGGATGTCGTTGAGCCGGCGATAGACCTTCGCGCGCTCCGACTGCCACGAGCCGAACACCGCACCGACCGCGCCCCAGAGCTGGTCGTGGACGTCCTGCGGGAAGGGCTTGCCCCAGAGCTTTTCGACGAGGCCCTTATATTCGGTTACCAGCGCGCGCAGGTCGTCCGCGCTCAGCTCGGTGTCGAGCGTGAAGCCCTGGTCTTCCTTGGCGATCTCGAGCGCTTCCTCGAACGCGCCGTGATCGAGCTCGAGGACGACGTCGGCATACATCTGGATGAAGCGGCGATAGCTGTCCCACGCGAAGCGCGCGTCCTCGGACTTGGCAGCGAGGCCCTCGACCGTCTCGTCGTTGAGCCCGAGGTTGAGGACGGTGTCCATCATCCCCGGCATCGAGGCGCGGGCACCCGAGCGGACCGAAACGAGCAGCGGGTCGGCGGCGTCGCCGAACACCTTGCCGGTCACGCCCTCGATATGCGCGAGGCCGGTGGCGACCTCGTCGCGCAGGCCCTGCGGGAACTGGCCGCCCTCGTCATAATAGACCGCGCAGAAATCGGTCGAGATCGTGAAGCCCGGCGGCACCGGCAGGCCGATCGACGCCATCTCGGCGAGGTTCGCGCCTTTGCCGCCGAGCAGGTTCTTGTCGCCCTTGCCGCCGTCCGAAACACCGCCGCCGAAACGGTACACATATTGGGTCATCGCAGGTCCTCTAGGTGTTGTTGCGCGCAAGGCGGCAGAGATTGTCTTTGCAAGCGGGGCGGGTCAGCCCTCGATCTTTGAAAAGTCCGCGACGTTGTGCACTGCGGCGCGAACACGCTCAAGTAGCGCGAGACGGGCGGAGCGCTTGGCGGGATCAGGGTCGTTGACGATAACGCTATCAAAGAATGCATCGATCGGCGCCCGCAGCGACGCGAGCGCGGCCATCGCCGCGGCGAAATCTTCGGCCGCGATTGCTGCAGTTGCGCGAGGTTCCGAGGAGTCGAGCGCGGACTGGAGCGCGGCCTCTGCGGGTTCGGGCGCATACTGCTCCCTCTCCCCTACGCGGAGAGGGGAAGTAGAAGGGGCTTCCTTCTTCAGAATATTGGCCGCGCGCTTGTAGCCGGCGAGCAGGTTCTTCCCATCCTCGGTCGATATAAAATTCGCGAGCGCTTTGGCCCGCGCTTCGACCCGATCAATGCGGTCGTCGCTTCCAGTGCTCCAACCGGTGGAAGCTTGGACGTAATCATAGCGGATGCCGGCTTCGCGCAGCTGAACGCCGAGGCGATCATGCAGAAAGTCGGAGAGTACTATACCGAGCGCAGCGTTCTCTTCCCCAGACCAGGCGCGAGCTGCCGCGTCGATCTTGAATTTGAGATTGGCCTTTTGAATGGTCCGCAAGACACCCAGAGCGGCCCTTCGCAAAGCGAACGGGTCTTTTGAGCCAGTTGGAAATAGCTTCACGGCAAAGAACGAGAATAGCGTATCCAGCTTGTCCGCCAGCGACACCGCTACCGTCACCGGGTCAGTCGGGACATCATCGCCCTGCCCGACCGGCTTGTAATGGTCGCGGATCGCGGCAGCGACGGCGGGGTGCTCGCCTTGGGCTGCGGCGTAGTAGCCGCCCATCAGGCCCTGCAATTCGGGAAACTCGCCGACCATGCCGGTGACGAGATCCGCCTTGGCGAGACGCGCTGCGCGATCGGCGAGGTCTGCAAGCCCCTCCCCTTCAGGGGAGGGGTTGGGGTGGGGGCTGTCCGCGGACACGGACTTGGGCATTTGCGGAGACTCCCCACCCCCGGCCCCTCCCCTGAAGGGGAGGGGGGCAGAAGTTACAATACCCTCTTCTACCAGCCAGCGTGCGAGCTTGGCGACGCGGTCGACCTTGTCCGCCACCGTGCCGAGCTTTTCGTGGAAGACGATCTTTTCGAGCTTCTCCGCCTGCTCTTCGAGCGGCACCTTCAGGTCGGTGTCGTAGAAGAATTTCGCATCCGACAGACGCGCGGCGAGGACCTTGCGGTTGCCCTCGACGATCTTCGCGCCGCCGTCGTGCGCAGCGATGTTAGCGGTACAGACGAACGCGTTCGCCAGCGTCCCGTCGGCGCTGCGGCAGACGAAATATTTCTGGTTCACACGCGCGGTGAGCTGGATCACCTCGGGCGGCACGTCTAGAAACGCCGGATCGAACCGGCCGAGCAGCGGGATCGGCCATTCGGTGAGCCCGGCATTCTCGGCGACGAGGCCCTCGTCCTCGATCAGTTCGAGCCCGGCCTGAATCGCAGCCTCGCGTGCGTGATCGCGGATCAGGATCGCGCGCTCGTCCTGGTCAACGATGACATGGCAGGCGCGCAGCTTCTCGACATAGTCGTGCGCACCGCCGATCGTGATCTGGTACGGATGGTGGAAGCGGTGGCCGAGTGTCGCGGCGCCGCTCGCGATGCCGGCAATCTCGAACGGCACGATCGTCTCGCCGAGCAGCGCGACGATGCCCTGCAGCGGGCGGACCCATCGCAGCGATTCGGTGCTGGCGGAGGCATCGCCCCAGCGCATCGACTTGGGCCAGGGAAACGCGCGGACGATCGCAGGGATCGCCTCGGCAAGCACGTCCGCGGTGGCGCGGCCGGGCTTTTCGGTGACCGCGAAGAACGTGCCGACACGATCGACCAGCTGCTCGCGCATGAGGCCGGTCTTGCGGAGGAACCCTTCGAGCGCCTGCGGGGGCGCCGACGTCTTGGGGCCCTTCACCTCTTCGGAGACGGCGGCGGTCTCGATCGGCAGGTCGCGTGCGATCAGCGCCAGGCGGCGCGGCGTCGCGTAAGTGACGATATCGCTGGTGGCGATCCCGGCCTTGGCGAGCTCGGCGCTGAACAGCTTGGCGAGATCTTCACGCGCGCGCGCTTGCATGCGGGCGGGGATTTCTTCGGAGCGGAGTTCAAGAAGGAAGTCGGTCACGCGGGGCGCTCCATCTTCGCGCCATCGCGCCTTTGCGTGAACATGATTTTCTCACGCGAAGGCGCAAAGGCGCGAAGAGATAAGAAGGATTGATCGGGGCCTGCGGCGCTGCGGAGGCGCGTCATGCGGCCCATCCGTGTTTGTCCATCCAGGCGGCGCAGGCGCCTTTGGCGAGGTCGCGGACGCGGCCCATATAAGCCTGGCGTTCGGCGACCGAGATGACGCCGCGGGCCTGGAGCAGGTTGAAGACGTGGCTGGCCTTGATCGCCTGCTCATAGGCCGGGATCGGCAGCTTGTGGCTCAAGCTGTTCTCGCATTCGGCGACGTGCTTGCGGAACTGGTCGAACAGCGAGTCCGTGTCGGCGACCTCGAAGTTCCACTTCGACATCTCTTGCTCGTTTTCCAGGAACACCTCGCCATAGGTCACCCCGGCGTCGTTGAACGCGAGGTCGTAGACGCTGTCCTTGTCCTGGATATACATCGCCAGCCGCTCGAGCCCGTAGGTCAGCTCGCCCGCAACGGGCTTCATGTCGAAGCCGCCCATCTGCTGGAAATAGGTGAACTGCGTCACCTCCATGCCGTCGCACCAGACCTCCCAGCCAAGCCCCCAGGCACCGAGCGTCGGGCTTTCCCAATCGTCCTCGACGAAGCGGATGTCGTGCTTCAGCATGTCGATGCCGATCGCAGCGAGCGAGCCCAGATAGAGTTCCTGGAGGTTCGCCGGCGATGGCTTCAGGATCACCTGATACTGGTAATAATGCTGGAGCCGGTTGGGGTTCTCGCCGTAGCGGCCGTCCGTGGGACGGCGACAGGGCTGGACGAACGCGGCGTTCCACGGTTTCGGACCGAGCGCGCGGAGCGTCGTCGCGGTGTGGAACGTGCCCGCACCCATTTCCATGTCGTAGGGCTGCAGGATCAGGCACCCGTGATCACTCCAATAGTCATGGAGCGTGAGGATCATGCGCTGGAAGCTAAGAGGCTTTTTCAGGGGCTGGGTCACGCGCGGGCTTTGGCGGATGGGGGTGCGCGAGGCAAGTGGTGCGTTGCGATCGCGCATCCTACATGGGGCCGACCAACGATGAGGATGCCCTCCCCTTGAAGCTGTTTTCCCGACTCGCGTCGCTTCGCTCCGCCCCGCTGCGCTCGACGCTGTCCGCCATCGCGATGGCGTTCGCCCTCCCCGCCTGCGCGCAGGTCGCGCCCAAGCCCGCGCAGGCCGCCAACGATGCCGATCCCGCCCTGTGGGTGGTGAAGGACAAGGACACGACGATCTACCTGTTCGGGACGATCCATGTGCTGAAACCCGGCATGACTTGGTTCGACGAGGCGGTGAAGACCGCGTTCGACCGCTCGCAGCAGGTCGTGCTCGAGCTGGTGATGCCCGATCCCGCCAAGATGCAGACCCTGGTCATGGCGACCGGCGTGACGAGGGACGGGCCGACGCTGACCGAACAGATCCCGGCGGACAAGCGCGCCGCCTATGCCAAGGCAGTGACCGATCTGGGGCTGCCGGCGAACGCGTTCGACCGGTTCCGCCCGTGGCTCGCGGCGACCAACCTGTCGATCGCGCCGCTGTCGAAGCTTGGCTATGACGCCGCGAACGGGCCCGAGCAGGTGATCACTGCCGCGGCCAAGGCGGCGGGGAAGCCGGTGACGGGGCTGGAGACGGCGGAACAGCAGCTGGGCTATTTCGGCGGGCTGTCGCAACAGGCACAGCTGCAGTTCCTCGGCAGCACGATCGACGAACTCCCCAAGCTCGAGACGACGATGGCGACGATGGTCGACGAATGGGCGAAGGGCGATCCCGAGGCGCTCGCCAAGGAGATGAACGAGAGCCTGAAGGATTCGCCCGAGGTGGCAAAGATCCTGCTGGTCGATCGCAATGCCCGATGGGCGGAGTGGGTCGCGAACCGGATGAAGAGCCCGGGGACGGTGTTCGTCGCGGTCGGCGCCGGACATCTTGCGGGTGCCGATAGCGTTCAGGCGCAACTGGCGAAGCTCGGCGTGACGGCGGAGCGGGTCAAGTATTGAGCGACCGAATCCCTCTCCCCTCGGGGGAGAGGGAGGGAGGAGCCGTAGGCGACGGAAGGGTGAGGGCACGCAGTTGGGGCAGACCGTGCCCTCACCCTCCCACACGCAAGTGCGTGCGGGCCCCTCCCTCTCCCCCGCGGGGGAGAGGGGGAATATTGCTTTTCGCCGTCGCTTCCGCTATGCGCCCGCGCTTCCGGTCCATGGTCATCCCTGGAGGCGTGGGCGGGAAGAACAACAAACGAGTTTCGGAGAATATTGATGAGCGACCAGTTGACGCTCGCAGCCGAGACGCGTGACCGGGTTGGCAAGGGAGCCTCCCGGGCGCTGCGTCGTGATGGCCGCGTGCCTGCCGTGATCTACGGCCTGAACAAGGAACCCACCTCGGTTCACCTCGAGGAAAAGGCGCTGATGAAGGCGCTGATGACCGGCCACTTCATGAATTCGGTCGTGATGGTCAACGGCGTGCGCACGCTGCCCAAGGACGTTGCGTTCCACCCGGTCACGGATCGCCCGATCCATGTCGATTTTCTGCGCATCGGCGAGCATTCGACCGTCACGGTCGCCGTGCCGATCGTGTTCACCGACGAGGACGACGCACCGGGCATCAAGAAGGGCAAGGGCGTCCTCAACATTACGCGCCATGAGGTCGAGCTGGTCGTCGACGCATCGGACATCCCGAGCGAGATCTCGATTTCGCTAGCCGGCATGGAAATCGGTGATTCGATCCACATCAGCGACGTGACGCTGCCCAAGGGCGCGACGCCCGCGATCGACGACCGCGACTTCGCGATCGCCACGATCGTGCCGCCGACCGTCCCGACCGTCGAGGACGAAGAGCTCGAGGCTGAAGTCGCCGAGGCGCAGGCTGCCGAGGCTGCTTCGGACGAAGAGCCCGTGGTCGAGCCTAACGACGATCACAACGACGACGACAAGATCACGCCGCAGAAGAAGGACTAATCTCCTTCGTCTTCGGATGATCTGGCGGGCGGGAAAGCTAGGGCTTTCCCGCCCGTTTCGTTTTGTAAGCCATTCCGCCCCCCCAAAAAAGCCGTCCTCCCTGCGCAGGCGGGGACCCAGACCCTCGGACCTTCCTATGGAATCGAGAGGTTTGCCACTATGGGTTCCCGCCTCCGCGGGAATGACGGTTTGGGGCGCGGGCAACGATCGTTTTTGGAGAATCACACGTGCAGATCTGGGCGGGACTCGGCAATCCGGGGGCGCAATATGCGATGCACCGGCACAATGTCGGGTTCATGGTCGCCGACGCGATCGCCGCGGTGCACGGCTTCGGCGCGGTCAAGAAGCAGTTCCAGGGCTGGACGCAGGAAGGCCGGATCGGATCGGAAAAGATCCTGCTGCTGAAGCCCGCGACCTTCATGAACGAGAGCGGCCGCGCAATCGGCGAGGCGCTGCGCTTCTACAAGCTGGACGTCGACGCGCTGACGGTGTTCCACGACGAGCTCGACATCGCCCCTTTCCGCGTGAAGGTGAAGACCGGCGGCGGGACCGCGGGGCATAACGGGCTGCGCTCGACCGATCAGCATCTCGGCCCCGATTTCCGCCGCGTGCGGCTCGGCATCGGACATCCGGGTCACAAGGACCGGGTCACCGGCTATGTGCTCGGCAATTACGCCAAGACGGAGATCGAGCCGCTGTCCGACATGCTCGGCGCGATCGCCGCGGAGGCCGCGTGGCTGGCGGCGGGCGACGACGTCCGCTTCATGAATGATGTCGCTGTGAGGATGCAACCATGACCACCCGCTCGCTGTTCGCCACGCGCTTCTACGAGGCCGATCTCGGCGACGATCATCTGGTCGACGAGCTCGAGGACGCCTCGCGCGAACTGGCCAAGGCGGACCGCGCCGGCATCGGCTGGTCCAAGGCGCATGGCTATCGCGGGTATACGTCCTACGCCTCGCTCAACGACCTGCCGCTGCGCGATCCGCGGTTCGGCGATCTGGTGCGGCTGCTCAACAAGCATGTCGCAGCGTTCGCCAAGGACTGCGCGTTCGATCTGGGCGGGCGGAAGCTGAAGCTCGACAGCCTGTGGGTGAACGTCCTGAAGCCAGGCGGCGCGCATTCGGGGCATATCCATCCGCACAGCGTCGTGTCGGGGACGATGTACGTGACGATCCCCGAAGGCGCGGGCGCACTGAAGCTGGAGGATCCGCGGCTGCCGATGATGATGGCCGCGCCGACCCGGCTCGACGACGCGCCGGAGGATCTGCGGACGTTCGTCTATGCGGTGCCGAAGCCGGGGAGCGTGTTTCTTTGGGAGAGCTGGCTCAGGCATGAGGTCGTGCCGAATGCTGCGAAGGGCGAGCGGATCAGCATCAGTTTCAATTACCGGTGGTAATTTAGGGGCCGGGTGATCGTTTGAAACGACCGTTCCCCGGCGAAGGCCGGGGCCCAGTTGGGAAAGGTCGCTAACGAAGGGCTGGCCTGCATCACATTGGCCTTCCCACCTGGACCCCGGCCTTCGCCGGGGAGGTAATTGGGGGAAGCGGCACTCGCGGCGAGCGCCGCCCCCTGCCCGATCAGGCCGCCGTCTTCATCGACGCCATGTCGATGACGAAGCGATACTTCACGTCGCTCTTGACCATGCGGTCATAGGCCGGCTCGATCTCGTCCATCTTGATCATCTCGATGTCCGAGACCAGCCCGTGCTCGTTGCAGAAATCTAGCATTTCCTGAGTCTCCGCGATCCCGCCGATCAGCGAGCCTGCCAGCTGGCGACGGCGGAAGATCAGATTGCCGACCGAGGGCGACGGATGCGGCTCGGCAGGCACGCCGACCAGAGTCATCGTGCCGTCGCGCTTGAGCAGCTCGAGGAAGGGGTCGAGATTGTGCGGCGCAGCAACGGTGTTGAGGATGAAGTCGAAGCTGTTCGCATGCTCCGCCATCGCATCGGCATCCTTCGACACGATCAGGTCCTTCGCGCCGAGACGCTTGGCATCCTCGCGCTTGTTCGGCGAGGTCGAGAAGACATAGACCTCGGCGCCCATCGCGTTGGCGATCTTGACGCCCATGTGGCCGAGACCGCCGAGACCGACGATGCCGACCTTCTGCCCGGGGCCGACCTTCCAGTGCTTGAGCGGCGAATAGGTGGTGATGCCCGCGCACAGCAGCGGCGCGACCGCGGCGAGATCGGCCTCGGGATGCGAAACCTTCAGCACGAAGCCCTCGTCGACGACGATATGGTCCGAATAGCCGCCGAACGTGTGACCGCCGAGCACGGGATCGGGGCCGTTATACGTGCCGACGAACCCGGTCGTCTCGCAATATTGCTCCTCGCCATCGGTGCACGACGGGCACTGGCCGCAGCTGTCGACCATGCAGCCGACGCCGGCGATGTCGCCGACCTTGAACTTGGTGACGTCGTCACCGACCGCAGTGACGCGGCCGACGATCTCATGGCCCGGGACGCACGGATACAGCGTGCCTTCCCACTCGCCCTTGGCGGTGTGGAGATCCGAATGGCAGACGCCGCAGAACGCGATGTCGATCGCGACGTCGGTCTTGCCCGGCGCGCGGCGTTCAAAGCTGAACGGTGCGAGCGGCGTCTCGGGCGACTGGGCGGCGTAGCCCTTGGCGGTGGTGGTCATGCTATTCCTAAATCTGACTGGCAGAGCGCGATATACGCACGGGACTCGCAATATCTACCGAGCGGTACGATAATTTTGCTGCATTGCGGCAATCGCTTGGGTCGATCAGTAGAATGTTGAAATCAGCGACCACCCCGGCGAAGGCCGGGGCCCAGTTGGAAAGGTCGCAGTAACGGCGTGCCGACCTTCATGAGCAACGTCCCCCACCTGGGCCCCGGCCTTCGCCGGGGTGGGAGAGATAAGGGAAGTCGCGCCCGGTCGTGTGCGTAGGCGTCCTTGCTGGCGTTCCTCCTCGCCCTGCCCTAAAGCGCCCGCACAATCTTATACCAAGGGCATATCATGGGTTTTCGCTGCGGCATCGTGGGGCTGCCGAACGTCGGCAAGTCCACCCTCTTCAACGCGCTGACCGAGACGGCCGCGGCGCAGGCGGCGAACTATCCGTTCTGCACGATCGAGCCGAACGTCGGCAATGTCGGCGTGCCCGACAAGCGGCTCGACGCGCTGGCGAAGATCGCCGGCTCGCAGAAGATCATCGAGACCCAACTCGGCTTCGTCGACATCGCCGGCCTCGTGCGCGGCGCGTCGAAGGGCGAAGGGCTCGGCAACCAGTTCCTCGGCAACATCCGTGAGGTCGACGCGATCGTCCATGTGCTGCGCTGTTTCGAGAATGGCGACGTGACGCATGTCGACAACAAGGTCGATCCGATCGCCGATGCCGAGACGGTCGAGACCGAGCTGATGCTGAGCGATCTCGAAAGCCTGGAGAAGCGCGTCCCCAACCTCGCCAAGAAGGGCATGCAGGGCGACAAGGAGGCCAAGATCGGCGCCGCCGTGCTCGGCCAGGCGCTCGAGCTGCTCCGCGAAGGCAAGCCCGCGCGGCTGACGGTGCCCAAGGACGAGGACGAGGCGCGCGTGTTCGCGCAGGCGCAGCTGCTGACCGCCAAGCCCGTCCTGTACGTCTGCAACGTCGACGAGGGCGACGCAGCGAACGGCAATGCGCTGTCGGCGCGGGTGTTCGAGAAGGCCGCGGCCGAGGGTGCCGAGGCGGTCGTCGTGTCGGCAGCGATCGAGGCCGAGATCGCGACGATGCCCGTCGAGGATCGTGGCGAGTTCCTGGGCGAGCTGGGGCTGGAAGAAACCGGCCTCGCCCGCGTCATCACCGCAGGCTACAAGCTGCTCCACCTGCTGACCTTCTTCACGGTCGGCCCGAAGGAGGCACGCGCCTGGACCGTCCATGCGGGCGCAACCGCACCGCAGGCCGCGGGCGAGATCCACGGCGATTTCGAGAAGGGCTTCATCCGCGCCGAGACGATCGCGTTCGACGACTTCATCGCGCTGGGCGGCGAGTCCAAGGCACGCGAGGCGGGCAAGCTGCGCGCCGAGGGCAAGGCCTATGTCGTCCATGACGGCGACGTGATGCACTTCCTGCACAGCTGATCCCAACAATGTCGCGGCCCCCGCGTGTGTAGTCACGCGCCGGGGGCGGGCGTAGCGAGCAGAACAGACGGCATGAGACACGCGACGTTTTCAGCTCTGGCACTCGCGCTCGGGGGCTGTGCCTATCCGGCCACGCCCCCTGCCCTGGCGCCGGTGACCGAGGCTGCCCCCGATACCGCCACCGCCGCTCCCCAGGGCGCGCAGCCGCTGGCGGTCCGGGCACCGGTGACGATCCTCGTGTCGATCGATGGCTTCCGCCCCGATTATCTCGACCGGGGCGTCACGCCGAACCTGAACCGATTGCGCGCCGGCGGCGTCTTTGCGGCGATGCGACCCTCCTTCCCGAGCGTCACCTTCCCCAATCACTGGACCCTGGTGACCGGGCTCAGACCCGATCGCAGCGGCATCGTCGGCAACACGATGGAGGATCCCGCGCGGCCCGGTGAGAAATTCACCATGGCGAGCGACGATCCCTTCTGGTGGAGCCAAAGCTCGCCGATCTGGGTCGATGCCGAAAAGGCGGGGATCCGGACCGCGACGATGTTCTGGCCGGGCGCCAATGTCGCGGTCGGCGGCACGCCGAAACCCAACAGCCACGGCGCGATCGACGGCGGCACCCGGCCGCAGGACTGGCAGCAGTTCAACCAGCAGATCAGCGCCACGCAGCGCGTCAATGCCGTCCTCGACTGGATGCGGCGACCCGCCGCGATCCGACCAAAGCTGGTGACGCTGTATTTCGATACCGTCGACATGGCCGCGCACGACAACGGCCCCGACTCCCCCCTGACGACGCAGGCAGCCGCCGAGGTAGATGGCAGCATCGGCAGCCTCGTCGACGGGCTCGCGACGCTCGGCCAGCCGGCCAATCTGGTCATCGTGTCGGACCACGGCATGGCGGCGACCAGCAGCACACGCGTCGTCGCGATGGACCGGATTGCGGCACCGGCCGACTATCGCCTCGTCGAGACGGGCGCCTATGCGACATTGTTTGCGGTGCCCGGGCATGAGGCCGCGCTTGAGGCCAGACTGCTGCGCAAGCGCGACCACCTGCAATGCTGGCGCAAGGCGGAGATCCCGGCGCGCTTCCATTATGGCCGCAATCCGCGCGTCCCGAGCTATCTGTGCCTCGCCGACGTCGGCTGGCGCGTCGATCGGACGACGCCCACCAAGGTCTCGGCCGGCGGCTCGCACGGCTATGACAATGCCGCCCCGGAAATGCGCGCGCTGTTCATCGCGAACGGTCCTGCGTTCATCGGTGGCAAGACCATCGCGAGCTTCGACAATGTCGCGGTCGAGCCGCTGTTGCGCGACCTGATCGGGCTGCCCGCGGAACCGGGGCTGGACGGCAACGACGCGCCCTTCCAAAAGGTGCTGCGACGATAGGAGGAGCAGCGGGCGTGCAGTATTTCGAAGATATCGCAGTCGGGGCGACCGCGGCGTTCGGCCACTATCCGGTGACGCGCGACGAGGTGATCGCCTTTGCCGAGAAATACGACCCGCAGCCCTTTCATCTGTCCGACGAAGCCGCGGCGAAGACGCACTTCGGCCGGCTGTCCGCAAGCGGCTGGCATAGCTGCGCGATGACGATGGCGATGCTGGTCGAGCATATCGGCGAGCATCGCCAGGCGAGTCTCGGATCGCCCGGGATCGATGAACTGAAGTGGCTGAAGCCCGTCTATCCGGGGGACACGCTGCGCTGCGTGACCGAGGTGCTCGACAAACGGGTTTCCGCCAGCCGCCCCGAAATGGGGATCGTGAAAAGCCGGATGCAGGTGTTCAATCAGGACGATGTCATGGTGATGACGTTCGTGTCGAACGCGCTGATGCAGACGCGCCCGACGGGCGCGCCTGCATCCTGATCCGTCACTTCGGGACGGGGACGTTCATATAGGCGCCGCCCCGGCCGCCGCCGCCGCCGCCACGACCGCGGAACCCGCCGCCATTGCCGCGCTGCTGACGATATTCACGCCGGTCCTGACGTGCCTCGCCACGATAGCTCTGCCGCGCTTCACGTCGTTCGCCGCGATATTGCTCGCGCGTGATCTGACCGTCGCGCAGCTGGTTACGGTCCTCGCGCCGACCCTGACGGAAGTCACGGTTCGCGCCACGCCGGTCCTGGCGATAGTCGCGCGCGGCGGGGCTGTTGCCGCGGGCGAAATTGCCCCAGTTGCCGGCACCGCGATAATTGCCGCGACGCCCCTGCCAGTAGCGCTGTTGCGCGCCGTTCCAGCGGTGCGGACGGCGGTTGCGATCATAGACGTATCCGCCGGTACCCGGATAATAATAGTCGCCATACCAGCCATAATAGGAGCCGAGCCCGACGCCTGCATAACCGGCGCCGTATCCGCCGCCATAGCCGTCATAATAGCCGTTGCCGTAGCCGCCGCCATAATAGGGATCGCTCGCATAGCCGATCCCGCCGCCGCCATAGCCATACCCGTCGGTGCAACCGGCCACACCGAGGCCGACACCAATGGCGAGACTGACCAGTCCTAGTCGTTTGAAAAACATCGAAAATCTCCCGTACCTGGAGAGCGGACCCAACGCGCCGCCATTGGTCGCACAACAATACCCACCTACCGCAGGTTCCATGAACGACGGCTGACGCGCGCCGGGACCGCCGGTGGGCCATGGGCGCGTGGCGCCGGGACACGGGTACGGACACGGGCGGCCAGCGGATCGCCAAACGCGAAACGGCGGACCGGGTTGCCCCGATCCGCCGTCGTTCACGCCCTGATGCCGCGGTGGCCGCGGCGCGGGATCAATGCTTCACGTCACGCCAGACGTTCTGATAGGCGCCCCAGGCAAGGCCGCAGAAGACGAGGATGAAGAGGATCGACGCGACGCCGACGGCGTGCCGCGACTCCAGGTTCGGCTCTGCCGTCCAGGTCAGGAAGGCCGAGACGTCGGCCGACATCTGTTCCTTCGTCGCCCTGGTCCCGTCCGCATAGGCCACCTGATCGTCCGCGGTGATCGGCGGCGGCATCGCGATGTTGAGGTTCGCGAAATACGGGTTGTAGTAGAGACCTTCGGGCGTCTTGATGTCCGGGAACTGCTTGAGCAACGCCGCGGGCTGATCGGTGTAGCCCGTCAGCAGCGAGTGGACATAGGCCGTGCCCTCTTCGCGCGCCTTGGTGATCAGCGAGAGATCGGGCGGCAGCGCATTGTTGTTGGCGGCGCGGGCGGCGACCTCGTTGGCGAACGGCGATGGGAAGCGATCCGACGGGATGTTCTTGCGGGTCGCGGCTTCGCCAGTTTCGGGGTTGATCGTCGGCTGTTCGATCACCCACTGGTTGGCGATTGCCTTAACCTCGGGTTCCGAATAGCCGATCTTCTGGAGATCGCGGAACGACACCAGCCGCAGCGAGTGGCAGGCCGAGCATACTTCCTTGTAGACCTGGAACCCGCGCTGGAGCTGACGGCGGTCGAACTTGCCGAAGACGCCGTTCGAGGCAAGCTCGAGCTCCTTGGGATGCTTGTGCGCGACGCTCTCGGCGGACGGCGCGACGGGGTCGGTGATGACGCCCGACACGCTGCCGAAGAGCGCGATGCCGAGCACCAGCACAAAGGCGGCGCCGACCAGGGATGCGATGAGACGAACCATATATGTATCCTCTAGTCCGTATCAGTGCGCGGGCTTGGGGGAGAGCGCGGTGTGCGCCGGGCTCGTCCCGCCACGCTTGGCCAGCACCGCCTCGGTGATCGAATTGGGCAGCGGCCGGGGCCGTTCAGACCGCGAGATCAGCGGCAGGATGATCAGGAAATGCGCGAAATAATAGGCAGCGCAGATCTGGCTGAGGATCACATAGGTCGCCGTCGCCGGTGCACCGCCGCAATAGCCCAGGATCAGGATGTCGGCGACCAGCACCCAGAACGCGATCCGCGCCTTGGGGCGGTAGTTCATCGAGCGGACCGGCGAATTGTCGAGCCACGGCAGGAAGAACAGCAGCAGGATCGAGCCGAACATCGCCAGCACGCCCCAGAGCTTCGCGGGCAGGATGAAGTCCGCGGTGAAGGCGCGCAGGATCGCGTAGAACGGCCAGAAATACCATTCGGGGACGATGTGCGCGGGCGTCGAGAGCGGGTTTGCCGGGATGTAATTGTCCGGATGGCCGAGATAGTTCGGGAAGAAGAACAGCAGGCCGGCGAACACCAGCAGGAAGATGCCGAGCCCGAAGCCGTCCTTCGCGGTGTAATAGGGGTGGAACGGCACGGTATCCTGCTTGCCCTTCACGTCGACGCCGGTCGGGTTGTTCGACCCCGGGATGTGCAGCGCCCAGATGTGCAGGATGATGACGCCCGCGATCACGAACGGCAGCAGATAGTGCAGCGAAAAGAAGCGGTTGAGCGCGGCGTTGTCCGGCGCGAATCCGCCGAGCAGCCAGATGCGGATGGTGTCGCCGACGAGCGGGATCGCCGAGAAGAACCCGGTGATGACCTGCGCGCCCCAGAAGCTCATCTGCCCCCAGGGGAGGACATAGCCCATGAATGCGGTCGCCATCATCAGCAGGAAGATCGTCACGCCGAGCAGCCAGACCATCTCGCGCGGCGCCTTGTACGAGCCGTAATAGAGCCCGCGGAAGATGTGCGTGTAGACAACGATGAAGAACATCGACGCGCCGTTGGCGTGCGCATAGCGCAGGAACCAGCCCGCATTGACGTCGCGCATGATGTGTTCGACCGAGTCGAACGCCACCGCGCCGTTCGCGGCGTAATGCATCGCCAGCGTGATGCCGGTGATGATCTGGATCGCCAGCGCGGCGCCGGCGAGGACGCCGAAGTTCCAGAAATAATTGAGGTTGCGCGGGACCGGGTAACCGGCGCCGACCGCGTTGTAGACGAGCCGGGGAACGGGAAGCCGTTCATCCAGCCACCGCGTCAGCGGCAGCTTCGGTTCGTATTGCTTGGCCCAGGGAAAGCTCATGGTTGTTTCCTCAGCCTACCGTTACGACGGTGTCGGAGTTGAAGGCATAGTCCGGCACCTGAAGGTTGGTCGGTGCGGGGCCCTTGCGGATGCGCGCGGCGGTGTCGTAGGCCGAACCGTGGCACGGGCAGAAATAGCCGCCGAACGGGCCCTTGTTCTCACCCTCGCCCGCGCCGAGCGGGACGCAACCGAGATGCGTGCAGACGCCCAGTGTGATCAGCCAGTTCTTCTTGCCCGCCTTGGTCCGCTCCGCGAGCGTCTGCGGGTCGCGCAGCGTCGATACGTCGACCGCGTCGGCCTCGCTGATTTCCTTCGGCGTCAGGTTGCGCACGAACAGCGGCTGCTTGCGGAAGCTCGTCTTGATGGCCTGGCCCGGCAGGATCTTCGACAGGTCGATCTCGGTGGTCGACTGCGCCAGCACGTCGGCCGACGGGTTCATCTGGTTGATCAGCGGCAGGACGATCGCGACGGCGCCGACCCCGGCGAAGGATACGGCGGCGATATTGATGAAATCGCGGCGGCGCGGATCGTGCGCCTCTTCGTGAAACGGTTCAGGCGACTCGCCGGGTGGAACCATGTCGTCGACTATCGCCATTCATCTCGCCCTTGCAGTTTATCTTTATTCTCGTGGCCCGATGCGCATGCCGGTTCGCCGCACCGCACGCCCATCCTGCCCGACCGTCCCCACGGAGGCCCATAGGTGATAGACGGCGCAAGCCCGCTTTGCCAACAGCATTTTGACTGCAGCGCGTTCCGGATTAGAGGCAGCGGTATGCGTATCGCCCTCTACCAACCTGATATCGCCGGCAATGTCGGCGCCATTTTGCGGACCGCCGCCTGTCTCGGACTCGCGGTCGATCTGATCGAGCCGATGGGGTTCACCTGGAACGAAAAGGCGGTCGCGCGCTCCGGGATGGACTATGTCGGCGCGGTCGAGATCGTCCGGCATGTCGACTGGGCGGCGTTTCGCGACCAGGTCCGCGGGCGCATTGTCCTGCTGACGACGAAGGGCGCGGTGCGGCTCGACGCGGCGACGTTCCAGTCCGACGACGTGCTGCTGATGGGCAGCGAAGGCGCGGGCGTGCCCGACGGCGTCCATGCCCGCGCCGACCTGCGCGTGCTGATCCCGATGCGGCCCGGCCTGCGGTCGATGAACATCTCGGTCGCGACCGCGATCGTCGCGGCAGAGGCGTTGCGGCAGACGGACGGCTGGCCCGCCTGACCTACCGGGGTGAGCATCAGGCGAACGCGCCCCTTCCCCGCCCCGACCAGGATTTGTAGGACGGTGCCATGACCGAGCTCGACCCCCAGCAAGCCGCCGCCCGCATTTGGTTCGAATCGCTGCGCGACCGGATCTGCGCGGAGTTCGAGACGATCGAGCGCGAAGCCGGGTCGGATGCCGTGTTCGACTATACCCCCTGGGACCGGATCGATCCGTCGGGTGAACCCGGCGGTGGCGGCGTGCGCGGCGTCATGAAGGGCAAGGTGTTCGAAAAGGTCGGCGTCAACGTCTCGACCGTCGGCGGCATTTTCGAGGGCGAGTTCGCCAAGTCGATCCATGGTGCGGGCGAGGATCCACGGTTCTTCGCGACCGGGATCAGCCTGGTCGCGCACATGGCCAACCCGCACGTCCCCGCGGTGCACATGAACTGCCGCTTCCTCAACACGACCAAGCGCTGGTTCGGCGGCGGCGGCGATCTCAACCCGCCGCTGCCAATCGCCGAGGACACCGCCGATTTCCATGCGACGATGAAGGCCGCCTGCGACGCGCACGACCCGGCTTACTACCCGCGCTTCCGGGACTGGGCAGAGACGTATTTCCAGATCCCCCACCGCAAGGTGAACCGCGGCGTCGGCGGGATCTTCTTCGATCATCTCGACGGCGATTTCGACGCCAATTTCGCGTTCACGCGCGATGTCGGCGAGGCGTTCCTCGACGCCTATCCACGGATCGTCCGGCGGCGGATGGACACGCCGTTCACACCGCAGGACGAGGCCGCGATGCTCGAATGGCGAGGTCGTTATGCCGAGTTCAACCTCGTCTATGACCGCGGCACGCTGTTCGGGCTGAAGACCGGGGGGAATATCGAGGCGATCCTGATGAGCCTGCCGCCCCGCGCGACCTGGTCGTGAGCGGGGCCCGGTGGCGCTGATCCCCGTCGCGGACGACGTGCTCGCCACGATCGTGACCACACTCGAAATGCCGCGCAAGCCGCCGCTCAGGCCGATGCCGACCTCGCGGTTGCGGTTGCTGCGCTGGGAGCGGCCGACACTGGAGTCTTATCGCGCGCTGTTCGCCCGGGTCGGATCGCACTGGCTGTGGTTCTCAAGGCTGGCGATGGACGATGCCGCGCTCACCGCGATCCTTGGCGATCCGGGCATTGCCGTGCATGCGGTGATCGACCCGGCGGGGATCGAGGTGGGGATGCTCGAACTTGACCTGCGCCGGGCGGGCGCTTGCGAGATCTCCTATTTCGGGCTGATCCCCGAACTCGCCGGCCAGGGACATGGTCGGTGGCTGATGGCGGAGACGCTTGCCCGGGCCTGGATCAGGGGTGTCGAGCGGGTCTGGCTGCACACCT
Source organism: Sphingomonas sp. CFBP 13714 (assembly GCF_014842205.1). Taxonomy (NCBI): domain Bacteria; kingdom Pseudomonadati; phylum Pseudomonadota; class Alphaproteobacteria; order Sphingomonadales; family Sphingomonadaceae; genus Sphingomonas; species Sphingomonas sp. CFBP 13714. The sequence goes on from NZ_JACYVG010000004.1 coordinate 213,941, forward strand.
GTACGCTCGACCATCCACACGCGCTCGGCTTCTACCGCGCGCAGGGGTTCGTCGCGACGCGGCGGACGATCGAGACCTTTCCCGATCCGCGCGCGACCGGGATGCTGCCCGCCGATGTCGCGCCGCAGATCCCGTTTCTGGGCGGACGCCGCTAGACCCGCGGGCGGATCACGCCGGTCCGCGCCCGCCTAGCGCGCCAGCCGCCGATAGACCGACACCGCGATCAGCGCCATCGCGACCCCCGAGGCGGTGGCAGCCGCCGCCGCGCCGGCATCGACGAGCGCGATCGCCACCGGATTGCCTTGTCCACCGTCGCGCATCGCGCCATCGAGCGCCATGAAGGGCATGCCGAGCAGCCAGCCGCTCATATAGCCGAACGCGGCGAGCGACATGAGCGGCAGGCCGGCGCCGCGCGTCAGCGACAGGCTGCGCCGGATCGCGGCGAACGCGCCGATCGGTCCTTCGGCGACGAGCACCGGCCCGGTCATCATCGTCCGACCGAGAATGTAGAGACCGGGGATCGCATAGAGCAGCAGCCCCGCCCCCGCTGGCAGCGACACCAGGATCATCGCGAGCAGATAGCGCGGCAGGAGCGTCGCGCTGCGCCGCAGCGCTGTACCGATATCGACCCGGTCACGATCGAGATACAGCGTATAGACCGCCGCCATGCCGAAGAAGCTGAGTGCATAGGCCAGGCAGTACCAGCCGCCATTCGCTCCCGCCCAGTCGGTCACCGCCTGCGCCCAGACCAGCGCCTGCGCCTCGTCGCCCCGCGTCGCCGCATCGGGCAGCGGCGGGTCGGGCACGACGAGCGCGAGCGCGAAGGCGGGCAGGAACAGGAAGGGCCCGGCGATCCGGAGCAGCAGATCGCGGTCGCGCTTGAACAGGGCCCAGGCGTCTTTCAACACGCCCGTAAAGTCGATTTTCATTCGGTGATCGGTTTCTCTCGGGTGGCAACATAGAGCTGTGCCGTGAAGACATAGGCGAGCGCCATCAGCGCCGCACTGGCAAGCGCGCCGGCGATCCCGGCAAGGAACATCGCGGTCGGGATCTGGTCTCCGCCGAGGATCAGGCGAAAGACGAGCCCGACAACGGCCTGAGCGGCGAAGGTGGCGATCGTGAACACGATCGCGAACAGCAGAAGCACGCCGATCAGCTTCAAGGTCAGCCCGCGGGTCAGCGCGATCGACCGGCGGATCGCGCCGAGCCCGAGCCGCTCGTTGAGCACGACCGCGGTAACCAGCATCAGCCGCGCACTGGCCCAAATGGCGATCACGCCCAGCGCAAGACTGTAGAGCACGACGAACATCGCCGTCGCGCGCGGCAGCTGCGGCATTCGCGCGGGCGCGCTGGCGGCAGCGGACGCGGCGGCAAAGTCGAAATGCGACGCGATCAGCGCGATGAACACCGGCGCCATCAGGACGAGCGCAATCAGCCCGACGACGAGCGACACGCCGAGCGCGGGCAGCAGCCGCGCCCGCGCCTGACGATAGGCCTCGGTGCGGTCGGTCGAGGGTTGCGTCGCCAGCGCGAGGATCGCGAGCGACCCCAGGATCGCGAGCAACGCGGACGCCACGGCGACGATGCCGGCGACGAGCTGCACCGCCGGCTGCGGCGGAACGAGCAGGACGAGCGCATTGTTGACGACCGGCGGGAGGACCAGGGTCGGCAACGCCACCGCCGCGATCTGGCCGCTACGCCCGGACAGTACCTCGGTGGTACGATCCCAGACCGTGCCGATTTTTACGCCTCTTCCCATCCGCCTGTTCCCCGTTCGCCGCCTGGCACGCATGCCCGATACCGCCGCGACGTAGCCCAAGCCCCAGGCCTTGACCACTCCCGCGACGGTTGGACCAGCCGGCGTGACAAGCCCCCGCCCGCTTGCATCACCGGCGGCGAGTGCGCAGATGGGTCGCGTGACCGCTTCCCCCTTCCCGACCTCCGGCCGCCACGCGCCCGCCGATCCGCCGTCGCGCCTCGACGGGCTCGAATGGCGGACCGATACCGGCCTGACCCCCTATGCCACCGCGCTCGCCGAGATGGAGGCGCGCGCCGCCGCGGTGACCACCGGCGATGCGCGCGAGCTGATCTGGCTGCTCGAGCACCCGCCGGTCTACACCGCGGGGACGAGCGCGGATCCGGTTGACCTGGTCGATCCGCGCTTTCCCGTGTTCGATACCGGACGGGGCGGCAAATACACCTATCACGGGCCGGGGCAGCGGATCGGCTATCTGGTGCTCGACCTCGGACGGCGCGGGCGCGACGTCCGGCGGTTCGTCCACGCGGTCGAGGACTGGGTGATCGCGGCGCTCGGCGAGGTTGGCGTCGCCGCGTTTTCGGTCGAGGGCCGTGTCGGCATCTGGACGCGCGATCCCAATCTCGGCGGCCGCGAGGCGAAGATCGGTGCGATCGGCGTGCGCGTGAAGCGCTGGGTGACGCTGCACGGTTTTGCGGTCAATATCGATCCGGACCTGACGCATTTCGGCGGAATCGTGCCGTGCGGCCTTGCCGAATACCCTGTTACCAGCCTGAAATCGCTCGGCACGAAGGTCGACATGGCAACTTTTGACGCTGCCCTGACGTTGACGAGCGGCGTGTTCCTTGAAACACTTTCTTTGGCTCAAGAAAACGAGGCTTGAGGGCCAGGCCTTTACAGATTAATGTCCACTACGATTTGGGTATATACCTGGCCTCCAGGCCTACCAAATCCTCTATCTAGGGAGCTTCCAAATGCGTTCACTCATCTCCAAGGTTCTGACCGGTTCGCTGATCGCCAGCGCAGCGCTTGCCGTTTCGGCATGCGGTCCGAAGACCGAGACCACGACCGACAACACGATGGTCACCGACATGAATGCCACCGAAGGCATGGACACGATGACCGACAACATGACCGCCGTTGACGGCGCGATGAACGACGGCATGATGGCGAACGACACGATGATGTCGAACGACACCATGATGACCAACAACATGATGTAATTTTCCGGTTTCGGAAAATTGCGTGATGCGGGGGGCCGTCCGGGAAACCGGGCGGCCCCTTGTCGTTGGGGCCCTGTCGATGACGGGGCGGCGGGATATGCGATGCCACCGCTAGCCGTGTTTATTGCCCGCAGTGCGCGATCTCGTTTCGGCTGCGACGGAAATCTGCGGCCCGGACCGTACCCGAAGCCGCGATCGGCTGCTGGGCCCCTCAAAACAGTTGGGAGTTGGCAAGAAACGCTTTAGAAATCTCGGGATGGAATGCCCGGGGAGTTGGGAATGAAGATGGTGCGTACTGCGCTGGCGCTCTGCGCGGCGAGCGGCTCGATGGCGTTGGCTCAGCCCGCCTCGGCCCAGTTTTTTCTGCAATCACGCGATTTCTCCGCGCCGGCGGTGACCGGGGACGAGGCCGATCTCGGCCAGGCGATGCCCGACGCCACCAGCGCGGAGAAGCGCGCGGCGATGGTCTGGCACATGCGCGCGGCGCTGAACGTCGCGGCGCTCCAGTGCCAGTTCGAACCGACGCTGCTGACGGTGTCGAACTACAACGCGATTCTCGCGGATCACGGCACCGAACTGCAGGGCGCCTTCGACACGCTCGGCAAATACTTCCTCCGCGTCAACAAGGCCAAGGGCGCCAAGGCCGGCCAGGCTGCGCTCGACCAGTTCGGCACGCGCACCTATTCGAACTTCGCGACCGTCGCCGCGCAATACGGCTTTTGCCAGACGACCGCGTCGATCGGCCGTGACGCGCTGTTCACGCCGCGCGGCCAGTTCGGCGATCTGACGCTGCAGCGCACGCGCGAGCTGCGCAGAAGCCTGATCCCCTGGGGCGAACAGCGTTTCCCGCGCTATATCGGCCGCGACCGGGTGAAGATGCCGCGGCTTGACCCGATCTGCTGGAACAAGAAGGCCGAATGGGTCGCGAAGAAGTGCGGCGCGCTCGACTGGCCCCCCGCGGCGGGCGTCGGCATCGCCAACCGCTGAACGATTACCCCCCGGCCCTTGAGCCGGGGGCTTTACCTGCCGGAGCGGGAAGGCGGCCTAGCGCAGCCCCAGCATCTTGTGCGTCTGCAGCGACAGACGCCATTGCGGACGCTCCATCACCAGCGCGACACAGGCATCGCGATTGGCATCCGCCTGCGGGTCGTCGAGCGGCTGGAGCAGCAGGTTCGCGAAATCCCATGTCTCGATATCGGCGATGTCGGTACCAGGCTGCGGCCAGACCAGCTTCAGCTCGTCGCCGTGACGCTGGACGACGACACTGCCCGCCTTGGGACTGATGCACACCCAATCGATGCCGGGATGGACCGGCAGCGTGCCGTTGCTCTCGATCGCGATCCGGAAGCCTGCCGCGTGAAGCGCATCGACGATCTCATCGTCGGTCTGGAGCATCGGCTCGCCCCCGGTCAGCACGACGAACCGGTCCTGCGTGCCCGTGCCCCAAAACCCCGCCACCGCATCCGCCAGCGCTCGCGCATCGGCGAACTTGCCGCCGCCCAGCCCGTCGGTGCCGACGAAATCGGTGTCGCAGAACCGGCAGACCGCGGTCGCGCGGTCCTGTTCGCGTCCCGACCACAGATTGCACCCGGCAAAGCGCACGAACACCGCCCGGCGGCCGGCATTCACGCCCTCGCCCTGCAGCGTCAGGAACATTTCCTTGACCGCGTAACTCATGTCAGACCGGCTTGACCGCATAGACGGTGGGATCCGCGATCCCCGCCTCGTCGAAGCCGCGCGACCGGAGCCGGCAGCTATCACACTCGCCGCAATGCTTGCCGTCGGGCGTCGGATCGTAGCACGACCAGCTGAGCCCGAGGTCGAGCCCGAGCCGCGTGCCCTCACGGACGATATCCGCCTTGGTCATGTGCTGGAGCGGCGCCTGGATGCGGAACGGATCGCCCTCGACCCCCGCCTTGGTCGCGAGTTCGGCCAGCCCCTCGAACGCGGCGATGAATTCGGGGCGGCAATCGGGATAGCCCGAATAATCGAGCGCGTTGACGCCGATATAGATGTCGCGTGCGCCCGCCGCCTCGGCCCAGCCGAGCGCGAGGCTGAGGAAGATCGTGTTCCGCGCGGGGACATAGGTGACGGGGATGCCACCCGCATCATCGGTGCCGACACCGTCCTTGGGCACGTCGATATCCGCGGTGAGCGCCGAGCCGCCGAACGCGGACAGGTCCATCGGCAGGACGATGTGGCGTTCGGCGCCAAGCGCGGTGGCGACGCGGCGCGCGGCGTCGAGCTCGACGCGGTGACGCTGGTTATAGTCGAATGACAGCGCGAGCAGGCGCCGGCCGGATTCCCGCAGCATGGCGGCGGAAACCATCGAGTCGAGGCCGCCCGAGACGAGGGCGACCGCTAAGGGAGCTGATGATGTCATGATGCGCGACGCGCTAGGCCAGACCGCGGCAAAAAGAAAGGGCCGCCCGAAGGCGGCCCTGAAAGGTTGGCGCTTAAAGCAGCCTCAAGGGAGAAACGTGCTGAAATCTCTAAAGCACGTGGGAGGTATAGCCCGGCGCGGTAAACAGCGCATTAACGCCGCGCAATTTCCCGCCGTCACGCGCCTGAGAAACGCGTCATTCCTCGACCGGAACCGGGAATTTCTTTGCACAGAATGCGCAGTCGACCTGGATGAAGCCACTCTCGTCCGCCATGTCGCGGCGTTCGTCGATCGGGAATTTCGCGATCACGCCCCGGATATAGTCGGGATCGCACCGGCAGCCACGCGTGATGGGAATATCGGCGAGGATGCGGACGTCGCTGTCCTCGTTGAACAACCGCCACACCAAAGTCTCGAGCGGGAGCGCCGCATCGGTCAGCTCGTCCGCGCCCATCGTGTTGCCGAGCGTCGCGACATGCTCCCATTCGGGATGGTCGAGCTTGGTATGCAGCCGCTCGCGTCCGTCCTCGCCCTCGGGCAGATGCTGGAGGAACAGGCCGCCCGCGACGCAGCGCCCGTCGGGGCCCTTCGCCATGCCGGTGCGGACCATCGTCGGGATCTGCTCGGACTGGGTGAAATAGCTCTGCGCGGCCTCAGACAGCGTATCGCCGTCGAGCGGGACGATGCCCTGATACCGCTCGTTGCTGCTCGCCATGTCGAAGGTGATCGCGAGATAGCCTTGGCCGAACAGGGCGAACAGCGTCGGCTCGGCGGGCGCCTGGGCAAGCTTGTCCGCGTCATATTCGATATAGCCGCGCACCTCGCCGCCGCGATAATCACAGACCAGCAACTGGACGACGCCATTGTCGGTCCGGGTCTGCATCGTCAGCTGGCCGCTCGCGTCCTTCAGCGTCGAGCCGATGAGCGCGGCGAGCGTCAGCGCCTCGGCGAGCAGCTTCTCGATCGCAGGCGGATAGGCGTGCGCGGCGAGCACCTCGTCGAGCGCGGTGCCGAGCCGGACGATTCGGCCACGAGCGCTGCGCGCGGGGATCGCAAACGCCAGCGCGCGGTCGAGATCGGTCATGTTGGGGTCGTTCACCATCGTTCCTTCGGCATCCCCCGTCGCGGCGTCATCCCCGCGCAGGCGGGGATGCAGAGCGACATACGCTGGTGGTCTGATCACCAGCTCGGAGTTTATGGATTCCCGCCTCCGCGGGAATGACGGAAATGGGGGCTGACCTGCGCCCGATCAACCAACCGGGCGCTTCAGCCGATCTGCCCGAAGCACCAGCGCAGCACCGATTTCTGCGCGTGGAGGCGGTTTTCGGCCTCCTGCCAGATCAGCGACTGCGGGCCGTCGATCACCTCGGGCGTGACCTCCTCGCCGCGATGCGCAGGGAGGCAGTGGAGGAACTTCGCATCGGGCCGCGCGAGCGCCATCAGCGCGGCGTCGACCTGATAGGGGGCAAGGGCCTTCAGCTTGCTCTCGGCATTGGCCTGCCCCATCGAGATCCAGGTGTCGGTGACGATGATGTCCGCACCGTCGACCGCCTCGCGCGGATCGGCGACGACGCGCGCGCGGCCAGAGGCGCGGACGATCGCCTCCTCCTCGGGCTGGAACCCCTGCGGGCAGGCGGCGACGACGTCGAATTGCATCAGCCCGGCGGCCTCGACGATCGAGGCAAGCACGTTGTTGCCATCGCCCAGCCACGCGACCTTGAGCCCGGGCAGCGCCTTGCCGCTCTCGATGATCGTCAGCAGGTCGGCCATGATCTGGCACGGATGCGACGCGTCGGTCAGCCCGTTGATGACGGGGACGCTGGCATGATGCGCCATCTCCTCGACCTTGGCATGATCGTCGGTGCGGATCATGATCGCGTCGACATAGCCCGACAGCACGCGCGCGGTGTCGGCGATCGATTCGCCGCGCCCGAGCTGCATGCTGCCGGCATCGGCGACGATCGATGTCCCGCCGAGCTGGCGGATCGCCATGTCGAAGCTGAACCGTGTACGCGTCGAGTTTTTTTCGAACACCATCGCCAGCGTGTGGCCGGCAAGCGGGGCGTCATCATCCGTGCGGCCCTTGGGGAAGCCGGCGCGCGCGGCCTTGCGATCGAGCGCGTCGGCAAGCATCGCGGCGACGCCGTCGGGGCCGGCGTCGGTGAGATTCAGGAAATGGCGGTTGTTCATGGTAACGACCCCGTAAGAAGTTCCGTTCGTCCTGAGTAGGGGCTGAGCGAAGCCGAAGACCCATATCGAAGGACAGTGCCCCAAGCGGGCCAGTCCTTCGATACGCCACTTCGACTTCGCTCAGTGGCTACTCAGGACGAACGGGGTTTAGTGACCGCGCAAAGGCGCTCAATCGTCGGCGGCCGGCACATAAACGCGCGCGGCGGTCGACAGCTTGTCGATGCATTCGGCGATATGGCTCTCGTCGATCACCAGCGGCGGCAGGATGCGGATGACGTTCTCCCCCGCGGCCACCAGCAGCAGGTTGTGATGATCGCGCGCGAACGCGACGAACGCACGGCTGTCGCTTTTCAGCTTCAGCCCGAGCATCAGCCCGGTGCCACGCACGCTGTCGAACAGGTGATCATGGTTGGGGATCATCTGTTCGAGGCCCTGCCGCAACCGATCGCCCATCGTGGCGACATGCTCGAGGAACCCGTCCTCGAGGATTACGTCGAGCACCGCCTCGCCCGCCGCCATCCCGAGCGGGTTGCCGCCATAGGTCGAGCCGTGCGTGCCCGCGACCATGCCCTTGGCCGCCTCCTCGGTCGCAAGGCACGCGCCGAGCGGGAAGCCGCCGCCGATCCCCTTGGCGACCGACATGATGTCGGGGGTGATGCCGTAAAGCTCGTGCGCGAACAGCTTGCCGGTCCGACCATAGCCGCACTGGACCTCGTCGAGCACCAGCAGCAGGCCGTGCTCGTCGCACGCCTTGCGCAGGCCCTGGAGGAATTCGGGGCTCGCCTGGCGGATACCGCCCTCGCCCTGGATCGGCTCGACCAGGAACCCTGCGGTGTTGTCGTCGATCAGCGCGAGCGCACCCTCGAGATCGTTGAACTTGGCATAGGCGAATCCGGGCAACAGCGGCTCAAACCCGTCGCGCATCTTGGCCTGATTGGTCGCCGAGATCGTCCCGAGCGTGCGGCCGTGGAACGCGGTGTCGAACGTGATCAGCGTGTGACGCTCGGGATTGCCGTTCGCGAAATGATAGCGGCGCACGGTCTTGATCGCGCACTCGACCGCTTCTGCACCCGAATTGGTGAAGAACACGGTGTCGGCGAACGTATTGTCGACGAGCCGCTGCGCGAGATGCTCGCCCTGTGGTGACCCGTACAGGTTCGACACGTGCATCAGCGTCGCGGCCTGATCGGCGATCGCCTTGGTCAGATGGGGGTGGCCATGGCCAAGCGCGTTGACCGCGATACCGCTGGCGAAGTCGAGATATTGCTGGCCGTCCTCACCGAACAGATAGGCGCCCTCGCCTCGGACCGGACGCACGCCACACCGCGGGTAGACGGGCATGAGCGGGGTGATGGTCACAGGCGCTTCCTCTTCGAAACGAGAAGGGCGGCCCGTGATGGACCGCCCCGGAGGCGCCTAATACCGGTGACGGGGGATGGGCGTCAACACCGCGGACGTCCGACGCAGCCCTGTCTGATCCGTACCAAGGCGCGGACTCCGCTTGCGGCGCCCCGGCAGCACGCGCAATCTTCCCCTCGGCTCCATCCGACGTCGCAAACGCGCCGGCGCAAGCCCAGTCGCGTCCCCATCGAGAGGAGGTTGACGTATGAAACGCTATGCGACCGGCCTGGCAGTGATGCTGGCCATGGCTCTTGCCACCACCCCCGCGCTTGCCAAGGGCGTGTTCGACGGCACCTGGAAAGGAGACGTGAAGGCAAGCAAGCCTGCAGAGAAGCCCTCGATCATCCTCCTGCAGGCGGGCACCTTCAGCTGCACGACGTGCAATCCCGCGCTGAAATTCCCCGCCGATGGCGCGTTTCACCCGATCGTCGGCAATCCCTATTATGACGAGGCATCGGTCGCGGTGGTGGATGCGACGACGGTCAAGCGGGCGTTCCGGAAGAGCGGAAAGACAGTCGCCGAGGCGACGGTGACGCTGGCCGCGGACGGGCAGAGTTCGTCCTCCGCCTTTGTCGACCGGACCGCACCGAGTGGCGTGGAGGTGACGGGAACGACGGTCAATGTGCGCGTCGCACCCGCCCCGGCGGGTGCCCATGCGTTATCGGGTGCGTGGCGCGAAACCACGGAAACGCAGGTATCCGACACGGGTCTCGTCTTCACCTTCGCACAGGACGGGAAGACCATGGCCTTCTCGACGCCGACCGGCATATCCTATGCCGCGACGATCGACGGTCCGCCGGCAACGGTGACCGGGGATCCGGGCTGGACGAAGGTCGCTTTGAAACAAACCGGACCGACGACTTTGTTCGAAACCGATTACGAGGGCGATACGCCGATCGGTACGTATAGCATGTCGCTCTCGCCCGACGGCACGACGATGACCACCGCGGTCAACGACCTGAAACACGGGAAGACCTCGACGATGGTCGCGCACAGGCAGTAATTCCGGAAGCAAGCGGGGGCGGCTATCGAACGGCCCCCGCTTGCCCCAATGGTCAAGCGTCGATCGCTTCCTCGTCAAGCCGGCCGGCATTTTCCTGAATGAAGGCAAAGCGGTGCGCGGGGTTGTTGCCCATCAGGCGGTCGACCAGGTCCTTCACCCCTGCCCGGTCCTCATATTCCTGCGGCAGGGTGATGCGCAGCATGCCGCGCGTCGCGGGGTCCATCGTCGTCTCGCGGAGCTGGCCCGGGTTCATCTCGCCAAGGCCCTTGAAGCGGCCGACATCGACCTTCTTGCCCTTGAACACCGTGCGTTCGAGTTCGGCGCGGTGTGCGTCGTCGCGCGCATAGACGCTCTTGGTACCGACGGTCAGGCGGTAGAGCGGCGGCTGCGCGAGATAGAGGTGCCCGCGGCGGACGATGTCGGGCATCTCCTGAAAGAAGAACGTCATCAGCAGCGTCGCGATATGCGCGCCGTCGACGTCGGCGTCGGTCATGATGACGACCCGTTCGTAGCGCAGATTGTCTGCCACGCAGTCCTTCCGCGTGCCGCAGCCGAGCGCCAGCGTCAGGTCGGCGATCTCCTGGTTCGCGAAGATCTTCGCACTGGTCGCGGACGCGACGTTCAGGATCTTGCCGCGGATCGGCAGGATCGCCTGCGTCTTGCGATCGCGCGCCTGCTTGGCCGAGCCGCCAGCGGAATCGCCCTCGACGATGAACAGCTCGGTGCCTTCGGGCGAGTTGGCGGAACAGTCGGTCAGCTTGCCGGGCAGCCGCAATTTGCGGGCGGACGTCGCGGTCTTGCGCTTGACGTCGCGTTCCTGCTTGCGGCGCAGGCGCTCGTCCATCCGCTCGAGCACATAGTTCAGCAGCGCCTTGCCGCGGTCCATATTGTGGCTGAGGAAATGGTCGAAATGGTCGCGCACCGCCTTCTCGACGAGGCCCGCGGCCTCGGGGCTGGTCAGGCGATCCTTGGTCTGGCTCTGGAATTGCGGTTCGCGGATGAACACCGACAACATCAGCTCGCTGCCGATCATCACGTCGTCCGCGCTGATATCCTTGGTCTTCTTGTTGCCGACCAGATCGCCGAACGCGCGCAGGCCGCGGACCAGCGCCTGCCGCAGGCCCTGTTCGTGCGTGCCGCCATCGGGGGTCGGGATGGTGTTGCAATACCAGCTGTACGAGCCGTCGCTCCACAGCGGCCAGGCGATCGCCCATTCGACGCGCCCCTGCGTCTCGCCCTGCGCGCTCGGAAAATCCTGCGAGCCGGAGAAGAAGTCGGCGGTCGCGCATTCGCGGCCCGCGACCTGGTCGCGCAGATGGTCGGCGAGCCCGCCGGGGAACTGGAACACCGCCTGCGCGGGCGTATCGTCGCTGATCAGTTCGGGCGCGCAGTGCCAGCGAATCTCGACGCCCGCGAACAGATAGGCCTTGGACCGGACGAGCTTGTGCAGCCGCTGCGGCTTGAAGTGCAGCTCGTTGCCGAAGATCTCGGTGTCGGGCGTGAAGGCGACGCTGGTGCCGCGGCGGTTGGGGGTGGTCCCGAGCCGCTCGATCGGGCCGAGCGTCTGCCCCTTGGCGAAGCGCTGGCGATAGAGCTGGCGGTCGCGCGCGACCTCGACGACGGTGTCGGACGACAGCGCGTTGACGACGCTGATGCCGACGCCGTGCAGACCGCCCGAGGTCGCATAGGCCTTGCCCGCGAACTTGCCGCCCGAATGCAGCGTCGAAAGGATCACCTCGAGCGCAGACTTGTCGGGGAATTTGGGATGCGGATCGACGGGGATGCCGCGGCCATTGTCGACGATCGTCAGGCGGTTGCCGGGCTCGAGCGTGACCTCGATCCGCGTCGCGTGACCCGCGACCGCCTCGTCCATCGCATTGTCGAGCACTTCGGCGGCAAGGTGGTGCAGCGCACGCTCGTCGGTACCGCCGACATACATGCCCGGGCGGCGGCGGACGGGTTCGAGCCCCTCGAGCACCTCGATCGAGGAGGCATCATAGGTGGGGGCGGTCTTTGACGGGGTTGTGAACAGGCCTTCGGGCAGGTCTTCTGGCATGACGTGGTATATGGCTTAGCCACCCATCCTTGCAAGCGCGCAACCGCTGTTGCGGAAAAGCCACAACATGAACTTTCTGTCATGTTCGCGGATATATTGGCGGGACGCCCCGTTTCTTGGCTGTCTTAGATCAATCATATCCGGAGCTTACATGCGCACATCCCTCTATGCCGGCCTCGCTGGCGCGGTCATTCTAGGTCTCACGGCATCGCCGGCATTCGCGCAGGAGACCACCGAGGACACACCGTTCAACGGTCTCTATGTCGGCGCAGCGGGCGGTTATGACGTGCAGCCAAACGATGCAGGATCGTCGATCCTGTTCGACCGCAACCTTGACGGGCGGTTCGGGGATGCGGTGACGACGGCAGCCGGCGCCAACGCGTTCAGCAGCGGGTTCTGCAACGGCGCGACGACCGCGACGACGCTGACCGGTGGCCGCGGCTGCCGCAAGGACAAGGACGGCGCCGCTTATTATGGCCGCGTCGGCATGGACACGCAGCGCGGCAACATCGTCGTCGGTGTGGTCGGCGAATTCGGCAAGAGCGAGATCACCGACAGCGTCACCGCCTTCTCGACGACGCCCGCCAGCTACGTGATGACGCGCAGCGTCGACTGGGAAGCCTCGATCCGCGGCCGTGCAGGCTATGCCGTCAACACCACGCTGTTCTACGGCACGTTCGGTGCGGGCTATGCCAAGATCGACCGGGATTTCTACAGCACCAACACCGGCAACGCCTATCAGCAGAGCGGCAAGCGCCAGCAGTTCGGCATCCTCGGCGGCGGCGGTATCGAGCAGAAGGTCACGCCGAACATCTCGGTCGGCATGGAATATATGTTCCACCAGTATCAGGACGACGACTTCCGCGTACGCGTGACGCAGGGCACGCAGCCGGCGACGAACCCGTTCGTGCTGGCGCCGAACACGACCGGCACGGACTTCCGTCGCAGCGACGACAAGTTCCGCTGGCACAGCCTACGCGCGACGGCGGCGTTCCGGTTCTAAGCGCAGGGGGTATGACGCCAGACGGCGTCATACCCCCAAGCTCGGCCGGCGTCGCACCAGCGACGTCCGACGACGCGGCTTCGCCGCGGCGCGGGTGAGAATAAAGGGCCGCTTCCCCACACGGGAGGCGGCCCTTTTTCGTTGATGTGGTTTCCCCAAGGCACCACCCCGGCGAAGGCCGCGTCCCAGTTGGGGGGCGGAGGCAACCACGCGTTGCCCGCCGTTACTACGGCCTTCCCAACTGGGCCCCGGCCTTCGCCGGGGTGGTGCTGGGGTGCTGGACGGCGGGACGCGCAGATCTTGAGTCCAGCGCCTGGCAAATCCAAGAAAAAGGCCGCCTCTCAGCAAGAAGCGGCCCAACGTTCTGGTCAGTGGATACCCCAAAATCCACCCCGGCGAAGGCCGGGGCCCAGTTGGGGGACGGAGGTAACTACGTGTTGCCCGCCTTTACTACAGCCTTCCCGACTGGGCCCCGGCCTCCGCCGGGGTGGTGCTGGGGATTGGCTCCACGGCTCCCATAATATCCGAGCGCGAGAGAGGCGAGACCGCCCCCCCCAATCTCAGCGCGCGCGCGGGCCGCCGAAGGGGAGTGGCGGCGTCGGGCGGCGATCGCGGCGGGGCAGCTGTGCCTGATAGGCGTGACCGCAATGCGCGACGCAGTACGGGAAGCCCGGGTTCACCTTGTCACCACAAAAGTGAAAATCGGGCTCGCCGGGATGGCCGAGCGGCCATTTGCAGATGCGGTCGTTGAGCTCCAGCAGGCTCGTCTTGCCCGCCATTTCAGGCGAAGGCTTGGCGGGGACGAGACGCCGCGGCGGAGCAGGCGTGCTTGGCGGCTGCTGTTCGCCGGGCGCCTGGCGGAGAAAGCCGCCGGGTCCGATCGAGCGCAGGATCGGCTGCGGTGCGCGGACCGGTGCGGCGGCGGGTTCGACCGCGTCATCGTCCTCATCCTCGTCCTCGTCAGTGTCCTCATCCGCCTCGGCAGCGACGGGCGCGGCACGCGGTGCGGGCTCGGGTGTAGCGGCGACCGGTGCGGGTTCAGGCGCGGGAGCCGGCGCTGCGGCGACGGGTTCGGCAGCGGCTGCGGGCGGCGTGTCGACGACGGGCGACTCGGCCGGCCTGGCCTCGGCCGCCTTCGCCTCCGAGACCTTCGCTTCTGCGTTCTTCGCGTCGGGATCGTTCGGCTTCACCGGCGACGGGCGCGCCTGAAGCTCAAGGCGGTGCGCCTTGCCGATCACGGCGTTGCGGCTGACGCCACCCAGCGCTTCGGCGATCTGGCTGGCGGTCTGGCCGGCTTCCCACATCGTCTTGAGCGTCTCGATACGCTCGTCGGTCCAGGACATGTTCGTTCCTCAGTCTTCGGGTCGGCCGGTATAGTCTTCGTCAACCGGGTTGCGGGCGACAGCGGCAGCGATTACCCGCAACCCCCATGAGCAGCCAGCCCCCAATCGGTGAAATCCAGTCGGCGGTGCAATCCGCCCCCGGCGTTCCCGTCATTCGCAACGTGAACTGGGAGGGGCTTCGTACCCTCTATATCAAGGAGGTGCGCCGGTTCTTCAAGGTCCAGCTGCAGACGGTGTGGGCGCCGGCGATGACGACATTGCTGTTCCTGATCGTTTTCACCATTGCGACGGGCGCCAAACGCCCCGTGCTGGTTGGCGGCGAGACCGTGATGTTCGCCGATTTCATCGCCCCCGGGCTGATCATTAGCCAGGGCATGATGGGCCCGGCCTTCGCCAATGCGAGCTTCTCGCTGCTGGTCGGGAAGATGCAGGGCACGATCGTCGACTATCTTCAGCCACCACTGTCGACCGCCGAGCTGCTCGCAGCGCTCGTCGGCGGTGCGGTGACGCGTGCGGTGCTGGTCGGGTGCGTCGTCTGGGCGGCGATGGCGCTGTATCCGGGCGTGCACGTCACGCCGCATGCGCCGCTCGCAATCCTGTGGTTCGGCCTGCTCGGCGCGACCTTCCTCGCGCTGCTCGGCGTGCTGACGTCGATCTGGGCGGACAAGTTCGACCATGCCGCCGCGGTGACCAACTTCGTCGTCGCGCCGCTGTCGCTGCTGTCGGGCACCTTCTATTCGGTCGACACGCTGGCGCCCGCGTTCCGCGCGTTCAGCCACGTCAATCCGTTCTTCTACATCATCTCGGGCTTTCGCTACGGCTTTCTGGGCGTTGCCGATTCGCCGGTGCTCGTCGGCGGCCTCGTCATCCTGGCGATCGACGTCGCGCTCGCCACCCTGTGCTACATGCTGCTGAAAAGCGGCTGGAAACTGAAGAACTAGGCTCATGACAACCGACATTGCCATCGCCCGCAGCGTCGCGCTGCGCCCCATCGCGCGGGTCGCCGACGCGCTCGGCATCCCCGACGACGCGGTCGAGCCTTACGGCCGGTTCAAGGCCAAGATCGCACTCGACTGGCTCGAGGCGCATGGCCGCCGCGAGGGGGCGCAACGCGGCCGGCTGGTGCTCGTCACCGCGATCAACCCGACGCCCGCGGGCGAGGGCAAGACGACGACTTCGGTCGGGCTGGCCGATGCGCTGAACCTGACGGGGCGCAAGACGGTGCTGGCGCTGCGCGAACCGTCGCTCGGGCCGTGCTTCGGCACCAAGGGCGGCGCGACCGGCGGCGGACGTGCGCAGGTCGCGCCGATGGAGGACATCAACCTCCATTTCACCGGCGATTTCCACGCGATCACCGCGGCGCACAACCTGCTCGCGGCGATGATCGACAATCATATCCATTGGGGCAACGCGCTGCAGATCGACGTGCGGCGCGTGGTGTGGCGCCGCGTGCTTGACATGAACGACCGTGCGCTGCGCGACATCGTCCAGTCGATCGGCGGGGTCGCCAACGGGTATCCGCGCGAATCGGGGTTCGACATCACCGTCGCCTCCGAGGTGATGGCGATCCTGTGCCTCAGCGAGAATCTGACCGACATGGAGCGGCGGCTGGGTGACATCGTCGTCGCCTATACGCGCGATCGCAGCCCCATCACCGCGCGCGACCTGAAGGCCGACGGCGCGATGGCGGTCCTGCTGGCAGAGGCGATCAAGCCTAACCTCGTCCAGACGCTGGAGGGCAACCCCGCCTTCCTGCACGGCGGGCCGTTCGCCAATATCGCGCATGGCTGCAACTCGGTGATCGCGACGCGCGCGGCGCTGGCGCTGGGCGACTATGTCGTGACCGAGGCGGGCTTCGGTGCGGATCTGGGCGCGGAGAAGTTCTTCGACATCAAATGCCGCCAGGCTGGGCTGTCCCCCGATGCGGTGGTGATCGTCGCGACGGTCCGCGCGCTCAAGATGAACGGCGGGGTCGCCAAGGCCGATTTGGGCGCGGAGGACGTCGAGGCGGTCCGGCGCGGTGCGGTCAATCTCGTCCGCCATATCGAGAATATCCGCCAGTTCGGTGTCCCCGCGGTCGTCGCGATCAACCATTTTTACACCGACAGCGAGGCCGAGATCGCGGTCATGCACGAGGCGGCGAGCGCGCACGGCGCCCGTGCGATTCTGTGCCGCCACTGGGCCGAGGGCGGCGCGGGGGCAACCAAGCTCGCCGACGCAGTCGCTGAGCTGTGCGACACGCATGCCGCGAATTTCGCGCCGCTTTATGGTGACGATCTGTCGCTGTTCGACAAGATCGACACGGTCGCCCGGCGCATCTACCGCGCCGAACATGCGGTCGCCGAGCCCAGCGTGCTCGCGCAGCTCAAGCGCTGGGAGGATGCCGGCTATGGCCACCTGCCCGTCTGCCTTGCCAAGACGCAGTACAGCTTTTCGAGCGACCCTGCGCTGCTCGGCGCGCCGACCGGGCATATCGTGCCGGTGCGCGAGGTTCGGCTGGCCGCAGGCGCGGGCTTCGTCGTCGCGATCTGCGGCGAGATCATGACGATGCCCGGCCTCCCACGCGTTCCCGCAGCCGAAGCGATCCGGCTCGATGCGGATGGGCTGATCGAAGGGCTGTTCTAATCTGATCCTCCCCCCGGCGGGGGAGGATCGCTCACTTCTTCTTCGGGCGGCGGTGGCGGAGGCGGCGGAACAGGCCGCGCTTCGCGAAGCTCTCGAACATCTCCTCGGGCCCCTCGGGATCGAGCACCTCATTGTCCGCCAGCCATTCCTCGACCGCGGTCAGGTCGGGCGCCTCATAGGCGCGCAGCGACTTGCCCTGCCCGCGCAGCCGCTCGATCGTCTCGATCAGCGACCCGGTCTCGGCGATCATCGTGGTCACCACCTCGACATCGACCGCCAGATGTTCGGCGATCAGGTCGTTGCGGATCGCGGTGATCCCCGTGCTCGTCGCCTCGTCATGCGCGCGGATCGCGAGGTCGCATTCGGTGTCGAGCCGCAGCGAACGGTTGTTCATGTTCGACGACCCGAGCCGGAAGATCTGGTCGTCCGCGATCAGGATCTTGGCATGGCAATAGATCGCCTCCCCGCCGCTGGTATAGGGATGGTACATGCGCAGCCGCTTGTGGACGTCGCGGTGCGCCAGCGCGGTCATGAGGCGCGCGCGCGCGGTGTCCATCGCGATCGGCTCTAGCCAGCCTTGCGCAGTCACCGGGTTGATGATCACGATCTCGGGCCCGTCCGCCTCGTCAAGCCGCCGCGCGACGGCTTCGGCGATCTTGCGCGACGCGAAATACTGGCTCTCGATATAAAGATGCCGCTTGGCGCCGGCGATCTGCGCGAGGAACAGCGCCTCGCTCTCATGCACCGGGACCTGGTCGTCCATCTCGGGTTCGGTCCGCGCGATCGCGACGTCGACATCGCGGAAATGCACGCCGAGCTCGTCGGGCCAGCACGCCGCGCCAGGGCTCGCCTCGGCGATCGGCACGCCGCCGGCCAGCACCCAGCGATCACGGAACAGCTGCCCTAATGCAGTCGCGACGGGGCCTGCGACCGCGCTGATCGCGTCGTGCCACGGCTTGTACGGACGGCCCGAGGGACGCCGCCGTCGCGCATCGTCATGGCGATGCTCGCGCGTGTCCCAGCGGTCACCGGTCATGTCGATCCCGCCGCAAAAGGCGAGGCAGTCGTCGATGATGACGATCTTCTGGTGATGCGACCCCGCGGTCGGATGATGACCATCGAGCTTGGTATGGATGCGCGGATGCCGCATCCACTTCATCATCGTGAACAGCGTCGAGCCGCGGAACAGCGACTTGATCGCACCGGTGTCCCAGCGGAGCAGGAAGATCTCGAGCTCGGGCTCGCGTTCGACCAGCCACAGGATGAAGGCGCCGAGCGTCGGCGGTTCGCCGGGGCGGTCGACCCCAGGTTCGAGCTGGATCCGCGCATCGAAATCCCAGCCGATCAGCATGATCCGCCGCTTGGCATTGAGCATGGCAACACGCGCCTGACGGAAATATTCCTCCGCATCGACGATCACGGACATCTGGTCCGCGCGTTCGATACGCCAGCATTCGGTTCCGATCCGCACGTCCAGGTCCCCTTGTCGTCGCCGCTTGCGCCCGGCCGAATTCGTTCAACGCCGTAACGACGCTCTGTTTCCGCGCATCGTCAGAACCTATCTGCGGTGCAGATGGCCGCTTCTCCTACCCCGCCGCCGGTGCAGCGCAAGATCATCCATGTCGACATGGACGCCTTCTATGCCTCGGTCGAACAGCGCGACGACCCGACATTGAAGGGACGGCCGGTCGCGGTGGGTGGTTCGCGCGCGCGCGGGGTGGTCGCTGCCGCGAGCTACGAGGCGCGCACCTTCGGGGTGCACAGCGCGATGCCATCGGTCACCGCGCTCAGGCGCTGTCCCGACCTCGTCTTCGTGCCGCCGCGCTTCGACGTGTACCGTGCGGTGTCCGATCAGATCCGCGCGATTTTTGCGCATTTCACCCCGCTCGTCGAACCGCTGTCGCTCGACGAGGCGTATCTTGACGTCACCGCCGATATCCGCGGGGTCGGATCGGCGCAGGCGATCGCCGAGGAGATCCGTGCGCGGATCAAGGCCGATACCGGGCTGACAGCCTCTGCCGGGGTCAGCTACAACAAGTTCATCGCCAAGCTGGCGTCGGACCAGAACAAGCCCGACGGGATCTGCGTCATCACGCCGAAACGGGGGGCCGCGTTCGTCGCGTCATTGCCGGTCAAGCGGTTCCACGGCGTCGGCCCGGTCACCGCCAAGCGCATGGAACAGCTCGGCATCCTGACCGGTGCCGATCTGCTCGAACGCCCGCTGGCGTTCCTCCAGGCGCATTTCGGCAGCTATGCGGACTATCTTTACGGGGCAGCACGCGGGATCGATCACCGCCCGGTGCGCGTCAACCGTGCCGCCAAGTCGGTCGGTGCGGAGCGGACGTTCGAGACCAATCTGAGCGATCCGGCAGCGTTGCGCGAGGCGTTGCACCGCGTCGCCGATGCGGCGTGGGTGCGGATCGAACGGCACGACACGCGCGGGCGGACGGTGACGCTGAAATTGCGCCATGCCGATTTCCGGACGATCACGCGTGCCCGATCGTCGAGCGCCGCGGTGGTCGACAAGGCTGCGTTCGTCGCCGCCGGACTGGACCTGCTGATGGCACAGCTTCCGGTCCCGCAGGGCGTCCGGCTGCTCGGCCTGACGCTGTCGGGGCTGGTCGGTGACGAGCCGGACGACGCGCAGCCCGTGCTGCTCTAACCCGCCGCTCGCTTCGCGGGTGTGGGGTCAGACGCCCGGCGACGGTGCCATGACGCGGGGCGCCGCGGCGGGATCCCCACCCAGACCGCGTGCTTCCGCCATGGTCCGGGCGATCGCAGCAGGCACCGGGTGCGAGAAGAAGAAGCCCTGGAGATGGCTGGCCCCCGCCAGGCGCAAGGCCTGGACCTGCGCCTCGGTCTCAACCCCTTCGGCGATGACCCCGATGCCGAGTGCGCGGCCCAGACTGATGATCGAATGGACGATCGCCGCGCTTTCGCGCTCGCGGCCCATCCCCTCGATGAAGCTACGGTCGATCTTCAGGCAGTCGAGCGCGAAGGTGCGGATGTTGTGCAGGCTCGAATAGCCCGTCCCGAAATCGTCGAGCGCGATGCGGAACCCCATGCGGCGCAGCGCGCCCAGCGTCTCCGCCGCGCGCTCGGCATCGTCGAAGATCGCGGTCTCGGTGATTTCGATCTGCAACCGGCTGGGATCGACCCCGGCACGGCGGACGCTCTCGCTGACATAGTCGACGAAATGGTGGCGCCGGAACTGTCGCGGGCTGAAATTGACCGAGACATACTGGCCCGGCCACTGTGTCAGGACCGCGAGCGCGTTGCGCAGCACCCAGTCGCCCAGATCGTGGATGAGGTTCGATTCCTCCGCGATCGGCATGAACAGGCCCGGGCTGATCGGGCCGTAAGCCATGGTGTTCCAGCGCAGCAGCGCCTCGAACCCGACCACCTCGATCGATTCGCGCGACACGATCGGCTGGAACACCAGGCTGAGCTCGTTGTTCGCAATCGCTTCGCCGAGCCCGCTTTCGACGCGCCGGCGGAAGCGAATATCCTCGTCCATGCTCTCGTCGAACACGCGCGCCATGCGCCGGCCGCTCCGTTTGGCGTCGTTGAGCGCGAGATCGGCCCGCCGCATGACGTCGACCGGGTCGCTGCCCTGCCCGCCATGCGTCACGACCAGCCCGGCCGAGGCGCCGCCCTGGACGGAACTGCCAAAGACCTGGAGGCTGACCGAACAGGCCGCGATCATCCGTTCGCAGGCGAGCAAGGCGCTGGTCTCGTCCGCGGTGCTGAACAACACGCCGAATTCGTCGCCGCCAAGCCGCGCGACCAGCGCGCCGTCGGGCGAGGACCGGCCGAGGATCGCGCAGATCTCGCGGATCAGCGCGTCGCCGGCAAGATGCCCCAGCGTGTCGTTGACCAGCTTGAACCGGTCGAGATCGATCATCACCGTCGCGAACCACCCGTCCGCGCGGGTGCGTTCGGCAAGCGCGCGGAGGAACGCCAGCCGGTTGGGGGCGTCGGTCAGCGAATCATGCGTGGCGAGATGGATCGCGCGGCTTTCATTGGCGGCGAGCTCGGCAGCCCGGACCTCTAGCTGCGCCACCTGCCGCACGAGCGCTGCACGCACCGCGTTGCAGTCATGGTCGAACTGCCAGCGCTGCGTCAGTGCCAGCGCGGTCTGGCGCAACTCGGCGCCGACGAACGGCTTGGCGATATGGAAGACCTTGTCGACCGGCCCGGCCACTTTGGCGATCCCGGCGAGCGAGGCACCGTCGAGCGCGGTGACGATCACGAAATTGATGTCGGGGTCCAGTTCACGGATCCGGCGCGCCGTCTCGCAGACGTCGAGCCCCGACGCCATCTGCAGATCGAGGAAGGCGACCGCGAACGGCGCGGTTTCGGCGATTGCGGATTCGACCGCAGCGATCGCGTCGATGCCGGTCCCGACGGAGGTTATAGAAAACCCGTCGGCCTGCGGGTCAGCCGCCGCCGGTTCCGTCCCGAGTATCGCACGGGCGTAGTCGTCATGAACTCCGGGTTCGTCGTCGACAATCAGAATACGCATCGGACACCGTTCCTCGCGATACCTGACCCCGCCCGTATAAGCGGTTTTCCAGGCCCTATCGCGCGGCCCGGTGGGTAGGCATCTGTAATTAATATGACATGAAGGCCGAGCTTCCCGACCCTCCGACCGAGTCACCAAGCGCTTGGCCACCAAGGATAATCGCGCCGAGCGGGCCGGCATTGCCGCCGAGTGCCGGCGGTACGACAAACGTATCGACCAGCGTCGGCTCGGGCAATGCGATATACCCCCCGAGACTACGCGTCAGCGCGGCACGGACCCGCGGAAACAGATGGCCGGCGCCCATCACCCCGCCACCGATGACGATCCTGCGCGGAATGCCGGTGAGCACGAGCGTGTGGCATAACTGGCCGAGCGCCTCCGCGACGCCCGTCCAGACCGGATGATCGGCGGGGGCCTCATCGGCGGGATGGCCGAGCCGCGCGGCGATCGCCGGCCCCGATACAAGCCCCTCGAGGCAGGCGCCGTGAAACGGGCAACTGCCGATCCAGTCGTCGCCCGGCGTTCGGACCGGCCGGATATGCCCGAGTTCCGAATGCATCAGGCCGTCGACCGGTCGATGGCCCGCGATCAGCCCCGCCCCGACCCCGGTGCCGACCGTCACATAGGCGATGTCCGCCAGGCCCTGCGCCGCACCCCAGCGCGCCTCGGCCAGCGCCGCGCCGACGACGTCGGTATGGAAGCCGGTCGGTACCGCATAGCGACGCTGCAGACGCCCGGCGACGTCGGTCCCCGCCCAACCGGGCTTGGGCGTCGAGGTGATATGGCCGTAATCACCGCCGCGCCGGTCGATCCCGACCGGGCCAAAGCTTGCGATCCCTATTGCGACGAAACCGCTCCAGCGGTCGAGCACGGCTTCGATCGCGGCGAGCGTCTCGTCGGGGCGAGTTGTCGGAATTCGTACGATTTCCTCGATCGCATCGGGCCCCCGCGCCAGGATACAGATGCATTTGGTCCCGCCAAGTTCGATCCCGGCCACCAATGGTATTTCGCTCATCCCTGTCCCCAAACCAATGCTTTGGCTGCAGCAATTCGTCCGGCGGGGCAGATCCGTCAAGTTGCTGTAATTTACTCCATGTTAACAACATAAGTATATCGTGCAAGTCGACTCGTTGCGCATAATGCTGGCGACTGGAGCAGAGAAATGCGGGCGTTTGAAGAGGCGGCACGGCTTGATGCATTGCGCCAATTGCGCCTGCTCGACACCAGCGCCAGCGAAAGCTTCGATCGCATCACCCGGATGGCAGGCCAGATCTTCGGGCTCCCGATCGCCGCAATCTCGCTGACCGATACCGACCGGCAATGGTTCAAATCGCGCGTCGGAATCACGCACGACCACATCGCGCGGGCCAAGGCCCCGTGCGCGGAGGTCGCCGAGACAACGCAGGGTCTGGTGATACCCGATCTGGCCGCCGACGGCTTCTATGCCAACAGCCCGCTCGCGCAGTCCGGCATCCGTTTCTATGCGGGTGCGCCGCTGATCACGCGGGAGGGCCATGGGCTCGGGTCGCTCTGCGTGCTGGGCGCCGAACCCCGAACCGCCTCGCCCGAGGAGCTTGCCGCGCTGACCGACCTTGCGGCGATGGTCATGGCGCAGATCGACCTCCAGCATGCGGTCGGGCGGGTCGATCCGGTCAGCGCGCTACCCAACCGCTTCCGGTTTCTGGAAGATCTCGACGATCTCGCGCGTGACACGCCCGGCGAGCAGCGCTTCGTCGTGCTGCTCGACCTCGCGCGCGCCGACCAGCTGAATGCGCTGATCCGGGTGATGGGCGCCGGCTATATCGAAACGCTCGTCAAGGAATCGGCGCGGACCTTGCGCGAGCAACTGGGATCCGCACGAACGCTCTATCACGTGGCCGCGACCCAGTTTGCCTTCCTGTCCTCGCCCGGTGCGACCATGCCCGGCTATCTCGACGTGGTGAGCGCCGGGCTCGCGGTCAGTGCCGCGGGCTCGATCGCGCGGTTCGTGACGACGATGGCGGCCGGGATCGTCCCCGTGACGCTGGGCGCGATCCGGTCGCAGGAAATCCTGCGCGCCGCCCACAGCGCCGCACAGGATGCGCAGGCCAAGGACAGCCTGATCAGCGTCTATGCGACGTCGAACGATTCCGAATACCGGCGCAATATCGTGCTGCTCAGCGCGTTCGGCACCGCGCTGGAGGACGGCGCGTCGCTCCGCCTGGTCTATCAGCCGCGGATCGACCTCGGATCACGTCGCTGCGTCGGGGCGGAAGCGTTGCTGCGCTGGAACGACCCGACGCTGGGCGACGTATCGCCCGCGGAGTTCATCCCGATCGTCGAGCGGACCACGCTCGCCAAGCCGACCACCGCATTCGTCCTCGACACCGCCCTGCGTCAGCTGGCGGCGTGGCAGGCGTGTGGCGTCTCGCTGCCTCTGTCGATCAACATCTCGGCGACCAATCTCGACGAGGACGGACTCGTCGCGGCAATCGCCGCGGCGCTCGACACGCACAATGTCGCGCCCGACATGCTCGAGGTCGAGGTGACCGAAAGCGCGATGATGGAGAATTCGGCGCAGTCGCTCGCCAGGCTCGAGGCGCTGGCGGCGACCGGGGTCCGCGTTGCGATCGACGATTTCGGGACCGGCCACAGCAGCCTGGCCTATCTCCAGACGCTGCCCGCGAGCGTGGTCAAGATCGACAAGTCGTTCGTCGACCCGCTCGACACCGACGACGCCCGCAGCCGGACGGTGATCGCGACGATGATCTCGCTGTCGAAAAAGCTCGGCTTCCGCGTGGTGGCCGAGGGCGTGGAGTCCGTCGGCGCCGTCGACACGCTGACGCGGATGGCGTGCGACGAGGCACAGGGCTATGTCTTCGCCCGCCCGCTCGAAGCGCAGGACGTCCTACCCTGGATCGCGCGGTTCAACGGCGACGACCAGATGCCGCCATTGCCCCACCGCGAGGCGGCCTGAGCCGCGGCGCCCTTATTCGACGGTGACCGACTTCGCCAGGTTGCGCGGCTGATCGACGTCGGTCCCCTTGAGCACAGCGACGTGATAGGCGAGCAGCTGGACCGGCACCGCATAGACCAGAGGCGCGATCAGCGGGTGGACCTTGGGCATGGTGATCGTCGCCATGCAGCCCTCGCCCGCCGCCTGGATGCCGTCATAGTCGCTAATCAGCACGACCTTGCCGCCGCGCGCCATCACCTCCTGCATGTTGCTGACGGTCTTGTCGAACAACGGCCCCGACGGTGCGATGACGATGACCGGCACATGTTCGTCGATCAGCGCGATCGGGCCGTGCTTCATCTCGCCCGCGGCATAGCCCTCCGCATGGATATAGCTGATTTCCTTCAGCTTCAGCGCCCCCTCGAGCGCGAGCGGATAATCCGTGCCCCGGCCGAGATACAGCACGTCGCGCGCGCCGGCGACGGTGTGCGCCATCGCCTCGATCGCCTCGTCATAGGCCAGCGCACCGTTGAGCGCGGCGGGCGCCTCGGCGAGGTGGCGGACGATCTCCCGCTCCTGCTCACGGGTCAGCAGGCCCTTCGCGCGCGCCAGATTGGCTGCAAGCGCGGCCAGCACCGCAAGCTGACAGGTGAACGCCTTGGTCGAGGCGACGCCGATCTCGGGGCCGGCATGCGTCGGCAGCAACAGGTCCGCCTCGCGCGCCATGCTGCTGGTCGGCACGTTGACGACGACCGCGATCTTCTGCCCTTCGGCCTTGGCATGGCGCAGCGCGGCCAGGGTGTCCGCGGTCTCGCCCGACTGCGAGATGAACAGCGCAAGGCCGCCCTCCTCCATCACCGGCGCGCGGTAGCGGAACTCTGACGCGACATCGAGGTCTACGGGGACGCGCGCAAACTGCTCGAACCAGTATTTGGCGACCATGCCCGCATAGAAGCTCGTCCCGCACGCGACGATCGTGACGCGCTTGATGGTCGACAGGTCGAATTCGGGGATCGGCAGCGAGACCTCGCCCTCCATCCGCTTCAGATACGAACGCAGCGTCTGCGCGACGACGATCGGCTGCTCGTAGATCTCCTTGAGCATGTAATGCTTGTGGTTGCCCTTCGAGATCACCTCGCCGGTGATCCCCGACAGTGTGATCGCGCGCTCGACGGGCGCGTTGTCGCGGTCATAGACCTGCGCACCGTCGCGCGTCAGCACGACCCAGTCACCCTCGTCGAGATAGGCGATACGCTGAGTCAGCGGCGCGAGCGCGAGAGCATCCGAGCCGAGGAACATCTCGCCCTCGCCGTGGCCGACGACCAGCGGCGAGCCGAGCCGCGCGCCGATCAGCAGATCGGGATGCTGGCGGAAGAGGATCGCTAACGCGAACGCGCCGTGCAGCCGCGGCAGGATCTCGCGCACCGCCGAGATCGGATCGCTGCCGGCCTCGACTTTCTCGCTGATCAGATGCGCGACGACTTCGGTGTCGGTCTCGCTGGTGAAGGTCCGGCCGCGCGCGATCAGTTCGTCGCGCAGCGGTTTGAAATTCTCGATAATGCCGTTGTGGACGACCGCGACCTCGCCGGTCGCGTGTGGATGCGCGTTGTTGGTGGTAGGCCCGCCATGCGTCGCCCAGCGCGTATGCGCGATCCCGGTCCTGCCCGGCAGCGGATGCGCGGCGAGCTCGTTGGCGAGGTTGACCAGCTTGCCCGATGCGCGCCGCCGCTCGATCGCGCCGTCATGATCGGTCGCGATGCCGGCCGAGTCATAGCCGCGATATTCGAGCCGCTTGAGACCGTCGAGCAACCGCTCGGCAACGTCGTCAGTGCTCAGGATTCCCACGATGCCACACATGCTATCTATCCATTCGTCTTGTCGGGCGAGGCGTGCGACACGCGCCGCATGATCCTGGTCCAGTCGGGAACCGCGTGCGATCGGTCGCGCGGGGCGTCACCGACGAGCGGCTTTGCGGGCGACCATCATTTCGCGGAATCGCGCCGCCCAGCCGGGCTTCTCGACCTGGGGCGGACGAACGAGCGCGAGTGCGTCGGCGTCGACATCGCGCGTGAGCACCGACCCCGCCGCGACGATCGCGCCGCGGCCGACGGTCACCGGCGCAACCAGCGCGGAGTTCGAGCCGATGAACGCGTCCTCGCCGACGACGGTACCATATTTGAAATAGCCGTCGTAATTGCAGGTGATCGTGCCCGCGCCGATGTTCGCGCGCGCGCCGATCTCGGCATCGCCGATATAGCTCAGATGATTGACCTTCGCGCCGACGCCGATCGTCGCCTTCTTCACCTCGACGAAGTTGCCGACGCGTGATCCGGCGCCGAGATCCGCACCGGGCCGCAGGCGCGCGAACGGGCCGACATCCGCCTTCTCGCCGATCTTCGCGCCCTCGACATGGCTGAAGGCATGGATGACCGCGCCATCGGCGACGCGAACGCCCGGGCCGAACACGACGTTCGGCTCGATCGTCACGTCGCGTCCGAGCAGCGTGTCGTGTGCGAACCAGACCGTGTCGGGCGCGATCAGCGTTGCGCCGTCCGCCATCGCGGTGGCACGGCGCGTCGCCTGCCAAGCCGCCTCGACCGCGGCGAGTTCACCACGGCTGTTGACGCCCGCCACCTCGCCTTCGCCCGTCTCGATCACTGCCGAGGTCCGGCCGTCGGCGGCGGCGAGCATGACGATGTCGGGCAAATAATATTCGCCCGCCGCATTGTCGTTGCCGACGCGCGCGAGCAACGCGAACAGGTCGCGCGAATGGACCGCCATCAGCCCCGAATTGCACAATGTCTCGGCGCGTTCGGCGTCGGAAGCGTCCTTATATTCGACCATCCGGTCGATCCGGCCGGCGGCATCGGCGATGACGCGGCCATAGGCGCCGGGATCGGCGGGACGGAAACCGAGCACGACTGCGGCGGGCGCATCGTCGCCGTGCAACCGGTCGATCATCCGCTGCATCGTCGCGGCGGTCACGAGCGGGACGTCGCCATAGAGGATCAGCACATCGCCCTCGAACCCGGCCAGCGCGGCGCGCGCCTGCGCCACGGCGTGGCCGGTGCCGAGCTGTTCGGCCTGAAGCGCCGTCGCGATCCCCAGCGGGGCGACCGCACGCTCGACCTGCTCGCGCCCGGCACCCGTCACCACGACGGTGCGCGCGGGGTGCAGCGTCGCCGCGCTCGCGACCAGATGGTGCAGCATCGGCCGCCCCGCGATCGGGTGCAGCACCTTGTGCAGGTCGGACTTCATCCGGGTGCCCTTGCCGGCCGCCAGGATGATCACCGCGATGGACTGGTCGTGCATATGCGTCGTCATGGAAGGACCGCTGCCACGAAAGCCTTGCCAATTCCATAGCCGCGCTGGCAGGCATCACGGCGATGACGCATTTTTCATTCGATATCGTCGGGTTCGACCTTGACGGCACCCTGCTCGACACCAGCGGCGACCTGACCGCGGCGGTCAATCATGCACTCGCGCTCGCGGACCGGCCGGCGCTGAGCGTCGAACAGGTCAAGCCGATGATCGGCGGCGGCGCGCGGCACATGCTGAAACAAGGGCTGACCGCGACCGGCGGCTATGACGAGGCGATGCTCGACCGGCTGCACGCCGCGCTGCTCGCCTATTACGAGGCGCATATCTGTGTGCTGACACGGCCCTATCCCGGGGTGATCGAGGCGCTCGACGCGCTGGCGGCGCGCGGCGTCACGATCGGGATCGTCACCAACAAGATCGAACGATTCGCGCGCACCGTGCTCGACGAACTCGGCCTGACCGACCGGTTCGCCTGCATCCTCGGCGGCGACACGATGGCGGAGGGCAAGCCGTCGCCGATGCCGATCCACGAAATGGTGCGGCAGTGCGCCGTGGTGGCGGACGCGAAGCGCGCCGGGGCGCAAGGTGACGCCCCCCGCGCGGCGTTCGTCGGCGATTCGATCTTCGATATCCAGGCGGGACAGGCGGCAGGGTTGCCGACGATCGCGTGCAGCTTCGGCTTTCTGATGCAGCCGGTCGACGAGCTTGGGGCAGAGGCGGTGATCGACGGATTCGATGCGCTGATCCCCGCGCTCGACGACCTCGCCCGGCGCACCGCGGCGTGAACGGCCGCGACCGCGACCTGACCGGGTTCTTCAAGATCGCGCTGGCGCTGGCGATCGTCTGCGCCGTGACGATGGCACTGCTCCCCAAGCCGCCGCATCTGCCGATCGACCAGTTCGGCGACAAGTTCCAGCACATGCTCGCCTTCGCGACGCTCGCCGCGCTGGCGTCGTTCGCCTATCCGGCGGCGCGCGGACGCAAGGTGCTCGAACGCCTGTCCTTCCTCGGCGCGATGGTCGAAGTGGCACAGTCGATCCCGTCGCTGCACCGCGACTGCGATATTCGCGACTGGATCGCCGACACGATCGCGATCGCCGTCGTCGTCGCGATCATCGCGATGGTGCGCCGGACACGGCCGCCGCGGCTGCGCACGCTGCACTGATCCCCCGCGCGGGCGCTCAGGCCTTGCGCCACTTCGTCCACAGATGGCGCGCGAGCATCGCCGGCGGCATCCGCAGCGCGTGCGACCGGACGTAGAAGGCCAGCCGCGTGACCGGGCGGGTCGGCCGCCCCCAGCCGTCGCGCGCGGTCAGCCGCCGCACATAGAGCCGGTCGCTGGCCGCCAGCCGGCCCCCGGCGAAAACGCTGTCGACGAGGCGCAGCGCGCGCGCGACGGGGAGGCGCAAACCATGCCGCGCCGCCTCCTCTGCAAGCCCCTCGGTGCCGAATTCCTCGACCAGACAGCGAATGTCCCACAGGTTGCGCAGGCCGCCCGCCAGGTCGCCGTCCGCGAACAGATGCGCGGCGGCATGGACGATCATGCCGTTGGGCGACAGCGTGCGCAGGCCGTTGCCGAGCGGGACGCTCTCCGCGATCAGCCGCGCGGGATCGGGCGTGACCCGCGCGGTGAGCGGCAGGATCGTGTGATGGACGTCGATCATCCGGTCGCGCTCGCGGTGGATCAGCGGCGGCAGCTCGTGCATCCAGCGCCGGTAATAGGCGTCGTCATACGGATCGGGCTTCACCCATTCCCACCCCGCGCCGAGCACCGCCGCCTCGACCCGGTCGAGCGCCGCCCGCGGCACGAGAATGTCGAGATCGCCGATCGACCGGCCCTGCCCCGCGAGCAGTCCCGCCGCGGCATAGGCCGTCCCCTTGAGGAGCACGACCGGGCAGCCGAGCGGCGCAAGCGCACGCCGCGCCATCTCCGCCTCCCACAGCGCCGCGCGGCGGCCCTGTTCCGCGGCGTCGCGTGCATCGCCGAGGATCGCCTCGACCGCGCGCGGCAGCGGCAGGCCGTCGAGGCGCAGCGCCAGCGTCCCGATCAGCTGTTCGGCGCGGGCGATCGTCAGCAGCGCGGTCCAGCCTTCCGCGTCGAGCGCCATGACGCGTCCCGGATCGGCGAGCGCACCGGCAAGCAGGCGTGCGTCCGCCGCCACGGTACGCGGGAGGTTTGTCACAGCGCCGCGCATAACGCCTCGACCTGCGCGACCCCGCTGGCGCCGTCGGGATAGTCGATTGCGACTGCGGGGATCTGCGCGATCAGGCGGGTCATCGCTGTGAACCCCGGCTCGCCGAGCGCGACATAATTGGTCGAGGCCTGCGTCATCCGCACGAACGCCTCGGCAGGCGGCACCGGCCGGACCGCCGCCGCATCGCCGTAGCGGGGAAACAGCAGCAAGGCGGGGGTCGCCGGCTGATCCATCGCGGCGATCGCGCGTGCGTCGGGGACCATGTGGCGGATATCGCCCTTCGGAGTCGCCGCCATCAGCGGCCCCATCCGCGCGTCTGGCCAGGCCGCCTCGGCCGCCGGGATCGCCGCATTCTTCAGGCTGATCAGTCGCGGAAAGGCGTGAAGTAGCCCGGTCGCGGGGTCGAGCAACGCGAATTCGTCACCCATGAACCGCCAGCCCCGCGCCGCGAGCAAAGTTGCCAGTGTCGATTTACCCGCACCCGATACCCCGGTCATCAGCACCGCGCGGCCATCGCGTTCGACCGCTGAGGCATGGAGCAACAGGTGGCGGCGTGCGCCGAGCGCCATCTGGAGGTTCATCGCCATTTCGGCGGCGAGCAGCCCGTGCCGCAGCGGAAGCGGCGCGGCCTCTGGCAGCATGTAATCGCCGCCGATCTCGACCGACGGGCGGAGCAACCGCCGCCAGGGTCGCCGCGCGAAGAGGCGGACAGTGTAATCCGCCACCCCGGCCTGCGGCGCGGGATAGTCGCTGTAGAGGCTGCGCAGCTGATCGATCGGCGCGCGCCAGTCCGATCCGATCCGGAATCCGATCGGACCGATCCGTAGCGCGAAGGCGTGTCTCACGACGTTGCGACAAGCCCGGCGGCGACCAGCTCGTCGAGCCGCGCCGCCAGCGCCGAAGCTGTGGCGTCGGCGAGATCATAGTCACCCGCCAGCCGGTCGAGCAGCGCACCCAGTGACAGCCCTGCCTCGCCGAGGATCACCAGGATCTGCGGCGCGGGTTCGGTCAGCAGGTGAGTCATGCCCGAGCGACGGTGATAGACCGCGGTAAACGCGTCGAGCGGGGCGAGCACCAGCGCGCCCGGCGGGTCGGCGCGGTAGATCGGCCCCGGTGCGGAGTCGTCCACGGCCTCAGCCGCGCGGCATCTGCAACGAGGCGAAGCAGGTGAAGCCGCCCTGGCCGCGCTGCAACCGGCGGATATAGTTCACATAGGCGCGGCTGCGTTCGGAATCGGTGCCGGGCAGCTGGCCGCCGCTGTTGAGCACGCGCCGGACCTCCTCGCCCTTGAACGGCCGGCTGGCGCCCGCAAACGCGCCCTTGGTCCCCGATGGCACGATCTTGCCCTGCGCATCGATGAAGCTGCCTGCGCGGCCCGCATCGGGCACCGGAATGTCGCAATTGAGCACCGATCCCGCGGTTTGCGCCAGCGCCGGACGGATCGACACGACCGCAGCGGCACCGACCGCGCCGAGCGTCAGGACGCGGCGCCGCGACGGCGTCGTCTCGATCGGATCGGTGTCGGGGCGCGTGTCGTCGCTCATCGGGTCTCCGCTAGCATCATGCCCTTTCACAATCATGAACCTCGCGCAAGCAACCGGGCTTTGCAGGGGGCGATGGGGCCGGCGCTGTGCCGCTGCGGGACGGGCTGGCGCGCGGGGCAGCGAATGGCCTAGACACGCGCGCATGTTGACCGGATTTGGACTGCGCACCTTTTGGGCGATCATTGTGGCCGGCGGTGCCGCAATCGCGGTATTCGCGATCGGCACGTCGATCCAGGCGGGGCTGGTCGCGCTGGTCGGCGGGATCGCCGCCGCACTGGTCGCCGCCGGGACCGGGGACGAGCCGCCCGCCGCCGCCGATCCCGCGCCGGTCAATCCGGCGATCCTCGACGAGACGCTCGACCTGATCGTTGAGCCCGTGCTGCTGGTCCGCGACGGCCGCGTTGTGCTCGCCAACCGCGCCGCGCGTGCGCTGCTCGGCGAACACATCATCGGCGACGATGCGCGCGTGGCGATCCGCCACCCCGCCGCGGCCGAAGCGCTGTCGTCCCCCGCCGCGCTGGGCGAGACTCCGCCGATCGAGCTGGTCGGCCTTGGCACCCGCGACCAGCGCTGGGAAATGCGCGTCGGCGAATTGTCCGACGGCCAGCGCATCGTCCATCTGATTGACCAGACCGGCAATTATGCCGCCGAACGGATGCGCGTCGATTTCGTCGCCAATGCGAGCCACGAACTGCGCACGCCGCTCGCCTCGATCCTCGGCTTCATCGAGACGCTGAGCGAGGAAGCGGGCGAGGATCCGGCGATCCGCGCGCGCTTCCTCAAGGTGATGGACGACGAGGCCAAGCGGATGCTGCGGCTGATCGAGGATCTAATCTCGCTCAGCCGGATCGAGGCGGAGAAATACCGCGTCCCCGACACGCCGATCGACCTGGCCATTCTGGTCGGCGACGTGCGGGCCGAACTGGCCGACGGCGCGGGCAACCGCGGCCTCGATCTGGTCGCGACGATCGAGCCCGCCGTCCCCCCGGTGTCGGGCGACCGCGTGCAGCTGTCGCAGATGCTGCACAATCTGGTCGGCAACGCGATGAAATATGGCCGCGCGGGGACGCCGGTGACGATCACCCTGGCGCGCGACGTGACCGGCATGGTCCGGCTGGCGGTGCGCGACGAGGGCGACGGCATCGCCGCGGTGCACATCCCGCGGCTGACCGAACGGTTCTACCGCGCCGATGCCGGGCGCAGCCGGTCGCTCGGCGGCACCGGACTGGGGCTGGCGATCGTCAAGCATATCGTCGAGCGGCATCGGGGACGCCTCGACATCGCGAGCCAGGTCGGGGTCGGCACGACGGTCGCGGTGATCCTGCCGCCGGCCGGTGCCGGCCCCGCCAATTCGTCGCGTGTCATCAAACGGTAACGCGATTGTCACACAGGATCCGGTCTAGCCGCGCTATCGGGCAGGCATGACGGGAATTGACGTGCAGCGTTTCGGGGCGATTTCAGGACTGGCGGTCACGGCACTGGCGGGCGCGACGCTGATCGGCGGATGCGTCGATCAGGCGAATGGCGGCGGCGCAGGCTCGCGCGATCAGATCACCGCGGTCGGATCGTCGACGGTCTATCCGTTCACGACGATGATCGCCGAACAGCTGGTCGCCAACGATCCCGATGCCAAGGCACCGGTGATCGAATCGACCGGCACTGGCGCGGGGATGAAGCTGTTCTGCGCAGGCATCGGCGCCGGCCATCCCGATATCGAGGATGCGTCGCGGCGGATGAAGGCGAGCGAGTATAAGGACTGCGCGGCCAACGGCGCCGGCCAGATCCTGGAAATCCAGGTTGGGATCGACGGCATCGCCTTTGCCGAGGCAAAGAACGGCCCGAAGATGCAGCTTACCCCGACCGACCTGTATAAGGCGCTAGCCGCCAGTCCCGGTGGCCGGCCCAACACCGCGCGCGTATGGCGCGACGTGAACCCCGCGCTGCCGCCGGTGCCGATCCAGGTCTATGGCCCGCCCGCGACCAGCGGCACGCGCGACGCGCTCGCCGAGCTGATCCTGACCAAGGGCTGCGAGGCCAGCGACCCCAGCGCCAAGCCGCTCGCCAAGTCCGATCCCGATGCGCACAAGGCGCTGTGCACCCGCGTCCGCGAGGACGGAATGTATGTCGATGCGGGTGAGAACGACAATCTGATCGTCCAGAAGCTCCAGTCCAACCCCAATGCGATCGGCGTGTTCGGCTACAGCTATCTCGAAGAGAACAAGAACGACGTGAACGGCGTCGCGATTTCCGGCGTCGAGCCGACCTATGCGACGATCGCCGACAATCGTTATCCGGGGTCACGCCCGCTCTACATCTATGTGAAGAAGGCGCATCTGAGCGCGATCCCGGGCCTGCGGACGTTCCTGAAGCTCTATGCCGCCAACTGGGGCGCGACCGGACCGCTGGTGAAGCGCGGCCTGATCGCCGCACCGCCCGCGGTCCAGGCCCGGTCGGCGGCGATCATCGCCAACGAGACGATCCTCGACCCGGCGGTGCTGTCGTGATGCACTACTGGAACACGATCCCCGCCCTGAAACCGGCGGAGACGGCCTGATGTCGGCGCTCGCCCTCTTCTTCCTCGTTCTCGGGCTCGGGCTGATCGCATGGCTGAGCGCACGGATGCGCGCCGCTCGGTTCCGGGTCGGCAACACCGCGCGGTTCAGCTCGCTGCCTGCGCATCACGGCTGGTATGTCGCGCTGTGGACCGCGATCCCGCCGCTGCTGTTCCTGGTCGGCTGGTCGATGGTCGCACCCGCGCTCGTCACCGACACCGTGCTGGCCAGCCCCGCCGCGGTGCAGCTGCCCCCGCCCGGCTTCGACCGGGCCTCGATCCTGTCCGAGGCGCGCAGCCTGGCGGAGGGACGAAGCTTCGGCGCGTTCCACGAGCTCGCGCGCGTCCTGTCGCCGGTCTATGCAGCCGCGCAGTCGCGCTACGACTGGATCGCGACCGCGCTCGCGCTGTTACTCACCTTTGCCGGCGGTGCGTTCGCGTTCCTGCGCGTGCGGCCGGGCTTCGGCGCGCGCACGCGGGTCGAGCGGATCGTGATGATCCTGCTGCTCGGCGCGTCGCTGATCGCGATCCTGACCACGGTCGGCATCGTCGCCTCGCTACTCTACGAATCCGCGCGCTTCTTCTCGATCGTGCCGATCACCGACTTCCTGTTCGGCACGCACTGGAGCCCGCAGGTCGTCGACGCGCGCGATCCGGGCGCGTCGCTCGGCGCGGTGCCACTGTTCTGGGGGACGTTCTTCATCGGCGCGGTGATCGCGATGATCGTCGCGATCCCGTTCGGGCTGATGAGCGCGATCTACCTCACGCAATATGCCGCCCCGACCACGCGCAAATGGATGAAGCCGATCCTCGAGGTGCTCGCGGGCGTGCCGACCGTCGTCTATGGCTATTTCGCCGCGCTGACGGTGGCGCCGGCGGTGCGCGATTTCGCGGTGTGGATCGGGATCAGCTGGGCCTCGTCGGAGAGCGCGCTCGCCGCCGGGCTCGTGATGGGGATCATGATCATCCCGTTCGTGTCGTCGATGGCCGATGATTCGATCGCCGCGGTCCCCTCGTCGATGCGCGACGGCAGCCTTGCGATGGGTGCGACCTCGTCCGAGACGATCCGCCGCGTGCTGCTCCCCGCCGCACTGCCCGGCGTGGTCGGCGGTGTCCTCCTCGCGGTCAGCCGCGCGATCGGCGAGACGATGATCGTCGTGATGGCGGCGAGCGGTGTCGCGACGCTGACGCTCAACCCGTTCGCCAGCACGACGACCGTCACAAAGCAGATCGTCGATCTGCTGACCGGCGAGGCCGAGTTCGACAGCGCCAAGACGCTCGCCGCCTTCGCGCTGGGGCTGACGCTGTTCGTCGTCACCCTGCTCCTCAACATCGTCGCGCTGACGGTCGTGAAACGGTACCGCGAAGCCTATGAATAGCGTCACCCCCTTCATCGGTACGCCAGACGCTACGGCCTCGGCGAAGCCCGCCACGGCGCGCGTGCCGACCGACTGGACCACCAAGGCGATGCAAAGCCGCATCCGCCGCCGCTATGCTGCCGAGCGCCGCTTCCGCCTCGCCGGGCTGGCCGCGGTCTGGCTCTCCGCGGGCTTCCTCGCCTTCCTGCTGTCGTCGATGCTGTGGCAGGGCGCGAGCGGGTTCGTCGAGACGCGCGTCGCGCTGCCGATCGATTTCGCCGCCGCCGCACTGCCGATCGAACCCGCGCGGCTGACAAGCCGCGGCGCCGATCTCGCGCTCGCCAGCGCCGGTCTCGAGGGTGTGGTCGACAGCGCGGCGACGCGCGCGTTCGGCAAGGACGGCGAAGGCCTGTTGTCGGACGGCGCCTGGGTGACCGTGCGCGATGCGCTCAAGGCGGATCCTGGGCTGCTTTCACGCAAGACGGTGATCGCGGTGCCCGTCGCCAGCCCGGTCGACATGGCCGCCAAGGGTGACGGCCCGCCCGAGGCGGAGGCGGTCGTCGCCCGGCTCAAGGCGCGCGGCGTGCTGACGCGCGGGCTGAGCATGACGTTCCTGACCACCGCCGATTCGACCGACGCGACGCGGGTCGGCATCTGGGGGGCGTTCAAGGGCTCGCTGCTGACGATGATCGTCACGCTGCTGCTCGCCTTCCCGATCGGTGTCTTGTCCGCGCTGTATCTCGAGGAATATGCCCCGAAGAACCGCTGGACCGACCTGATCGAGGTGTCGATCAACAACCTTGCCGCGGTGCCCTCGATCATCTTCGGGCTG
Source organism: Sphingomonas sp. CFBP 13714 (assembly GCF_014842205.1). Lineage (NCBI taxonomy): Bacteria > Pseudomonadati > Pseudomonadota > Alphaproteobacteria > Sphingomonadales > Sphingomonadaceae > Sphingomonas > Sphingomonas sp. CFBP 13714. Next base: position 250,185 of record NZ_JACYVG010000004.1, read on the forward strand.
CTCGGGCTTGCGGTGTTTCTCGGCACCTTCGGCATGCCGCGATCGGCGCCGCTGGTCGGCGGGCTGACGCTCGCGCTGATGACGATGCCGGTGATCGTGATCGCCGGGCGCAATGCGATCAAGGCGGTGCCGCCATCGATCCGCGACGCCGCGCTCGGGATCGGCGCGTCGCCGGTGCAGGTCGTGTTCCACCATGTCCTGCCGCTCGCGCTGCCCGGCATCCTGACCGGCACGATCATCGGCATGGCACGTGCGCTTGGCGAGACCGCACCGCTGCTGATGATCGGCATGCGCGCGTTCATCGCCGCGCCGCCATCGGGACTGCGTGACCCCGCGACCGTGCTGCCGGTGCAGATCTTCCTGTGGTCCGACCAGGTCAGCCGTGGCTTCATCGAGAAGACCTCGGCCGCGATCATCGTCCTGCTCGTCTTCCTGCTCGCGATGAACGGCGTCGCGATCTACCTCCGCAACAAATTCGAGACCCGCTGGTGATGACCAACCACAAGATGACCGCGCGCGACGTCAGCGTCTATTATGGGCAGAAGCGCGCGATCGACAATGTGTCGATCGACGTCGACATGGACAATGTCACCGCGTTCATCGGTCCGTCGGGCTGCGGCAAGTCGACCTTCCTGCGCACGCTCAACCGCATGAACGACACCGTCGCCAGCGCGCGGGTCGAGGGGAAGATCGAGCTCGACGGCCACGACATCTATTCCCCCGACATGGACGTGGTCCAGCTGCGCGCACGCGTCGGCATGGTGTTCCAGAAGCCGAACCCCTTCCCCAAGTCGATCTTTGAGAACGTCGCCTACGGCCCGCGCATCCACGGGCTCGCGGGCGCCAAGAGCGACCTGGACCAGATTGTCGAGAAGTCGCTGCGGCGTGCGGGTCTCTGGGACGAGGTGAAGGATCGCCTGACCGACAGCGGTACCGCGTTGTCGGGCGGGCAGCAGCAGCGGCTGTGCATCGCGCGCGCGATCGCGGTCGATCCCGAGGTGATCCTGATGGACGAGCCGTGCAGCGCGCTCGACCCGATCGCGACTGCCAAGATCGAGGAGCTGATCCACGAGCTGCGCGGCCGCTATGCGATCGTGATCGTCACGCACAACATGCAGCAGGCGGCGCGCGTCAGCCAGCGCACCGCCTTCTTCCACCTCGGCACCTTGGTCGAATATGGCGACACCTCCGCCATCTTCACCAACCCGCGCGAGGAACGCACCAAGGATTACATCACCGGCCGCTACGGCTGATGGGGACGGGATCGATGAACACGCATACCGTAAAGGTCTTCGACGACGAGATCGGCCGCCTCCGGGGCCTCATCTCGCAGATGGGTGGCCTCGCCGAGGACGCGATCGCCAATGCGATGAAGGCGCTGCAGCGTAACGACGTCGCGCTCGCGCGCGAGGTCCGCGCGGCGGACAAGCAGATCGACGCGATCGAGGCGGAGGTCGAGCGGCTGGCGGTGCAGATCATCGCACTGCGCGCACCGATGGCGATCGACCTGCGTGAGGTCGTCGCCGCGCTGAAGATCGCGGGCGTCGTCGAGCGGATCGGCGATTATGCCAAGAACATCGCCAAGCGCGTGCCGATGATCGAAAGCGAGCACCGGATCGACCCGATCTCGATCCTGCCCGCCATGGGCCGGATGGCGAGCGAGATGGTCCATGACGTGCTCGACGCCTTTGCCGCACGCGATTTCGAGGCGGCGATGCTCGTCGTCGAAAGCGACGCCGCGCTCGACGATTTCTACGACAGCATCTTTCGCACGCTGGTGACCTACATGGTCGAAAATCCCAAGACGATCAGCCAGGTCGCGCACCTGCTGTTCGTCGCGAAGAATCTCGAACGGATCGGCGACCACGCGACCAACGTCGCCGAGATGGTCTATTTTGCCGCGACCGGCACCCAGATGGCCGACCGCGATCGCGGCGGCATACAGGAGTAATCGACATGGCCCGTGCAAGGATGCTGCTGGTCGAGGACGACGCGGCGCTCGCCGAACTGCTGGTCTGGCATTTCAAGCGTGAGGATTTCGAGATCGCGCACACCCCCGATGGCGAAGAGGCGCTGCTCCTCGCGCGTGAGAAGGTGCCCGATATCGTCCTGCTCGACTGGATGGTCGAAGGCCTGTCTGGGATCGAGGTGTGTCGCCGCCTGCGTCGCGCGCCCGAGACCCAGAACGTGCCGATCATCATGCTGACCGCACGTGGGGAAGAGGAAGACCGTGTCCGCGGGCTTGAGACCGGCGCCGATGATTACGTCACCAAGCCCTTCTCGCCGCGCGAGCTGGTCGCGCGCGTCGGCGCCGTGCTGCGCCGCGTCCGCCCCGCGCTTGCCGGCGAGGCACTGAGCTATGCCGACATCGAAATGGACACCGTCGGCCACAAGGTCCGCCGCTCGGGCGAGGTCGTCGCCCTCGGGCCAACCGAGTTCCGGCTGCTCAAGCATTTCCTCGAACATCCCGGCTGGGTCTTCTCGCGCGAACGGCTGCTCGATGCGGTGTGGGGCCATGATTCGGACATCGAATCGCGCACCGTCGACGTGCATATCCGGCGGCTGCGGAAAGCGATCAACACCGGCGAACGTCCCGATATCATCCGCACGGTGCGCTCGGCTGGCTATTCGCTTGATACTGGCGGGTGAAAGTCGGGGTGCTGCAAGCGGTCGCCGACCGCGTCATTAGTGCAGGACCAAGACAAGCCGGTTAGAATCGGACGCGAAACGAAGGACCCAAGCGGGTTTTAGTGCGTTCAACCGTGGCGCTAACGAATTTGCGCTCCAAGTATTCAGGAGATTCGCATGAAGTCCATTCTTCTCGCCGTTGCAGCGTTGCTCGCCTCGCCCGTGCTCGCGCAGACCGCGCCGCAGACGATGCCGCCAGCAGACCCGGCCGCCCAGACCGCGCCCGCTGATCCGGCAATGGCACCGCCAGCCGCAGATCCTGCCGCTCCCGCCGATCCGGCGATGGCAGCCGATCCTGCAGCCCCTGCCGATCCGGCAATGGCACCGCCGCCGCCCGCAGCGCCCCAGGCTCCGATGGCTGCACCCGGTGGTGCGAACATCGTCTTCGGTCAGCCGACGGTGACGCCGCCGACCCCCGCGCCTGCCGAGTATCCAATCTGCTCGCGCACCGTCAAGGATGGCTGCAAGAACCGCGGCGGTAAGTAAGCGATTACCATCGGTGCGGGCCGTGGCTAACGCCGCGGCTTGCGCCGACTGCTTTACGTTCTAGGAAAGGCGCTCCACGATAAGAAAGGGGCGCCTTTTTCCATGTTCGACAGCTTTGGATCCTTCGGTTTTGCTGGCCGCGTTGCGATCGTCACCGGCGCAGGCGGCGGGCTCGGCCGCGAATATGCGCTCGAGCTGGCCCGGCGCGGTGCGAAGGTTGTCGTCAACGATCTGGGCGCCTCGCGCGACGGTACGGGACAGTCTGACGCAGCGCTGAAGGTCGTCGAGGAGATCGAGGCCGCAGGCGGCGAGGCGATCGCCAATGGCGGCAGCGTCACCGACTATGACCAGATGGTCGAGATGGTGGCACGTGCATCCGAAAAATGGGGCGGCGTCCATATTCTCATCAACAATGCCGGCGTGCTGCGCGACAAGAGCTTCGCCAAGATGAACCCCGCCGATTTCAACTTCGTCGTCGACGTCCATCTGAACGGCTCGGCCAACGCGACCAAGGCGGTCTGGGACGGGATGCGCGCGCAGAATTACGGCCGCATCCTGATGACCGCGTCGTCGACCGGCCTGTACGGCAATTTCGGCCAGGCCAATTACGGCGCCGCCAAGCTCGGCCTTGCCGGCCTGACCAAGACGCTCGCGATCGAAGGGGCGAAGAACAACATCCGCGTCAACACGATCGCGCCGACCGCAGGCACGCGGATGACGCAGGACATCTTTCCCGAAGAGGCGTTCAAGGCCTTCTCCCCCGACAAGGTCGCGCCGGGCGCAGTCTTCCTGGTGTCTGAGGATGCCCCGACCAACATGATCCTCGGCGCCGGCGCTGGCGTGTTCCAGGCCGCCTATGTCACGTTGACACCGGGCGCGTTGCTGTCGGGCGACGATCTGTCGGTCGAAGGGGTGGCCGCCAACTGGGTGGCGATTACCGACCGCAACGGCGAGATCGTCCCGCAATCGGGCGCGGACCAGGCGATGACCATATTGGCGAAGCTCCAGCGCGGCTGACCACCGCGCCGGCGGGCTCAGCTTTCGACGAGCTTCATCAGCCGTCGCTCGACCGGGGCGAGGATCGGGCCGAGGTCATGGCCCCGCTTGATCACCGCCCCGCCTTCGCCGACCAGGGCCCACATGCCCTGGCGGTTGCGAAGCGCGGGGCGTTTTTCGATCCGGAATTCGGGCCGCTCGGCCGCGCGGCGGAAACAGGCGAACACCGCCGCTTCGCGGCCAAGATCGATCGCATAGTCCCGCCAATGTCCCGCCGCGACCATGCGTCCATAGAGGTCGAGAATCCGCATCAGTTCGAGCCGATCGAAGCCGATCTGGGTGGGGGCGGTATTGCGGGTCGGGAAGGGCGTGACGTTGTTCATCAGGACGGATCAGGCCCGATCGCGCAGATCCTGTTCGACCGGGGCGCGACGGAGCCCGTCGCGATCGGTCGACAGGTCCTGATCGGCGAGCAGAGAGTCCAGACGCTTGCGCATCATCTCCAGCTCACAGCGCATGATCTCCATCTTCTGCGTGGCCGGGTCGAAGGCCTCGGTGCACGGCGTGCCATAGGGCACGAAGCGCGGGGCCTCCGGTGCGGCGCCGCCCTCTACCGTCGTCGCGCGCGCCGGGATGCCGACGACGGTCGTGCCCTCGGGGACGTCGCGCGTCACGACCGCATTTGCGCCGACCCGCGAGCGGCGGCCGAGCGTGATCGGCCCCAGCACCTGCGCGCCCGATCCGATGATCGCACCGTCCGAGATGGTCGGGTGGCGCTTGCCCGCAACGCCATTGTCGGGACTCGTCCCGCCCAGCGTCACGCATTGATAGATCGTCACGTCGTCGCCGATCAGCGAGGTTTCGCCGATCACGACGAAGCCGTGGTCGATGAAGAAGTTGCGGCCGATCGTCGCGCCGGGATGGATGTCGATCGCGGTCAGGAAGCGCGACAAATGATTGACGCACCGCGCGAGGAAGAAATTCTGCCCGCTATACAGCCGGTGTGCAATGCGGTGCATCCCCAGCGCCCAGACGCCGGGGTAGAGCATGATCTCCGCGCGAGAATGCGGCGCCGGGTCACGCGCCCGGATCGAGTCGAGATAAGCCCCTAACCGGCTGAACATGCGCATTCCCCTTGGCGGTCTGCTCATTTAGGCGTTCACTGGGGCGATTTCCAGCGGGCGGGGGCAACGCCGCGGCGGACGCCCGCGCTGACGGTCTCATTATCGACCCGGCATGGACAAACGGGGGTGCACGATCGATATGGGCGATCAATGGCTGCAACCTATCTCCCCACGCTCAAGCAACTCCAATATCTCGTCGCGCTGAAGGATCATGGCCATTTTGGCCGTGCTGCCGAGGCCTGTTTCGTGACCCAGTCGACGCTGTCGGCAGGCCTGCGCGAGCTCGAGACGCTGATCGGCGTGGTGCTCGTCGAACGCACGCGCCGCGTCGTCCGCTTCACCCCGCTGGGGGACCGGATCGCGGACAAGGCGCGTCGCGTGCTGCGCGAGGCGGAGGAACTTGGCGACATGGCGCGCGCCGCCGGTCGGCCGCTGTCGGGCGACATGCGGATGAGCGTGATCCCGACGATCGCGCCGTTCATGCTCCCCCGCATCCTGCCGCGGCTGCGACGCGACTATCCCGACCTCAAGCTGTTCCTGCGCGAGGAGCCGAGCGGCGCGGCGTGCGAGGGGCTGCACAACGGCCGCACCGACTGTGTGCTGCTCGCCCTGCCCTATGCGTGCGGCGAGGTCGCGTTCGAGCCCCTGTTCGACGACCGGCTGTTCGTCGCCTTCCCGACCGAGGACGTGCCCGCAGACCGGACCTCGATCCCCGCCTCCGCCATTCCCGCCTCGGCGATCGACGAGACCCGGCTGTTGCTGCTCGAGGACGGGCATTGCCTGAAGGATCATGCGCTTGCCGCGTGCAACCGGCCGGAGATCCGTGCCGAGGCGACGATGATGGGCACGTCGCTGCACACGATCGTGCAGATGGTCGACAATGGCCTGGGCATCACGATGCTGCCTGAGATGGCGCTGAACGCCGGGATCCTCGAAAATACCGGGATCACCGCGCTGCCGCTCGATGCGGAGAACGCGTTTCGCCGGATCGCGCTGGTGTGGCGCAAGGCCTCGCCGCGCGAGAAGGACTTCCAGTTGCTCGCCAAGGCGCTTGCCGAGGCCCGCTGACCGGCCGCGCTGGCTCGCACTGCAACAATTTCCGGGCTCAACCGTAGTTGCGGTTCGCAAGCGCCCGTTTGAGGAGATAGATTTCGATGTCGAACATGCGCCCCCTGTATATTGGCCTGGGCACCACCGGTCTCGTCGCGCTCGCGCTCGCCGCGTGCAGCAGCGGCAACAGCGACCTCGGCACGCCGACCACGCCGCCCCCCGCCAACCCCGCACTGTCGACGCCCAACGGGCCGATCGCCGTCGCCAACCCGACCGTCGGCGGCGTGCCGATGATCGCGACGCGGACGATCGTCGACAATGCCTCCGCCGCACCCAATCTCGCAACGCTGGTCACCGCGCTGAAGGCTGCGGACCTGACCGCGACGCTGTCCGGGACCGGGCCGTTCACCGTTTTCGCACCGACCGACGCCGCGTTCGGCCGGCTCGCGCCCGGCATGGTCCAGACCTTGCTCAAGCCCGAGAACAAGGCATCGCTGGCGAAAGTGCTGACCTATCACGTCGTGCCCGGCGACATCACCGCTGCCGACCTGAAGGCACGTGTCGCGGCAGGTGGCGGCACTGCCGCACTGACGACGGTCGAAGGTGATGCAATCACGGTGACCCTCGTCGGAGATATCATTGCACTCACCGACGTCAACGGTAACAAAAGCTATATCGAGACCGCCGATGTGCGTCAGTCGAACGGCATTGTTCATGTCGTCAACGGGGTAATCGTACCCCGCCTGTCTTGAGCGAGGTGTGATAGCTTGCCAACACTTCATCGCGTCAACGGCGCACTTTGTCCTGTTGGCGCGTCCGTAACTTGGCAAACCGCCGCGTGACTCCATACGTTCTATCGCAGAATTTATTTCACGATTGTTTCAGCCAGGAGAAATCCATGATCACCAAGACCCCTCTCGTCCTTGCCGCAACGCTTTTCGCGGCTGCGCCGGCGATCGCGCAGACTGCGCCGAGCGGCACGACGCCCGTACAGACCGCGCCAACTGGCACGGCGCCCGCACAGGCCCCAATGCAGGCCCCTGCACAGGCCGGTACCGCCGCACCGATGGCCGGCGCACCTGCAGCACCCGCCGCGGCACAGCCTGCAGCGACCGCGACGATCGCGGCAGCGCTGCCGACGCTTCCAAACCGCGCGACGCTCGCCAAGCTGGTGACTGCAGCCGGCCTCGGCACGACGCTTGCGGGCCCCGGCCCTTTCACCGTTTTCGCACCGAGCGATGAGGCATTCACGCGGCTTCCCGCCGGCGCGCTCGACACGCTGATGAAGCCGGAGGCGAAGCCCACGCTGGCGACGATCCTGAAGTATCACGTCGTCGCAGGCGCCGTGACGTCGGATCAGCTGAAGGCGCAGATCACGTCGGGTGGCGGCAAGGCCGTCCTCACGACGCTGGCCGGCCAGCCGCTGACGGCATCGGTGGGTCCGAACGGCAATATCGAACTGACGGATGTTGCCGGCAGCAAGGCCTATGTCGACACGGCAGATGTCAAGGCGACCAACGGTGTCGTCCATCTCACCAATGGCATGAGCGTTCCCAAGATCGGCTAACGCCGTCTAGGAGGTCCAGCGCGCGGCGGCGTCCTTGTCGGCGTCGCGCGCTTCGACCCAGCTGGCCTGTGTGCCGCGGGTCTCGCGTTTCCAGAACGGCGCATCGGTCTTCAACCGATCGATCAGATAGGAACAGGCCTCGAGCGACGCCGCACGGTGTGCAGACGCCGCCGCCACGAAGACGATCCGTTCACCCGGATGCATCGGCCCGACCCGGTGGACGATCGTCACCGCACTCAGCCCCCAACGCTCGATGGCACCCGTCGCCACCTTGGTGAGCGCAGCCTCGGTCGCACCGGGATAATGTTCCAGTTCGAGCGTCTCGACGCCGTCATCAGCGCGCACGAGACCAGTGAACGTCGCCACCGCGCCCGCGCCGCGTTCGCCGGCAGTTTCGGCCTGCGTGATCTCTGCCAACAGGTCGATCGGCGCGGTCTGGACGATGATCCGGATCATCCGCCCGTCACCGGGGGGAAGAGTGCGATCTCGCGCGCGCCGGCGATCGGGGTATCGATGGGCACGAACGCCTGATCAAGGGCGGCGCGCAGCCGGGCGGGATCGGCAAAGGCGGCGGCATGGCCCGGGCTGGACAGCGCCAGCCAGTCGACCAGTTCGGCGATCGTGGTCACCGATGCGGGCGGATCGACACGTTCCTCGCCCGTCCCGATCCGTTCGCGGACCCACGCAAAATACACCATCGTCACCGTCATGCGCTCAATCCATATGCTTCAGGCCGACGCGCAGGTAATCCCAGCCCGTCACCAGCGTCAGGACCGCAGCCCCCCAGAGCGCGGCGAGCCCGACGCCGTGCACCCATGGCATGTCGGGCAGCGCACCGGCGAGGATCAGTCCGCCCAGCGCGACCAGCTGCAGCGTCGTCTTCCATTTCGCGAGCTGCGAGACGGGCACGGACACCTGCACCTGCGCCAGGAATTCGCGCAGGCCCGACACCGCGATCTCGCGGAGCAGGATGACGAGCGCGGCGATCACATGGACGCCCGCAATGTCGCGCGTGCCGACCAGGATCAGGATGACCGCCGCGACCATGATCTTGTCCGCGATCGGATCGAGGAAGATCCCGAGGCGCGACACCGCACCGTTCGACCGCGCGAGATAGCCGTCGAAATAATCGGTGATGCCCATCAGGCAGTAGAGCGCGAAGGCGATTCCGTAGCCGGCCGCCCAGCCGGGCCACCACAGAAAGCCGACGAGAAGGGGTACCGCGACAATGCGCGACAGCGTCAGAAGGTTGGGCAGGGTCCACACCCCGCCTTCCCTACTCCGGTCATGCCCTTGGCGAAACCGGGTTTTACCAATCGGTGCCGACTAATGTGCGGCAAGCGCGGACGCCGGACCGTGGCGCGGGGCCTCGTCCGGATCCCGTACGCGGACACCCGGCCGACGCGGACGGCGCTAAACCATTGGCCTACCGCCCCCGCTGGGCTAAGGCCGCGGCAGTCTTATTGCCACGATCAGGGCCTTTTCTCGCATGCGCAACGCACTCGGGTTGCTGAAGCAACGACGCTTCCTGCCCCTGTTCACGACACAGTTTCTGGGCGCCTTCAACGACAATCTGTTCAAGACGTCGATGGTGTTGTTCGCGACCTATGCGATCTTCAACGATCCGCGGATGGAGGCGAATTTCAACGCACTCGCCACCGGAATTGCGATCATCCCCTTCTTCCTGCTCTCGGCACTCGCCGGGCAGCTTGCGGACAGCCATGACAAGGCGCGGATCATCCGGCTCGTGAAGAGCGCGGAGATCGGCATCATGGCGCTCGGCGCGGCGGGGCTGATGGTGGCGCGCAGCGGCCATTCGACGATCGGCCTCGGGCTGATGCTCGGGGCGGTGCTGTGCCTGGGCGTGCATTCGACGTTCTTCGGGCCGATCAAATACGCGATCCTGCCGCAGCATCTGCCGCCCTGCGACGTGCTCGGCGGCACCGGGCTGGTCGAGGCCGGTACCTATCTGGCGATCCTGATGGGGACGATCACTGCCGGGTTCATGACCGATCATATCGAGCGCGCCGCGATCGCGGTTCTGGCGATCGCGGTGATCGGCTGGTTCGCGGGTCGCCAGGTGCCGCCGGCACCGCGCGAGGGCCCGCCGCTGGTGCTCAACTACAACCCGTTCACCGCGTCGTGGCGGCTGATCAGCGCGACGATGCACATCCCGCGGCTGTTCCTGGCGATCTGCGCGATCAGCTTCTTCTGGACGATCGGGGCGGTGCTGATCGTGATCTTCCCGCCGCTGGTCAAGAACGTGCTGACCGCGGACGAGCGGGTCGCGAGCTTCGTGATCGCGGTGTTCTCGATCGGCGTCGCGATCGGTTCGGTGGTGATCAACACGATGCTCAAGGGCCGGATCTCGGCGCGCTACGCACCCGCATCGGTGATCGCGATGGGCGTATTCGTCCTTATCTTCTCGGTCCTGGTACGGACCTGGACACCGGCGGCGCCGGGCCATTTCTACGACTGGGCCGGATTCCTCGCACAGCCGCGCGCCTGGCCGGTGCTCGGCACGCTGATGATGATCGCGATCACCGGCGGGATGTTCGTCGTGCCGCTATACGCGTTCCTGACGACGACGGTCGAAAAGGATCAGACCGCGCGGACGGTGGCCGCGAACAACGTCGTCAATTCGGGCGCGATGACGATCGGGTCGATTGCGGTCATCGGCATCACGATGGCGGGCGTGACGCCCGAAGACCTGCTGTTCCTGGTCGCCGGCATGTGCCTGGTATCCGCCTGGATCGCGCAGAAGCTGCACCGCGCCTGCGACGACGATGCCGAAACCTGCCTGCCCGTGATCAGAAAATGAAGCTGTAGAAACAGGTGAAGAAGGCCGCAAAGCTCAGGACGAACAGCTTGACGTCCTGATCGTCGCGCCCGCCCGGCGCGGCGATCACGGGCGGGGGCAGCGTCCGTCGAAACGGGTGGCGCGCGGCTTCGTTGGTCAGGACTAGGCGTCGGGTCATGGCGACCGGTTAACGCGGTGTTTACCTTTTCGACCAGCGACAAAATCGTCCCGTTTTAACCCGTCCGCGAATGGGACAGAATTCAGGAGTTTCGACATGCTGCGATACGCCGTCCTCGCCACCCTGATGGCAAGCGCCCCGCTCGCCGCACAGGGCGTGCCACCCGTGCCAGCCCCTGCCACCGCGCCTGCCACCGCGCCCGCAGATGCGTCGCCACCGGTGCCCGCTGCGACGCCGCGCCCCGCGACCATCGGCGTGACGCTGACCACCAGCCTCGGCCCCATCGTGCTCGAACTCGAGAAAGAGCGCGCCCCGATCACCACCGCGAATTTCCTGCGCTATGTCGATGCGCGAAAGCTTGACGGCACGACCTTCTATCGCGCGCTGCGGCTGGGGCCGGATACGGGGCTGATCCAGGGCGGGATCCAGGGCGATCCCAAGCGCGCCTTCCCGCCGATCGCGCACGAGCCGACCAGCAAGACCGGCGTGCTCCACACCGACGGCACGATTTCGCTCGCACGGCTGGCGCCGGGGACCGGGCGCGCCGACGTGTTCATCACCGTCGGCGCGATCCCCTTCCTCGACGCGCATCCCGAGAAGCCGGGCGACAATACGGGCTTTGCCGCGTTCGGGCACGTCGTCCAGGGCATGGACATCGTCCGCGGCATCCTTGCCGCGCCTACCTCGCCGACCAAGGGCGAAGGCGTGATGAAGGGCCAGATGATCGCCGCGCCGATCCGCATCCTGACCGCCCGGCGGACTCCGCCCGCGACACGGTAACGCCCGTCGTAAAGGGTAACGGATCGGGGTTAAGTAACGGATTTAAAACCATTTTTGGCTAGTCCGCGGTGATGCAGACGCGACATGCCGTAATCCCCCGCCCCTCGCCAGCGGTGGAAGCCGCGCCAGGCACCGGATTGATGCCCCCCGACGTCTTGCTGGCGATCGCGATGACCGCGGTCGCGGACGGCGTCGTGATCTTCGACGCGGCGGAGCGGATCGCGCTGGTCAATCCGCGCGTGGCGGCGCTGTTCCGCTTCGACCCGGACCGCGTCATGGTCGGCATGGACATGGCGAGCTATCTCGAAGTCGTCGGCACCGCCGTCGGCTGGTCCGCGGCACGAATCGCGACCGTGGTCGACAATCACCGTCGCTGGCAGTCCCGGCAGGAAGGCGTCGATATCGATCATCATTTCGACGACGGGACGATCCTGCATATCAACTTCGCCCCGCTGCCCGGGCACTGCGCGGTAATCACCTACCGCGACGTCACGGTCGAGCGACGGCTGACCGACGTCGTCGCGGCGCAAGCCGCGCAGGCGGAACGGTTCCGCAAGGAGATCGCGACCGTCGTCACCGAAACCGATGCCGCGGCGGCGGAAGGCCAAGCGATGGGCCGCGCGGGCGAAGCCGAACTCGAACTGATCGTCCGCGATTTGGGCGACGTCGTCGTCGCCGCGCAGCAATCCACCGCCGCGATGCAGGATGCCGCACAGACCTCGGCGATGATGGCGGGCATGATCGACACGGTCGTCGACCAGGTCCGCCACACCAGCAGCGCCGCCAGCGGTGCGATGGCGCATGCGCACGAGACGGTCGCCCTGTCGCAAGGGCTGTCGGACCGTGCCGGATCGATCGGCTCGATCCTCGACATCATCCGCGCGGTCGCCCGGCAGACCGGTCTGGTCGCGCTCAACGCCGCGATCGAGGCGGCGCGCAGCGGAGAGGCCGGGCGCGGCTTCGCGGTGGTCGCAGCCGAGGTGAAGACGCTTGCCACGCAGACGTCCGATGCGGTCGCGCGGATCGAGCCGCAGATCTCGGCGATGCAGATCGCGACGCGCGACGTCGTCGCGGCGAATCGCGCGATCGCGCACGACATCGCCGATATCCAGGCTCGCGCGGTCATCGTGACCGACACCGCACATAGTCAGAACGAGCGCATCCTCGCGATCACCGCCGCGATCGACGAAACCGCGCTCACCGCACGCGCGATGACCGACAGCGTCGAGCATCTGGAAATCCGCAACCAGCGCTTCATCAGCCTGGCCCGGCGGATCGGCCAGCAGCTCGAATCCGTAAACGCACTGACCCATGGTCTCAGCGTCGCTACCGAGACCTTTCAGGCGACCTATTGAGGCCTATGACGGCACAACGGCGTTACGACCCGCTGCGGGGTATCCATCACCAATATGGGACCGCGACCGCGTCGCGTATCAACGAGAATGGTGGAGCCGAGGGGGATCGAACCCCTGACCTTTCGCATGCCATGCGAACGCTCTCCCAGCTGAGCTACGGCCCCATTCCCGTTGGGAGGCGGCTCACTAACCGGAGCCGCCCGGGTTGGCAAGCGGCGTAAACGCCGCCTGCCAAATTTCTTTATCTCAACGCTCGTGCTCGTCCTGCGGCGTCTCGACGCCGAGGTCGTCGTCGCCGCCCAGATCGACTTCGTCGTCCGCGGACGGCTCTTCGTCCTCGCCGGTGATCGAGGCGATATCCTCTTCCTCGTCACCCTCGAGATCCGCGTCGGGCTTCTTGGTGTCGGGCTTGGCGACCTCGAACGGCAGCGGCTGCTTCGACTTCAGGATCGGCTCGGGCTCCCACGCATACCCGCATTCGATGCAAGTGACGGGGTCGGCCTTTTCGAGGTCGTAGAAACGCGTCGCGCATTTCGGACACGAACGCTTCGTGCCCCATTCCGGCTTGATCATGCCGATAGAACCTTTCGAATGGATAGATTGTGGGGGATGCCCCCGCAAAGTGGGCGCGCCTTGCCATAGCGCAAGGCCACTGTCAAAAGCCCGGCCCCATGACACACCCCCTCCCCCAACCGCTGGACGTCGTCGCGCGCGGTCCGTTGACCGGTTCGATCGCGGTCCCCGGCGACAAGTCGATCAGCCACCGCGCGCTGATGTTCGCGAGCCTCGCGGTCGGGACCAGCCGGATCACCGGCCTGCTGGAGGGCGAGGACGTGCTCGCCACCGCGGCGGCGATGCGCGCGATGGGCGCGACGATCGAGCGGCAGGACGACGGCATCTGGGTCGTCGACGGCGTCGGTGTCGGCGGGCTGCTCCAGCCCGAGACCGCGCTGGAGATGGGCAATTCGGGCACCTCGACGCGGCTGCTGATGGGGCTGGTGTCGAGCCACCCGATCACCTGCACCTTCACCGGTGACGCCTCGCTGTCGGGACGACCGATGGGCCGCGTGATTGAGCCGCTGTCGCAGATGGGCGCGGACATCACCGCGTCGCCCGGCGGCAAGCTGCCGCTGATGGTGCGCGGGATCTGCCCCGCGGTGCCGATCACCTACACGCTGCCGGTCGCGTCGGCGCAGGTGAAGTCGGCCATCTTGCTGGCGGGACTCAACACGCCCGGCATCACCACGGTCATCGAGCCAGTCGCGACGCGCGATCACAGCGAGCGGATGCTGACCGGGTTCGGCGCGAAGCTGATTGTCGAAGAGACCGAGGCGGGCCGCGTGATCTCGATCACCGGGGAAGCGGAACTCACACCGCAAGATATCGTCGTGCCGGGCGATCCGTCGTCCTCGGCCTTCTGGCTGGTCGCGGCGTCGATCGTGCCGGGGTCGGACATCGTCGTGCGCAATGTCGGGCTGAACCCGACGCGGGTCGGCATCGTCACCGCGTTGCGCATGATGGGAGCCGACATCACCGAGCTCGATCCGCGGACCGTCGGCGGCGAGCCCGTCGCCGACCTGCGCGTCCGCCATGCCGCGCTGACCTCGATCGAGGTGCCGGCCGATCTCGCGCCGAGCATGATCGACGAATATCCGGTGCTGTTCGTCGCCGCGGCGTTTGCGTCCGGCACGACCGTCGCCAGGGGCGCGCACGAGCTGCGGGTGAAGGAATCGGACCGCATCACGACGATGCGGATCGCGCTCGAGGCGTGCGGCGTGCTGTGCAAGGAATTCGAAGACGGCATGGCGATCACGGGTTCGGGCGGGGCGGCGATTCGCGGTGGCGCTCGGGTCGCCTCGAAACTCGATCATCGCATCGCAATGAGCATGGTGGTGGCTGGACTTGGCGCCCGCGAGCCGATCACGATCGACGACATATCGCCGGTGGCGACGAGCTATCCCGTGTTCTTCCGGTCGCTCGACGAATTAACGGGTCGGGCGACCGGCCAGGGGAATTAAGATGATCATCGCAGTCGACGGTCCGGCGGCATCGGGCAAGGGCACGATCGCGCGCGCCTTGGCAAAGCATTACGGCCTCCCCTATCTCGATACCGGCCTGCTCTACCGCGCGGTCACGCTGAACGTGGCGCGGATGGGGCTGGATCCCGAACAGGAAGCCGATGCGGTCGCCGCGTGCGATTTCGACGATGTGATGATGACCGACCCGGCGCTGCGCGACGACGATGTCGGGGCGATGGCCTCGATCGTGTCCGCACATCCGCTGGTCCGCGCGGCGCTGATGCAGCGGCAGAAGCGGTTTGCCGCGCAGGCGGGTGGCGCAATTCTCGACGGGCGCGATATCGGCACGGTGATCGCGCCGGATGCGGATGCCAAGCTGTTCGTGAAGGCGACCCCCAATATCCGCGCGCAGCGGCGCCATGCTGAATTGCAGGCACGTGGCGGGACGGCGAGCAAGGACCGCGTGCTGGCGGACATCCGGGCGCGGGATGCGCGCGACAGCGGGCGCTCGATCGCACCGCTGGTGATGGCGCCGGACGCGGCGCTGCTCGATACGAGCTTCCTGTCGATCGAAGCGTCGGTGCAGCGCGCGGTGGCGCTGGTTGAGGCGCAGCGGGCGAAGAAGGCGTCGGGTTAGGCCTTTGGCTTCCCGCGGACGGTAACACCACCCCGGCGGAGGCCGGGGCCCAGTTGGAAAGGTCGCAGTAACGAAGCGCTGCACTCAGTCAGCGATGCACCCCAACTGGGCCCCGGCCTTCGCCGGGGTGGCTTTTGGTTGGGCTAGGGTACCTTAAAACAACGCTGTTTCCCCGCGAAGGCGGGGACCCAGACTGGGCTCCCGCCTTTGCGGGAGAACAAGGACGCGCGGAAACGCCCCCCCCTTACAAAGCCGTCGCCAGCGTGATCGCCCCCAGCACCACCCCCGGGAAGTTCGCCACCGCGATCGGCCAGTCGCGCTTCGGCTTCAGCACGCCATACGCGACCCACAGCCCGCAATTGACCATCGTCGCGAACGGCTGGACCACCGATCTCTTCTGACCGGCCAGGTTCAGCATGATCTGGTCGATATAGGACAGGTACATCACGATCGCCGTCGCCGTGGCGATCCAGCCCAGCACGAGAATGCCGCGTTCGCTCAAATCTTCGCTCCTGTTGTGAGCCGCCCGTAACGCTGCAGCGGCGAACTTGCTCCGAGACGGGATTTCCGCTACACAGAAGCGTCCGGCGAGCGATGCTCGTGGAGGAAGGCGCGGAGACCTTTGAGTCTCACGCGCCGTTTTCGCATTCAGCGTCTACATCCTCTGCGCCTCGTGCCGTCCGGATGCCGTGCCGGCGTTCGGTCGTCGCGGCAACGAAGGCCAAGACCAGCGGATCCAACCGCTTGGCCGGAAACAGACTAGGATTACTGAATTCTATGGCAACCCAGGTAATGCCGTCGCGCGACGATTTCGCCGCGATGCTGAACGAGACGCTCGGCGACGCCGACAGCTTCGAGGGCCGCGTGGTGCATGGCACCGTGACTGGCATCGAGAACGACATGGCCGTCATCGACGTTGGTCTGAAGTCGGAAGGCCGCGTGCCGCTTCGCGAATTCGCAGCGCCGGGCCAGAAGGCTGACCTGAAGGTCGGCGACGAAGTCGAAGTCTATGTCGACCGCGTCGAGAACGTCCATGGCGAAGCGATGCTCAGCCGCGATCGTGCGCGCCGCGAAGCCGCATGGGACAAGCTGGAAACCGAATTCTCGAAGACGACCCGCGTCGAGGGCGTGATCTTCGGGCGCGTGAAGGGTGGCTTCACCGTCGACCTGAACGGCGCCGTCGCGTTCCTGCCGGGCTCGCAGGTCGACATCCGCCCCGTGCGCGACGTCACCCCGCTGATGGATATCCCCCAGCCCTTCCAGATACTGAAGATGGACCGCAAGCGCGGCAACATCGTCGTGTCGCGTCGCGCGGTTCTCGAAGAGACGCGTGCAGAGCAGCGTTCGGGCTTGATCCTCAGCCTCGCTGAGGGCCAGATCATTGACGGCGTCGTCAAGAACATCACCGATTACGGTGCGTTCGTTGACCTCGGCGGCATCGATGGCCTGCTGCACGTCACCGATCTCAGCTACAAGCGCGTCGGTCACCCGAGCGAAGTCCTGAACATCGGCGACACCGTCAAGGTGCAGATCATCCGCATCAACAAGGACACCCAGCGCATCAGCCTCGGCATGAAGCAACTGGAGAGCGATCCCTGGGATGGCGCGATGGTCAAGTATCCGGTCGGCGCAAAGCTCACCGGCCGCGTCACGAACATCACCGAATATGGTGCGTTCGTCGAGCTGGAAGCGGGCATCGAAGGCCTTGTCCACGTGTCGGAAATGTCCTGGACCAAGAAGAACGTCCATCCGGGCAAGATCGTGTCGACCTCGCAGGAAGTCGACGTCATGGTCCTCGAAGTCGATTCCGAGAAGCGTCGCATCTCGCTCGGCCTCAAGCAGGCTCAGGCCAATCCTTGGGAGGCCTTCGCTGCCGCGCATCCGATCGGCTCGACCGTTGAGGGCGAAGTCAAGAACGCGACCGAATTCGGTCTGTTCATCGGCCTCGACAACGACGTCGACGGCATGGTCCACATGTCCGACATCGCCTGGGGCGTTTCGGGCGAGGACGCGCTCAACCTGCATCGCAAGGGTGAGACCGTCGAGGCCGTCGTGCTCGACATCGACGCAGAGAAGGAGCGTATCTCGCTTGGCATGAAGCAGCTCGAGCGCGGCGGGCCTTCGGCCGGCGGCATCGCAGCAGCAGGCGACAAGCTGAACAAGAACGCGATCGTCACGGTCACCGTCCTCGAAGTCCGCGACGCGGGCCTCGAAGTTCAGCAGGGCGACGATGGCGCGACCGGCTTCATCAAGCGCACGGATCTGGGTCGCGATCGCGACGAGCAGCGTCCGGAGCGTTTCCAGGTCGGCCAGAAGTTCGACGCGATGGTGACGGGCTTCGATCGTTCGAAGAAGCCGACCTTCTCGATCAAGGCTATGCAGATCTCCGAAGAGAAGCAGGCTGTCGCTCAGTATGGTTCGTCGGACTCCGGCGCGACCCTCGGCAACATCCTGGGCGAGGCTCTCAAGGCCCGCACGGAAGCCGAAAAGAAGTAAGCGAATTGGGACCGGGATGCTCGATGCATTTCGGTCCCTTTTGCTTTTGGCTTGAAACTCATTTGGTGCTATCGCCCCAATTACTGACCTAAATCAGTATTATCACATATGGGCGGGGGCTCGTTACCATGATCAGATCTGAGCTTGTTCAAAAATTGACCGATGCGCATCCGGACCTGGAGCCGCGCGAGGTCGAATTGATCGTCTCGTGTTTCTTCGACGAGATATCGAAGCGGCTGGCCGCCGACGGCCGGGTCGAACTGCGCGGCTTCGGCGCATTTTCCACGCGCGCGCGCGATGCGCGGACCGGGCGCAATCCCCGGACCGGCGAAGTCGTCGCCGTCGACGCCAAGCGCGTCCCCTATTTCAAGCCCGGCAAGGAAATGCGCTCGCGTCTTAACGTCGATTGAGCGGCACCTGCGGGTCCAACATGGGTTGACCCTGCGCTCGACCTCGTCTTTCTGACTTCAGTGTGCGGACGTGGCGAAACCGGTAGACGCAGGAGACTTAAAATCTCCCTCCCCTGGAGTGCGGGTTCGAGTCCCGCCGTCCGCACCATCACGCTTGCCTGTGCCGCCGCGCTGCTCTTCGCACCGGCGGCCTGCAACCGGCGCCGCGACTCGGGCGCGGTCGTCGTCAGCGCGATCGGTGGTGTGCCTGCTGCCGCGGATGCCCGCCGGGGCCCGATCGACCTCCCCTCGCGCCTGTTGATCGATTCGACGGCGCAGGGGCTGGTCCGGT
Source organism: Sphingomonas sp. CFBP 13714 (assembly GCF_014842205.1). Lineage (NCBI taxonomy): Bacteria > Pseudomonadati > Pseudomonadota > Alphaproteobacteria > Sphingomonadales > Sphingomonadaceae > Sphingomonas > Sphingomonas sp. CFBP 13714. The sequence goes on from NZ_JACYVG010000004.1 coordinate 269,101, forward strand.
TCGATGCTGCCGGCCAGATCGAGCCTGGCCTCGCCGAACGCTGGATCGTCATCGATGATGGCATGAGCTATATCTTCCGCCTGCGCGAAGCCACGTGGAGCGACGGTAGCCGCATCACCGCGGACCAGATCGTCACGATGCTCAAACGCCAGATCGTGCCGGCATCGCGCAATCCGCTCGCCCGCTTTCTCAGCGCGGTCGACGAGATCGTCGTGATGACGCCGCAGGTGATCGAGGTCCGGTTGTCGCGGCCGCGTCCCGACCTGCTCAAGCTGTTCGCTCAGCCCGAACTCGCGCTGCTGCGTCTGCGCCCGCCCGGCGGCAGCGGCCCGTTCCGCATTGCCCAGCCCGGCGCCGCGCCGTTGCTGCGCCCGGTCTATGATCTCAACCGCGCCGACCCCGAAGACCAGCTCGAGATGCAGCCAGAGCGTGATGTCCGTCTGATCGGCGAGCGCGCCGCGCGGGCGATCGCACGGTTTGCGCATCGCGACTCGGACCTGGTCAGCGGCGGCAGCTTCGCCGACTGGCCGCTTCTCGCGACGGCTGATATCGCCCCCGCCGCGATCCGGGTCGACCCCGCAGTCGGGTTGTTCGGGCTCGCGATCGTTTCGCGGACGGGCTTCCTTGCCGAGGCGGCGAACCGTGCGGCGATTTCGCAGGCGATCGATCGCACCGCGCTGACCGCCGCGATCGCCCCCAATTGGGAGGCCGCGGACCGCATCCTCGCCGAACCGCTCGACTCCGCCGGGCTTCCGCAGGTGCCCTCATGGACGCTGCTGAACCAGGACGAGCGCCGCGCGGGCGCCCGGTTACGAGTCGCGACGTGGCGCGAGCAGGCGCAGAGCGGGCCGATCGCGATGCGGATCGCGATGCCCGCGGGATCGGGCGCGACCATCCTCTACGCGCATGTCGCCGCCGCCCTGCTCCGGATCGGTATCCTGCCCGAGCGCGTCGCGATCGACGCCCCCGCCGATCTGCGGCTGATCGACCTGGTGGCGCCCTATGACAGCGCGCGCTGGTATCTGGCGAACGCCTGCATCGTCTGCAGCGCCCCCGCGCAGGCGGCACTCGACGCCGCGCGTGCGGCACCGACGCTCGCCGAACGCAGCCAAAGAATTGCGGCGGCCGATGCCGCGCTGAACGAGGACGTGCCCTTCATTCCGCTCGCACGGCCGCTCCGCTGGTCGCTGGTCGCGACGCGGCTGCAACAATGGCAGCCGAACAGCCGCGCGTGGCACCCGTTGAACAGGCTTCGCCCCGACACCAAGTGAGTCGCATGACCAACAATGCCACTCGCATCGATCCCGCCACGCTGGCCAGCAGCCTCGCGATCGGTCAGGACCCGGCCTCGGTCCGCGCCCGGGTCGAGGCGCTGGAGCGCATTCTGGAACGCGCGTTCATGGTCCCCGGGATCAACCGCCCGATCGGGCTCGATGCGATCGTCGGTCTGATCCCCGTCGTCGGCGACCTGATCGGTGCGCTGATGGGGAGCTGGCTCGTCTGGGAGGCGCGCAATCTCGGCATGTCGAAGTTCCAGCTTGCCCGGATGATGGGCAATGTCGGGTTCGACGCAGCGCTCGGGCTGGTGCCGTTCGTCGGCGACGCCGCGGATTTCATGTTCCGATCGAACACGCGCAACCTGCGGATCATCAAGCGTCACCTCGACAAGCACCACCCCTCGACCGTCACGCTGGCCGGCTGAGTGCCGGTTAGCCCTCGCCGCGCCAGATCCTGATCGGCGTGCCCTGCGTGACCCCGCCTGCATGCGCGGGGCAGCGCTTGTAGCGGAAGGCGGTGTCGAGACAGATCCAGAGCTCGTCGAGCCAGCCCTGCTTGGTCGTCGTGACCCGCATCATGGCCGCGTTAAGGCCGGGATTGGCCTTCGCCATCGCCGTGGCGAACTGCCCGGCGGTCACCGGGCTTCGCGACAGGGTGTCCATGTCGGGATAGCGCAGCTTGGCGTAAAGGCTGCTCGACTGGCGGAAATAGCGTGCGGGCTGATAGCCCGGCATGCAGGTCCCGTGCTTGGCCCATTCATGCTGGATCAGCTGCGCCGACGGCGTCGAGCAGAGCTGGCGCTTGATCACTGCCTGTGGGACGATCGCGGTTGCGCGACAATATTGCGGCCAGGTCTTGCCCGCGCCGTCGGGCCACAGGCCGTGGAGCGTGAAGCCGAACCGGTTGCCCGCCCCGCACTGGAACCGCGCGCTCGGCTGGTCGCCCTTCTCGCGGCAATATTGCGGGGCCCAGGTGATGGCGAGCGTATAGCTAGCGATCGGCAGGATCCGCGCGGGTTCGCGCGCGGACGGCAGGTCGGGGCGGACGCGGTCGGTGCCGCCGATGGGCACCGAACAGCTATAGGCCTGCGCCGCGGCAATGCCCGGCGCCGACAGCCCGGCGACGATGATCATGCCCGCGAGCCGGTTCATCCGTGTCATGCCTCGATCTCCTCCTCGGCATCGTCGTCGATGCCGCGGTCCGCGACCTCGTCGAACCAGGCGCGCGCGCGCGGCCGGAACAGCAGGACGATCGGCAGGATCGTCAGCACGAGCTGCGCGATCGTCAGCATCCCGATCAGCCCCGTCGCGAGCACCCCCGTCGCGACCTGCAGCATCACCCCAGCCGCGCCGAGCACCGTCAGCGCGACGAGCAGCCACAGGGCAACCCGGCTACCCCTGCGCGTCGTCAGGATCAGCAGCAGCAGCGACAGTCCGACACCGAACGCCGTTACCCCTGCCGCCAGTGCGAAGCCGCCCTGCGCAACCGCGGCATCCCAGGTCAGCACGCTGACCGCGATCAGCAGACCGATCGAGGCGAGATACAGCCATTCGGCCAATACAACGGATTTGGGACGCATTTTCACCCTGTTCACTTCGCGATCATGTCGTGGCGGCACGATACCGCGTCTCTGCCCGCGCGCCAGTTAAAGCGTCGCGAAATCGAGCCCGATATCGGCGGCGGGCGCGGACTGGGTCAGCCGTCCGACCGAGACATAGGTGACCCCGCTCTCGGCGATCGCGCGGATCGTGTCGAGCGACACGCCGCCCGATGCTTCGGTTGGCACGCGGCCATCGACCAGCGCGACCGCGCCGCGGAGAATGTCGGGCGGCATGTTGTCGAGCAGCAGGTGCGTCGCCCCCGCCGCCAGCGCGGGCTCGATCTGGTCGACCCGGTCGACCTCGACGATGATCTGCGCGATGCCCGCATCCCTCGCCCGGCGCACCGCCTCGCCGACGTCGCCGGCGACCGCGACATGATTGTCCTTGATCATCGCCGCATCCCACAGCCCCATGCGGTGGTTCTGCGCACCGCCCATGCGGGTCGCGTATTTTTCGAGCACGCGCAGCCCGGGGATCGTCTTGCGCGTGTCGAGCAGGATGGCGCCGGTGCCCTGCATCCGATCGACATAGGCCCGCGTCATCGTCGCCACACCCGACAGGTGCTGGACCGTATTCAGCGCGGACCGCTCGGCGGTCAGCATCGCACGCGCGCGGCCCTCGATCCGCATCAGTTCGGTACCCGCAGCGACCGTCTGACCGTCCTCCACGAGATGCTCGATCCGAACCTCGGGATCGAGCGCACGGAAGAACGCATCGGCCAGGGCGAGACCGGCGACGGTGATCGCGTCGCGGCTGTCCATCACCCCGGCAAAGCGCGCCTCGGCGGGGATCACCGCCGCAGAGGTGATGTCGCCGATCGTGCCCAGATCCTCGGCCAGCGTCGCAGCGACGAACCTATCGATGTCGAAGCCCGCCAGCGCTGCGCTCACGAACGCGTCCCGCTCGTCTGCGCCGGGCCGAGATCGCCCATGCCCACGGTGCCCGAGGCCATCGCCAGCATCGCATCGAGGCTCTTCTTCGCCTGGAGCCGCAGCCCCTCCTCGATCTCGATCCGCGGCGACAGGTCGCGCAGCGCGACGTACAGCTTCTCCATCGTGTTGAGCGCCATGTACGGGCAGATATTGCAGTTACAGTTACCGTCCGCGCCGGGCGCACCGATGAAGCGCTTGTTCGGCAGCGCCTTTTCCATCTGGTGGATGATGTGCGGCTCGGTCGCGACGATCAGCGTGTCGCCGGGCATCGCGATCGCATAGTCGAGGATGCCGCGTGTCGACCCGATATAATCGGCATGGTCGAGGATGATCGGCGGGCATTCGGGATGCGCGACGATCGGCGCGCCCGGATTGGCGGCCTTGAGCTTGAGCAGTTCGCTTTCGCTGAACGCCTCGTGGACGATGCATACGCCCGGCCACAACAGCATCTCGCGCCCGGTCTTGCGCACCAGATAGCCGCCGAGATTGCGGTCCGGCCCGAAGATGATCTTCTGGTCGGCGGGCAGCTGCGACAGGATCTTCTCGGCCGACGAGGACGTCACGATGATGTCGGACAGCGCCTTCACCTCGGTCGAGCAGTTGATGTACGTCAGCGCGATGTGATCGGGATGCTTCGCACGGAACGCGGCGAACTGTTCGGGGGGACAGCTGTCCTCGAGGCTGCAGCCGGCATCCATGTCGGGCAGGACGACGATCTTGTCGGGCGACAGGATCTTGGCGGTCTCCGCCATGAACCGCACGCCGCAGAACGCGATGACATCCGCCTCGGTCGCCGCCGCCTTGCGCGACAGGTCGAGGCTGTCGCCGACGAAATCGGCAATGTCCTGCAATTCGGGCTTCTGGTAATAATGCGCGAGGATGATCGCGTTCTTCTCCTTGCGGAGCCGCTCGATCTCGCCGCGAATGTCGATGCCCGCAAAATTCTGGTGGAGTTCCATTGTCGTATCCCGGTTTAGTTGCGGTTCCCTAGCACGTCCTGCAGCGAACGCGACGTATCCCATCGCTCGGTCGACGCCTGCGCCTCGTCCGCGAAGCGCACGCTGACGGTCGCATCCACCCCCGCCGCGCGCAGCGGCATCGCGAAGCTACGCTCGACCGCCCGCCGCGTCGCGTCGCGCGCCAGCCGGATCATCGCGGGCTCGCGCGCCTGGCGAACCAACTCGATCTGGCCCGCGCGCCGGTTGGCGGTGTCGAGCCGCTTCTCCGCATCGGTCAGCGTCGCTAGCACACCGCCCGAACCATATTCGCGCAGCGCGTTGAGGTCGATCTGCGGCCCTTCCACCTCCACCGGCGGCAATCGCACCGCGAGCGTCCGCGTCGCGGCATCCCAGGCGACGTCGCGCTGCGACAGCTTGCCGAGGTCGACCTCATAGCGGACCATCCCCGGCATGATCAGCGTCTTCTCGGTGGTGAAGCCCAGTTGCGACTGGCGCGACGTCACCACCGCGACAAACCTAGCGGCAAAGGTGGACAGCCGATTCTGTTCGCGCAGCCCCTCCAGGCTGGCGCTCGCGATCGTCGTCGGGTCGGGGGTCAGGCGGCTCTGCACGTACCGCTGCACGCCCCACAGGGCGATCAGCGCGGCCAGCGCGAGCAGCACCAACACCCCCGCCGCCTTGGCCAGGAACGACCCGACCCCGCCACGCCGCGCACCGTCCGTGCCGCGGCTGTCCTCGTTCACGCCATCCGCCATGCACCATCCCCTTCCGTCTCGCCGACCAGCCCGCGACCGCGCAGGTCGTACAGATGCGCCAGCACCGATCCCTCGGCGCCCGGCACCAGCCGCGGATCGAGCCCGACATACATGCGCTCGACCAGCGCTGCGACACCCCGCGGCGCCTCGCGCAGCAGACGGAGGATCTGCCCCTCGCGCTGCTTGCGGTGGCCGAGCATCCCGCGCACCAGCCGCTGCGGCCGCTCGATCGCCTCGCCATGCCCCGGATAATAGACCCGGTCGTCGCGACCCAGCAGCCGCTCGAGGCTCGCCATATAGTCGGTCATGTCGCCATCGGGCGGCACGACCACGCTGGTCGACCAGCCCATGACGTGATCGCCCGAGAACAGCGCCCCGCTCTCGCGCAGGGCGAAGGCAAGATGGTTCGACGTATGCCCCGGCGTCGCGATCGCCTCGAGCGTCCAGCCCGCCGCGCCGACCGTCTCACCGTCCGCCAGCACGCGATCGGGTGCATAGAGCGCGTCGAACGAACTATTGGCCGCGACACCGGGCGCGAACGCGGCGGCGCCGACGATCGGCGCGCCGGTCGCGGCCTGCAACGGGCGCGTCGCCGGACTATGGTCGCGGTGATGATGCGTGACGACGATCGCGGCGACGGGGCGGCCATCGATCACGCGCAGCAAGGCATCGAGATGCGCGGGATCGTCGGGCCCGGGATCGATCACCGCCAGCGCGGTCGTCCCGACGATATACGTCTGCGTGCCAGTGAAGGTATAGGGCGACGCGTTCGGCGCGAGCACGCGGACGACGAGCGGCTCGAGCTGGATCGGGATGCCGGTCGGATGCTCAGCCATGCCCCCGAAATGGCGGCTGGCGGCGCGCATGGCAAGACCCGAACCCGAGACCCCGCCGCCCGACCCTGTAATACCACTCCGATCCCGTCATTCGGACGAAAGTCAGGATCCAGGGCCGCAGGCACCGCCCTACCCCGGAACCCGGCTCAATCGCGCTTGGCCATGTCCGCCTGGACCTCGGCCAGACCCTCGTCGATGCCGGCAAGCGCCTCGCGGCGTTGCGCGGCGGTCATGTCGGCGTTCTTCTCGATCGACGCCCGCGCGATTTTCAGACTGGCGAGTGCGGAGGCGTAGGCGCTCGCCTCGATCTCACGGCTGTTGATTGCGGCGGTCGCGGCGTCGGCGGCGGCCTGTTCGATGCGATTGGTGCAGATGACCATCTTGCGCACGCCGCCTTCGGTCCGGTCGATCACATAGTGCTTGCCCGGCCCGTCCTTGCCATCGACGCAGGTGCGTTCGGTCACCTCGGGTACCATCCCCGACGCGACGATCGTGCTGCCCGGCTTCGCACGGATGACCCGCGTGCTGACGGTCTTGCCGTCGCGCGTGACGATCGTCGTGACCTGACGCGCGTCGGCGGGGCGTGCGGTAAGCGGCGCAGCGGGCGCTACGGGTGCGACCGGGGTCAAGACTGGCATGGATGGCAGAGGTGGCAGAGGTGGCAGGGGCGCCGCCGGGGCGACCGGCGCCACGCGTTCCTCGACACCGGCACGGATCGCCGTGGCGGCCTTGGTGCCCGAAGCGGTCAGTGCCAGCCCCGTCGCGACCAGCAGGCCGACCGAGGCCGCCCCCGTCGCGATCCGGCCGCGTGAAATCCGAGAAGTCGTCAACATGCGCAATCTCCCTTTCAGATCGGTGATGGTGTGGAGGTGACACGCGGCCGACACCGCGCCGCCATGCGCCGCCTTGACGATCGCGCAGGCATAGATGTGGCGGTCGACCGCGGACCGGCCGGCGAGCACCCGTGCGTCGTTGGCAAGCTCCTGGTCCGCGCGGAACCGGCGAAACGCATGCCAGGCGACCGGGTTGAACCAGTGAAGCGCGAGCACGACCAGCGCCACCCAGTTGGCGAACAGGTCGCCACGCTGGTGATGGCCAATCTCGTGCGCGAGCGCCAATTCGCACTCGTCCGCATCGTAGCGATCCGCGAAATCCCGCGGAAACGCGACGTAGCGGCGGACGAGACCGAAGGCGAGCGGACCCGGCGCCGCCGCGGTGGCGATCACGCGCACCCCGTCGCGATCGTCGAGCCGGTCCGCGCTGTCGAGCATCCGCCGGCAGAACCGTCGATGCTGAAGCAGATGCCAGACGAGCAGCCCGAGCGCCCCGACCGTCCATGCGGCCCCCAGCGCGCTACCGAGCCCGCCGCCGAACAGTCCCGCAACAACAGCGCCGAACGACGGCTCGACCACGTCCGCCGGCGCGGCAGCCGTCGTGGCACCCTTAGCGGCGGCCGTTGCAGCGGGCGCGATCATGTAGACGCTGATCGTCTCGCCAGCGCGCGTAATGGGCGTCGCCGCCGCGTGCCACGTCTCGGGCATCGACGGCAGCACGAGCCGCAACACGGGCAGCGCCCAGAGCGCATAGGCGACCTGCGCCCCGAAGGCGCGGCGCACCGGCGCGCGGACCAGCAGCACGACGAGCATCAGCAGCGTCGATGCGATCAGCGCGTCGCTCGCCCAGCCCGCAAGTGCGGCCGTATCGATCGACCGGAGGGCGGCGGCGGGGCCGTCTCCGATCCCCCCGGAAAGGATTGGCCCCGCGCTCATGCCTTGAGATCCTTCAGCAACGCCTCGATCTCGGCAATGTCCTGCGCGGTCAGTTCGTCGCGTTCGGCGAGATGCGCGACCAGCGGCGTCAGCCTGCCGCCGAACAGCCGGTCCATCAGCCGCCGCGATTCGCCCGCGACATAATCACCACGCGCGACGGTCGGACGATAGAGATAGCGCCGGCCATCCTCCTCATGCGTGATCGCCGATTTCGCTATCAGCCGCCCAAGCAACGTCTTGACCGTGTTAGCACTCCAGCCGCGTGCGGGATCGACGCGTTCGGCGACATCCTGCGCGCTCAGCGGGGATTCGTCCCACAGCACTTCCATGACGCTATGCTCGGCATCACTGATCCGTTCGGCCACGACTCACTCCTAACTGACTACGCTTGTAATCAGCTCGTTTACGGTCGTAGTCAACGTCAGTTTCTTACGGTCTCGCGATCGACGCCGATGACCGTTTGTGTCGGGCTTCTTTACGATCAGCGGCCGCCGCTGCGGCCGATTAACCACCGAGACCGGCGAAAGTCCGCAACTCGGGCGAACTGGCACGTCGCCTGCACCGTCTCATGCGTTACCGAGCGTTCAGCGCTTATGCAGGGTGGACCGGTCGCTGTCATTCAGGTCTCGCACCGGTCCACCCTCACCCGGCACCCTGCAAAGCCCCGACCGCGCGGCCGCCAGATACCCCCGCGCGATCCAGAGCCTCGTCAAATACTCAGCCTGCCGCCTTCTGCGCGTCCAGGACCTGCTTCAGTTCGCCGCTCTCGTACATCTCCATCATGATGTCCGATCCGCCGAGGAATTCGCCATCGACATAAAGCTGCGGGATGGTTGGCCAGTCCGAATAGGCCTTGATGCCCTGGCGGATGCCCTGGTCCTGCAGCACGTCGACGCTCTCGAACTCGACCTCGAGATGGTTGAGGATCGCGATCGCGCGGCTCGAAAACCCGCATTGCGGGAACAGCGGGCTGCCCTTCATGAAGAGTACCACGGGGTTGGCCTTCACCAGCGCATCAATGCGCGCGTGCGTGTCGTCAGTCATGTCGTCGTCCTTATGCAATCACGGTGGTCAGTTGCAGCGCATGAAGGACGCCGCCCATGCGGCCCCCCAGCGCGTCGTAAACGCTCTTGTGCTGCTTCACCCGGCTGAGCCCGGCAAAACTCGCGCTGGTCACGCGCGCAGCATAATGATCGCCGTCCCCGGCCAGGTCGGTGATCTCGACCTCGGCATCAGGAATGGCGTCGCGAATCATCGTGCGGATATCGTCGGCGGTCATCGGCATTGGATTACTGGGCCTCCATCAATTGGCGACGCGCCTCGATCATCTGCGTCGCCAGCGCACGGCGCACCGTTGCCTCGTCATGGTCAAGACCCGCGGCAGTCATGTCGCCGACCAGCTTGCGGACGACATCGTCGTCGCCCCCGCCTTCGAGATCGGCGTGAACCAAGGCCGTCGCATAGGCGTCACCCTCCTCGCGGGTCAGCCGCATCTCGGCCGCGGCCCATTGCCCCACCAACCGATTGCGCCGCGCCGTGACACGGAATGCGAGTTCATCGTCGCGGGCAAATTTTGCCTCGAAAGATCGCTCGCGATCGTCAAAAGTCGTCATGGCGCACGTGTTCCCTCCGGCGTGTCGAGCTTAGCAGATAGGTAGCGGTCCGCGGCTCCGCAATAATTTGGTGCGGCTCTGGAACAATGCCGGCACATCCATCATCTATAAGACAGTCACGTGACACAGGGCACGGGCATGGAGAGTAGAATGACTGGCCACCATCCAAGGAGCATTTCGCCGCCGTCCGACACCGCCGTATCGCGGCACCCCGCAACGCCGCCGATCGGTGCCGGTGGTCATGGTCGCGGTAGCTTCCCTTCGATCGCGCATGGCATGGCGCTCGGTGCGGCCGCATCCGCGATCCTGTGGATGGCGATCGTCATGACGATCTCGCGCCTGCTCTGAACCGGCACGGCGCGAGAGACATCATCAGCCGAGTTCGACGACCAGCTTCCCGATCGCGGCGCGTGCGGCCATCTTCGCGATCGCTTTGCCACCGTCCTCCAGCGCGAACCGCTCGGTTACCCGCGGCGCGATCTTGCCGTCGCGCCACAGCTCGAACAGAGTTTCGATATGCGCCTGGTTGGCCTTAGGGTCACGGGCAGCGAACGCACCCCAGAATACACCGCACACGTCGCAGCTCTTGAGCAACGTCAGGTTGAGCGGCAGCCGCGGGATACCGGCGGGGAAGCCGACGACCAGATACCGCCCCTCCCAGGCGATTGAGCGCAGCGCGGGCTCGGCATAGTCCCCGCCGACCGGATCATAAATCACGTCGGCACCCGCCTTGCCGACCGCGGCCTTGAACTGCTCGGCCAGCGCCTTGGACTGGTCCTTGTCGAACGGCGCGCGGGCATAGACGATCGTCTCGTCGGCACCCGCCGCACGCGCGGCGGCGGCCTTCTCCTCAGACGAGACCGCGGCAACGACCCGCGCACCGAACGCCTTGCCAAGCTCGATCGCCGCAAGCCCGACGCCGCCAGCCGCGCCCAGCACGAGCAACGTCTGCCCCGCTTTCAGATGCCCGCGGTCGAGCAAGGCATGGATCGTCGTGCCATAAGTCAGGATCAGCGAAGCGCCCTCGGCAAAGTCGCGCCCCTCGGGCAGGCGATAGAGCTTGGCCGGGTCGGCGACGACCTTTTCGGACAGTCCGCCATGGCCGAGCATCGCGATCGCCCGGTCGCCGACCGCCCAGCCCTCGACCCCATCACCAACCTCGGCGACGATCCCCGCGATTTCGCCGCCGGGTGCAAAGGGGCGTTCGGGCTTGAACTGATATTTGTCCTCGATGATCAGCACATCGGGAAAGTTGATCGCGCAGGCCTTCACAGCGATCACGACCTGCCCCGGCGCGGCGACCGGATCGGGCAGCTCCGACAATATCAGAGTTTCAGGTCCGCCCGACGCCTTCGACAGCAATGCCCGCATAACCGCTTTCCCTCTCCAGAAAGGGGCGATGTTCGGCCACCGCCTCCTCGAATTTTGAAATCGCGGTATCTCTTGCCAGTGTCAGCCCGACCTCGTCCAGCCCTTCGATCAGGCATTCCCGGCGAAACGCGTCGAGATCGAAGACGAAGCGGTCCTGGAACGGGGTGGTGACGGTCATCGATTCGAGGTCGATCGTCACGCTGTCGGTCCGTGCAACCTCGATCAGCCGGTCAATCACATCCTGCGGCAGGACGACGGCGATGATGCCGTTCTTGAACGCGTTGCCCGAGAAAATGTCCGAGAAGCTCGGCGCGATCACCGCGGCGATGCCCATGTCGGCGAGCGCCCAGGCGGCGTGCTCGCGGCTCGACCCGCAGCCGAAATTGTCGCCCGCGATCAGGATGGGCGCGCCGGCATAGCGCGGATCGTCGAACACATTGTCCGGCTGCGCACGGACCGTCTCGAACGCGCCGCGCCCGAGCCCCGTCCGCGTGATCGTCTTCAGCCAGTGTGCGGGGATGATCACGTCGGTATCGACGTTCTTCGCCCCCCAGGGATAAGCGCGCCCCGAAACCGTCGAAACAGGCTTCATCGCGGGCCGGTCTCGGCGGGGGCGACACGTCCGGTGCCCGGCAGCGTCCGCGCCGCCGCCATATAGGCCGCAACGCCACTCATCACCGCGCCGGCCATCAACAGCATCATCACACGCTTCATAACTCATGTCCCATCAGGTCGCGCACGTCGCTCAGCCGGCCCGTGACCGCGGCCGCGGCCGCCATCGCGGGCGAGACGAGATGCGTGCGCGCACCCGGCCCCTGCCGTCCGACGAAATTGCGGTTGCTCGTCGAGGCGCAACGCTCGCCCGGCGGCACCTTGTCGGGATTCATCGCCAGGCACATCGAGCAGCCCGGCTCGCGCCATTCGAAGCCCGCGCCTGTGAAGATCCGGTCGAGCCCCTCGGCCTCGGCCTGACGCTTCACGAGGCCGGAACCGGGGACCACCAGCGCGCGGACACCGTCGGCGACCCGCCGACCGTTCGCGATCGCCGCAGCCGCGCGCAGATCCTCGATCCGGCTGTTCGTGCAGCTGCCGATGAAGACATGCTGGATCGCGACGTCCTGCATCGCGGTACCCGGCGTCAGCCCCATATACTCGAGCGACTTGCGCGCCGCCGCCTGCTTGGCGGGGTCGGCAAAGCTCATCGGGTCGGGGACATGGCCGGTGATCGGCACGACGTCCTCGGGACTGGTGCCCCAGGTCAGGCCCGGCGCGATATCGCTCGCCTGCAACACGACCGTCTTGTCATAGGACGCCGCCGCATCACTCGGCAGCGTCCGCCACCAGGCCAGCGCGCGCTCCCACGCCTCGCCACTCGGCGCCATCGGCCGGCCCTTGATATAGGCGAAGGTCGTCTCGTCCGGCGCAACGAGGCCGGCCCGGGCCCCCGCCTCGATCGACATGTTGGCGACGGTCAGCCGCCCCTCGATCGACATCGCGCGGATCACGTCGCCGGTATATTCGATCACGTGACCGGTCCCGCCCGCAGCACCGAGCCGCCCGACGATCGCGAGGATCACGTCCTTGGGGCTGACGCCGAAGCCCAGCGTGCCGTCGACGCGGACCTCCATCGTCTTCGACTGGCTCAGCAACAAAGTCTGCGTGGCGAGCACATGCTCGACCTCGCTGGTGCCGATCCCGAAGGCGAGCGCGCCGAGCGCACCATGCGCCGAGGTGTGGCTGTCGCCGCAGACCAGCGTCGAGCCGGGCAGCGTGAAGCCGAGCTCGGGCCCGACGACATGCACGATCCCCTGCTGCACCGCGGTCGCGTCGATATAGTCGATCCCGAACTCGGTCGTGTTGCGACGCAACGCGTCGAGCTGCTGCGCGCTTTCCGGATCGGCGATCGGCAGCGGCACGCCCGCGGCGTCGACGCGTGCGGTCGTCGGCAGGTTATGGTCGGGCACCGCCAGCGTCAGATCGGGCCGCCGCACCCGCCGCCCGGCGACGCGCAGGCCTTCGAACGCCTGCGGGCTGGTCACCTCGTGGACGAGGTGGCGATCGATATAGATCAGGCAGGTGCCATCGTCGCGCCGTTCGACGACGTGCGATGCCCAGATCTTTTCGTAGAGTGTCTGCGGACGGGTGGCCATGCGGCCCCGTTAACCGATAATGCCTGCCACGCAAAGGTTCGCGGCAATTTTCATGCGTCGGACCATGGCCGGATCGCGTCGATGCGTGGTCCGCGTGACGAACCGCGCGGCGCCGGGATCTGTCGTTACGCGTCTGCCAGCATCCGCTCGGCAAGGCGTCGGCCGGATAGCCAGCCGCTCTCGATCCGCGGCGCCAGCAGCCAGTCGCCCGCCGCCCCGATCCGTTCACCCGCATTCCAAAGACAGCCGGCCTCGCCCACCGCGGCGCGCGCATAGCGCCAGCGATGACCGACACGGACGATCGGCGCGGGCAGCGCGTCGGCACACTGCGCGGCGAGCGCCGCCTGCAGCTGGTCGACCACCGTCTCCGCAGCGTCCTCCAGATGATCGCGGGACCAGTTTGGCGTCGCTTGGACGACCCAGGCCTCCGGACCATCGCGTCCCGGTTTCGCGCTGTTGCGCGCGGCCCAGCCGATGATGCCGCGATCCTTGAGTACGTCGTCGGAAATAGCGAGCGGCGTCTCGAACGCGAACATCGCCGTCCAGCAGGGCGCAGACCGGCTGTCCGCTGCGACGCGCGCCATCGCCGCGTCATGCGGTGCGAGCAGCCCCGCCGCCTGTTCCGCAGGGATCGCGACGACGACGCTGTCGAACAGCGCCGCGTCGCCCGGATCGACCTGCCATCCCGCCGTCGTCCTGCGCAGCCCGGTGACCTGGGTGTTCCAGCGGACGTCCGCCTGCGCGGCGAGATGCCCGACGATCGCGTTCATCCCCGGCGTCCCGACCCAGGCATCGGACCCCGCTGCGGGCCAGCGCGCGACGACGCCCGCCGCCGCCCAGCCCTGCATCGCCGCCACGAAATCCGGGTCGCGCATCGTCAGATATTGCGCGCCATGGTCGAACGCGATCATGCCGCCGGGCGTCTCGATCCGCCGCGTCGCCATCCGACCACCCGCCCCGCGTCCCTTGTCGAACAGTGTCACCACGCAGCCGTCCTGCTGGAGTCGCAGCGCACAGCTGAGGCCGGCAATTCCTGCACCAATGATCGCAACCTTCATGACGTCTCCGATCGACGATCCGCGGGGTGGCCCGATACCGCCCTCGGACCTAACCGACCAGCCGGAAATCCCCCGACTTTACCGTCTAGACCTATTTCCGTCGTATCGGTCAGATCGTCTCGGATCGCATGGTCCGCACCGTATAGACCTCGACCCCCTGCCATGTGTCGGAGTCGAAGCGGACGCGGATTTTCGACTTGCCGCGCGTGGTTTCGGGCGGCAGCGTATAGGTCCGGACGTTGCGGGCGGCGGTGACGTCACCCGTGAGCCGCTCGCGCGCCAACGGCGTGCCGTCGACCGAGATCCGAAAATCCTTGTTGCGCTGCCCGCCGCCATATTCGACCTGCAGCGTTAGCGGCCCCGGCGCGACCGCCAGGTCGAATTCGAAATATCCGATGTTCACGTTGCGGCTGCGGTCGGCGACATGCGACACTGCCGCCGAGTTGCCGCTGTCGGCGAACGCGTGGTCGACCTCGGGCTGCTGCTCGCCCAGTCGGATGACATCGACCGTCCGCGCGGCCAGCGCCGCCCGCTCCTGCGACGCACGCGCCCAGGCGAGCTGCGCGGTCGGCCACTCGGCGGTACCGAACCGGCGAAAATAGACCGCGGTGCGGTTGTCATGCTGCGCAAAAAACGGTCGCAGCGTCAGATCACCCGGCTTGCCCTGCCCGCCCAGTCGATACCGGTGCAATCCACCTGCCGCCGCCAGCACCGGTTCCGCCCGATCGGTGACGAGCGCGGGGTCCGGCCCGTCGGACCGACGGTCCCCCGCGCCCATATCGGCCGCAAGGACCAGCGGGCCGCTGAGGAACGCGACCAGCCTGGGATCGTCGGGCATCGATTCGACGCGCACCGGCATGGGCAGCGACAAGGCGATCTGGTCGCCCGCCTTGAGCCCGGTCAGCAGCAGATAGCCGCCGTCGCGCACGCCAGCCGTTCTGCCGTTCACCTGCAACAGCGGCGCGGCGCACCAGCCGGGCACGCGGAGCGCCAGCGTCCGCGGCGCCGTCCTGACCGCGATCCGCACCGTGTCGCCGAGCGGGAATTGCGTATCGATGTCGAGCTTCGCCTCGGGGGCATCCAGCGTGGAGGCATAATAGAGGTTGATCGCAACCGCATCGCCGCGCTTCCAGTAGATGCTCTCGCCATGCTTCGAATGGCTTTCCATGCCCGACCCGACACAGCACCAGAAATCCTCGGTCGGGCTCGAATGCACGCGCCCCATGCCCGGCGCCAGCGCGGTGAAATAGGTGAACATCCCCGTGTCGGGGTGTTGCTGGCTCATGATGTGGTTGAGATGCGCGCGCTCGTAAAAGTCGAAATAGCGCGCATCACCGGTCCAGCCATAGAGATGCCGGGTCAGGCGCAGCATGTTGTAGCTGTTGCACGCCTCGCACGTCTGCTGGTCGAGCCGCTGGGCAAGCTTGCGCGGCTCACCGAAATGCTCGTGGTCCGAATTGCCGCCGATGACATAGCTATGGTCGCGCGTCACGATCGTCCAGAACGACCGCGCGACCCTGGCATGATCGGTATCGCCGGTCAGCTCATGCAGCCGCGCCTCCCCCACGATCTTCGGGATCTGCGTGTTGGCATGATGCCCCGCGAGGTCGTCGCGCGCGTCCCCGAGTGGGTCGACAATCGCGTGATGCCGCAACCGTTCGGCGAGCGTCAGCCAGCGGCGATTGCCGGTTCGCGTGTACAACTCGGCATAGGATTCGGTCAGCCCGCCATGTTCGGTCCGCAGGATGTCCTGGACCTGGACGTCGTTCAGTCCCTCCAGGATCGTGCCGAGATAGCTCCCAAGTCCGATCGCCACGGCCAGACCCTCTGCAAGTCCGGCATGCCGGTGCACGTCGAGCACGCCCGCCATGACCTTGTGATAGGTGTACAGCGGCACCCACCCTTCGTTCAGGCTGAACCCGGTCGACCGGATCTCCCGCTTGCGCAGTTCCTCGTACACGACCTTGCCATCGACGGTCTTGCCGTCGCGCTCGACGGTCGTCCCGCCGGCATAGCCATCCCCCTGCTTCAGCTGGATCGCCTTGAGCTCGGCGACGATATAGGCCGCGCGGTCACGGAATTGCTGGTCCCCCGTCTGCGCGTAGACCAGCGACAGCGCGCTGAGATAATGGCCGAGCGAATGCCCGGCGATCCCGCGCGACTCCCATCCGCCATAGACTTCGCCCTTGGTCGGCAACCCTGCCCCGGCATGGAAATTGTGCAGCAGACGGTTCGCATCGAGTGACAGCAGATAGCGCTGGTTCGCCTGCACCGACGTCAGGAAGATCGACGGCCGCAACCGCACCTGCGACAGCGGAAAGGGGGTCGCTGCCGAGGGTGCGCCCGCCGCCGCCAAGGCGAATGGCGGCACCGCCCCCAGCGCGATCCCCGCGCCTAGCGCGCCGCGACGCGTCCAACCCATGTCACTCTCCCAGCCACGTCTCTAGAGCGCAGGCTATCGGCTTCACTTGTCTGAGTAAATCCCGGGACTGACATGAGCTGACGGTGTGATGGTGATTATCAGTGCGCCGTGATCCAGACCCGGCCGCACCTCTATGAGCGTCTCAGTCGCGCGGCGCGCGAGCAATCACCGCCTGCGCGACGCGGAGGCGGGCCTTCCAGATCTTCACCGACGGATGCCCGGCCGCGAGGCCGGCGAGCCGCCCCTCGATCTGGACGGCCTCGTGCTTGGCTGCGTCGAGCTCGGCGGCTGTCGGCGCAGGCTGGATATTGGCGCGCGCGTGTGCGCCGGTGCGTCCCTTGCTCTTCGTCATGGCCAACGCGATGGCCCCGGATGCCGCGCCGCGTCAATGCGGAACGGCAGCGACACGGCCTGCTGCGGCGCGCGGGACGCCCGAAGACTTGCGTCAGCGCTTGACGCGTTCCGCCATCGCCGCGTTGCCCTGCCCGGCCGCGACCGAACCGGCCGATCGCCCCGCCGCATCCTGGATCGTCCGGTCCGCACCCGCCGCCAGCAACAGGTCGACCTGCGCCCGCCGATTGAACAGCGATGCCATCATCAGCGCGGTCTGGCCGGCGTGATTGCGTGCGTTCACGTCGCATCCTGCTTTCAGCAACCGCGCCGCGATCGCATCCTCGCCCTTGAACGCGACACCCATCTGCGCGCTGTTGCCCTGGTCGCGATCCGGACGGCAGGCGTCGGCGCCCTTGCCGATCAGCGCGTCGACCGTAGCAAGCTGTCCGTTATACGCCGCAAGGATCACGGGCGTGAAACCGCGCTCGTCATAGGCATTGATGTCGGCGCCGGCCTTGAGCAGCGGATCGATCATGTCCATGCGGCCGAGCCGGGCCGCCTCGAACAGCAGCTGCTGGCGACGCTCGGGTGATGGCAAGGCCGCGACGCCAGGAGGCGTCTGTCGCTCGGTCGCAGCGGCCTGTGGCCCAGCAGCGGCGAGCAGCGCGGCAAGATAAGTCAGCATCGTCGATCTCGATTCCTTGAAGTCTGCCACGGCAGGAGGCGCGCGCCATGCCGCGCCTCCTGCCCCGGGATCAGCGGGCGCCCTGGCCCGGGTTGGCGGCGCGATAGTCCGCCACCGCGCGCGACACGTCGGCGATCGGCACGTTCACCGCAGTTGCCAGGCGCGTGCCGAAGTCCTTGTCGGCCTGGTAGAAATAGCTGACCATGATCGTCTTCGTCCGTGCCGACGTCACGACATTGAGATCACCTGCCAGGTTGGTCACCAGATCCGCCTTGTCCTGCGGCTTGAGCGCCCGGTAGAATTCGCCCGCCTGGGCGAAGTTGTTGGTCTTGGCGATCGGCTTCGCATCGACGGTCGCATCGATGCCATAGGGCGCGGCGCGGAAGCGGGCATCGGTCGACTTTGCCGCGGTCGCCGCCGGGAAATAATTCACGTCGGACGCGCGGTTGCTATGGTCGAGCTGGCCGTCCTGGTAATTGTTGACGACACTCGCGAGCGGACGATTGACCGGCAACTGCATCGCGTTGGCGCCGATGCGATAGCGCTGCGTGTCCGAATAGGAGAACAGCCGACCCTGCAGCATCCGGTCCGGCGACGCCTCGATCCCCGGCACGAGGTTGGCGGGTGCGAACGCCGACTGCTCGGTATAGTCGAAGAAGTTGGTCGGCACCTTGTTGAGCGTCATCTCGCCGATCTTGCGGAACGGCACGCCCAGCC
Source organism: Sphingomonas sp. CFBP 13714 (assembly GCF_014842205.1). Lineage (NCBI taxonomy): Bacteria > Pseudomonadati > Pseudomonadota > Alphaproteobacteria > Sphingomonadales > Sphingomonadaceae > Sphingomonas > Sphingomonas sp. CFBP 13714. The sequence continues at coordinate 287,580 of NZ_JACYVG010000004.1, forward strand.
ATTCCTTGGTGTCGTCGAACGGATTATAGTCGAGCTTGGCGAACGCCGACGCCGACATCGTCTGCACCATCAGGTCCCAGACGGGGAAGTTGCCCTTGCCGATCTCGCCATAGAGATCGTCGGTCAGGTAGTTCCAGGTCGCGGTCGCGACCTGCGCGCCGTTCAGGTTGCGCACGCCCTGGCGGCTGATCCAGCGGAACTTGGCGAACACCGTTTCGCCCTTGGCATTCACCAGCTTGAAGGCATGGACGCCGTTGCCGTCCATCGTCCGGTAGGATGCCGGCGTACCAAGGTTCGAATAGACATGCGCGAGCATGTTGGTCGCCTCGGGCGTGGCCGAGAAGAAGTCGAAGAAGCGATTGGGGTCCTGCTTGTTCGTCACCGGCGAGGGCTTGAGCGCGTGGATCATGTCCGGGAACTGGATCGCGTCGCGGATGAAGAAGATCGGCAGGTTGTTGCCGACCAGATCCCAATTGCCCTGATCGGTGTAGAATTTGGTCGCAAAGCCGCGCGGATCCCGCATGCCCTCGGGGCTGCCCGAGGGGTGGATCACGGTCGAGAAGCGGACGAACACCGGCGTCTGCTTGCCGGGCATGAACAAGGATGCGTTGGTGATGCTCGAAATGTCCGCGGTCGCGGTGAACACGCCGTGGGCACCGGTCCCGCGGGCATGGACGACGCGCTCGGGCACGCGCTCACGGTCGAAGCGTGCGAGCTTCTCGATCAGCGTCGTGTCCTCAAGCAGGACGGGGCCAAGGTCGCCCGCCGCCTTCGAGTGGCGGTTCTCGCCGATCGGCGCGCCATTGTCGCGGGTCATCTGCGGTGCGGCGGCACTGGCTGAATCACCCTTGGCTTCAACGGTGCCGGCCACACCGGCCTGCGCCAGCGCGGGCTTGCCGGCGCTGGACGGTGCCGCCGCGGTCGTCATGCGGGTTTCCGCCTGCGTCTCGGCCGGCGCCACCGTCTGCGCGGCAACCGGCTGAATCATGGCACCCGCCGATGTCGCAGCCAGCAGCATCGCCGTCACGGCCTGACGGCTCTTCACGTTCTTCATCTCGATCCCTTAATCCTGCATGCCATCAGCGTGGCATCCCCGCACAGAGCGTGCGGCACCCCCGCCTCCTGATCGAGGACGCGCATCGCGCCAAACGGAGCTTCTGGATCACAGCAATCGAGCAGGACGATCGAGCCGCCATCGCGGTGCTCGCCGGACGATTGCCGAACGATCCTGACCGGGGTAGACCGGCGCCGCTGACCTGTTCGATCCGAGCAGGGCGGCATGATCGCGTCGGTGCCCCGAAAGGGGCTTAAAAGGGAACGCGGTGAGGGTGGTTTGCCACCTGAAGCCGAGGCTGTCCCTGCAACTGTAAGCGGCGAGCGCGATGCATTTCGCTTCTTCCTGCAAAGGAAGGAGCAGCCACTGGGCCAGACGTTTCGTCATGAGGGCCTGGGAAGGCCGTGCATCGTGTGATGACCCGTGAGCCAGGAGACCTGCCGGCGTCTGGTCGCTCTTGCCTGGCCCAGGGGGTGGCCGCGGCACGGTACTCCGTCGAGCGACGACGTGTGCGGTGGGGACCGCACGGGCATGCGTGCCGGTCGCAATCGCGTCCGGCTGGCGCGGATGTCGGCCGTTCGCGGGAGGTCCCTGCCGGGTTCGCTAGACGCCCGGGGGATTACCGTAATGCCGTTCCTATTGTCTCGCCTCGCGCTCGCGGGGGCTATTCTTTCGCCTGTCTTCGCAGCACAAGTCCACGCCCAGTCCGTGCCGGATCCCGATACCAAGGACATCCTGGTCGTCGGACAGCATGCCCAGGACACGCTCACCACGCCGAATGCGACCGGCAGCCGCCTGGGCCTCACGCCGCTCGAGACCCCCGCGACGCTCTCGGTCATCGATGGCGCCACGATCCGCGCGCGTGGCGACCTGTCCGTGATCGACGCGACGAGCCGCGCACCGGGCATCAGCAACGCGGGCAATCCCGGCAATGGCGGCACCGCACTCGCCGCGCGGGGGTTCAGCGGTCAGGGCTCCGTGCTCCAGCTCATCGACGGCATCAGGCTGTTCCCGGCTGCCGGCACGATCACCTTCCCGACCGATCCGTGGATGGTCGAGCGGATCGACATCCTGAGCGGCCCGGCCTCGGTGCTCTACGGCCAGGGCGCGCTGGGCGGCGCAGTGAATGTCCTGATGCGCAAACCCGATACGCAGCGGACGCATGTGGAGGGGGAGATCGGCTATGGCTCGCAGGACAGCTTCCATCTCGCGGCGGGCGCAGGGGGGCCGATCACCGAGCGCCTCTCCTACCGCATCGACGGCAGCTATCGCCGATCGGACGGCTATGTCGATCGCGGCCAGTCGCGCAGCCATGCCGTGTCGGGCACGCTGCGCTGGGCACCGACCGACACGCTCGTCGTCACCGCGCGGGACGATTATGGCGACCAGAAGCCGATGCGCTATTTCGGTACGCCGCTGATCGACGGTCGGCTCGACGACCGCATCCGGGAGCGCAACTACAACACACGCGACGGCGTCATCCGCTACCGGGACAACCGCACCAGCCTGCAGGTCGACTGGACGCCGAGCGATGTGGTCACCGTCAGCAACCAGGCCTATCGCCTCAGCTCCAAACGCTCCTGGCTCAATCTCGAAACCTATTGCTGGGTCGCCGCAGACGGGGTCTGCGCCAACGGCAGTGGCAACACCGGCACACCCGGTGGCATCCTGCGTACCGACATGACCGGGATCGTCCACGACCAGACGCAGTGGGGCGATCAGGGGAGCGTGACGTTCAGGACGGACGTCGCCGATGGCGTCGGCAACGACCTAGTCATGGGCTTCGACGTCAACCTCATCAAACTGACCTACTCCCACAATTTCGGGTCTGACCCGCAGGTTTCGGAGGTCGATCCCTTCGCGTTCGATCCCGGTCTGATCATCGACACGCAAGGCATCGCACCGCGCTATCGCACGCGCACGACCGAATATGCGGTCTTCGCCGAGGACCGGCTGAAGCTCGGAACGCACGTCTCGATCGTCGGTGGCGTCCGCTTCGAGCGCGACACGATCCGCCGCTGGTCGATCGACTATCCGGGCGGCGTCAGTACCGAGACGTTCGCGCTCGACAAGCGGCTGCACAATCTGACCTGGCGGGTGGGGAGCGTTTATCAGCCGATCCCGACGGTGTCGCTCTATGCGCAATATGCCACCGGCGTGGACCCGCTGGGGACGCTGACGACCTATTCGACCGGGCAGGTGCAGTTCAGCAACGCGGTTGGCGACCAGGTCGAGGTCGGCGCCAAGGCGGTGTTCCTCGACGGTCGCGGCACCGCCACCCTCGCCGCCTACCGCATCGTCAAGAAGCGCCTGCTGGCACAGCTGACCCCGACGAGCCCGGTCGAGCAGGTCGGCCAGCGATCGGCCAAGGGTATCGAGGCTGCGGTATCGCTCGATCTGCCTTACGGTGTCGGGATCGATGCGAACGGCAGCATACTCGACGCGACGTTCGACGACTTCGTCTCCGGCGGCACGCGCTTCGATGGCAATACCCCGCCGGACGTACCCGAGACGCTCGCCAATCTCTGGCTGCGCTGGAACGCGACGCACGCGCTCCAGGCGCGCGCCGGGCTGCGCTACGTCGGACGACGCTATTCGGACAATGCGAACAGCTTCCGCGTCCCCAGCTACACCATGGTCGATGCAACGCTCTCCTATGCAGTGACGCCACGGCTCGCGGTCGACATCCACGGCTACAACCTGTTCGACCGGGACTATGCGATCAGCACGTACAGCAATCAGCAATGGGTCCTCGGTCGTCCCCGCGCCGTCGACGTCTCGCTTCGCGTCGGTTTCTAGCGCGCCCCGTGACCGGCAGCCCGCGGGACGGGCCGCCGGCGATGTCGCCCCCCGGGAAAACCCCGGATAGCCGGTCGCGCGCGCGTCCGCCTAAGCCGCATGGCCACCCCATGAGGAGACATTGCGCATGCCGTTTTACCGGGCTTCCGAGCTGTTTACCCTGCGTCCCGTGCCGCCCACGCTCGGCAAGCCGGCATGGATGAACCTGCGCGCCGTGCCGCGGGCACCCTGGGCGGGGGAGCCGGAGGCACTGCGCGGGCCCGGCATCTACGGCATGTTCCATGACGACCGGCTCGTCTATGTCGGCCTATATGCCGGCAAGGCCGAGCGGCCCTTTGGCGGATCGGTCCTCGAGCGCTGGGAGAAGCACGTCACCTATCAGACGCTGCGCTCGCCCTATGTCACCTTCGCCCGTCGGCATCTCAAGCATCTGCATGCGCTCGCCGCCGCAGAGCCCAACGGACCGATCGAGACGATCGTCGCGATGCTGGCACTGAACGGCGATGAAAGCCCGCTTCTCCAGCGCAAGGGCGGCAGCTGCACCTTCGCCAAGGCGCAGCTCGCAGCCGCACATTGGGATGTGTTCGGGCCGGGGAACGAGGCCACGATGCTCGATCACCTCGGCTTTACCTATCTCCAATTGCCGCGCGACCTGGCCGCGTCCGTTCTCCCCGAGCCCGGGCAGCGGCCGAGCGCATGGGTGAAGAAGCACTGGCTTGCGCCGATCGAGCGGGACCTCATTGCCGCGTTCATGCCGCCCTGCAACGACGGCACCGAACCCGGCGACGCGCCAGCGGTCGATCCGGTCGCGTTCGAGGAGCGGCTCGCCCGGCTGCTCGCCGACCGCCCCGCACCCGCCGTCGAGGATCTGGCCGGAGAGAGCGAGGCCGACGATGAAACCGACGGCGACGAGGAAGCGCTGCGCACCGAACCGACCGCCGCACCGAACGAGCGCGAGGCGCTGCTCGACGATCTCGCCCGGCTCTGCCCCGGCGCGCTGGAGATCTATTATACCGACGTTCCCGATCTGCGCATCCGGCCGCGCTCGCACGCACGCCGGGTGCTGCTGAACGTCTTTGCACATGGCGGCGGGCTCGCCTGCAGGACCAAGGCAAGCGTGGCGGCCTGCCGCGCGCTCGGCTTCGATGCGGACGACGCGCCGGCGGGCGTGTCGATGAGCGCGGCGTTTCCGATCGACCTGTCCCGCCACTCTGCGGCGGATCTGTTCGCAGTCGCCGGTGCCGCCCTCCCCGGCGACTGACCAGCCGGTCGGGGGGCCGGCCATTGCCTGATGTGCCCTGGCGAGCCACAAGCCCGTCAGGGCACCTACCCTGCTGCGCAGACATTCCGGTTCCGCGTCTAAGCGCGGTTGCCTACGGATCGCTCCAGCGCCTGGCCCCCCACAGGATCAGATCGCGGCCGACGAATATGACGCACACGTCGCCGATGGCAAACGCCAGGCCCAGCCATGTCCATCCATGGGATAGCAGCAATGCGGGCCACGCGATGGCGAGCAGAATCAGTATCACGCCGATCGGCCGCGTCAGGCGATTCCACCACTGCCGCGGCACGACCTGATGGCTGTAGACGATGACGCTGCCATCCTCCTGGTACCAGAGCTCGCGCACCTCGTGAATCGGATCAGGTCCTTCCGTCATCGTACGGCTGCGCCCGTTACGCGGTGACGATTCCGCGATCGCGAGACACTATGGGCTGGCATCGATACATTCCCGGGGCTGGCTCGCGATCATCATGGCCATCGCCGCCGCGCCGAAAACCCGGGAATTTCCCCGATGGCCTATCGGCGCCGGATGCGGCTAGGCAGCCCTTAATGCCGCTGCCTCCCTCTCCGCCCCGCCTCTCGATCGGTGCCGTAGCCGGCAAAACAGTGCCACGACTGGCCGACCTTCCCTGGCTCATCGGCTATGCAGCGGCGTTCGCGGCCGCGCACCAGGCCGCGGCAGGCTGGGGCGGTCAGGGCTTCTACTCGCTGCTCTATCCCGCCGCGGGCGTCAGGCTGGCGCTGCTGTGGAGCCGTGGCCCGCGGCTGACGCTGGCGGTGATGGCGACGGAACTGATCGTGCAGACGATCGCCGGCATCATCGTTCCGGGCCAGGCCGGCTGGCTGACCGCGGCAAACGGCGTCGCCCGGCCCGCGCTGACCTATGGCATCGTCGTCTGGCTGGTCCGCCACGTCGCGGCGCGGTCGCAGTCGAGCCTCGGCGTCGCGCCGATGCCGCTCGGCCTCGCCGCAGTCACCGCGCCGGTCGCGGCGACCATCGCGGCGCTGCCCTGGACCTTGTTCAGTCCCGAATTGACGGGCGTCTCGGGCCTGCGTCAGACGGTGGCATCGCTGACGGGCTTTGTCGTCGGCGACCTGCTCGGCGTGTTGCTGATCGCCCCGCCCTTGCTCTGGGTGGTCCATGCGGGGCAGGACCGACCCCGGGCACTGCACCGCCCGACGCTGCGCCAGCTTGCCGGACTGGCCGAAGCGGCCATCGTCCTCGGCGCAGCGATCGCCGCGAGCACGCTGCTGGCGGAGATCGGGCTGGGCGTCCCCGCCGCCCCGGCGCTGCTCGCGGTCGCCTGGATCGGTTTGCGTTTCGGCCGCACCGCAGGCTGGTGCGCGATCGTGATCGTGGCGGCGATCGTCCTGCCCTTTACCGCGACCGACCTGCCCGTCGCCGAACGGCTCGCCTTGCACATGAGCCTCGCATCGATCGTCGTCGTCGGCTACCTCGCGGGCAGCTTCGCCGATGCGCAGGCGCGGGCCCAGAGCGACCTGTCGCGCCGCGACCGCATGCTGTTCCAGGCGGAACGGCTGAAGACGTTGCGCGCAATGTCGGTGGCGGTGATCCACGAGATCAGCCAGCCGCTTTCGACGCTGGCGATCGAGGCCAAGCACCTGCACGAGATCACCGTCGCCGCCGATCCGGACATCGCCCAGACCGCCGCGCTGATCGACCGCAAGGCGGCGGCGCTGTCCACGCTGGTCCGCCGGCTGCGCCGTTTCGGCGGTCGATCGGTCGACGAACCGAGCGCCCTGCCCCTGTCCGCGCTGGTCGAGACCGTCACGGCATTGACCCGTGCCGAGGCCAGGGCGGCGCGGGTCGTGGTTGAGGTTTCGCCCATCGATCCCGACCTGGTCGTCTTCGGCCAGGAGATTGAACTCGCGCAGGCTGTCGTCAATCTCGTCCGCAATGCGGTGCAGGCGTGCGACGGTCGTGTCGCGCTCTCTGCCCATCAGAACGACGACCGGGTCGTGGTCATGGTCGCGAACCGCTGCCCCGATCGGCGGGAAGCACGCCCCGGCATGGGCGTCGGGGCGCTCGTGGCGCGGGCGATCGTCGAAGCCCATGGCGGCTCGGTGGAGCGTGTCACGCACGCCGACGGCACCATCTGCGCGACGCTATCCCTCCCGCGCCCCGGAGCCGAGCCATGACACTCCCCGCCAATCAGCCGGATCGTGCCGCCGTCTATGTCGTCGATGACGACCATGACCTGGGCGCGGCTGTCGCACGGCTGCTCTGCCGTCACGGTCATGCCGCCGAACCCTTTCTCGACCCGGTCATGCTGCTGTCGGTCTACGCAGAAGCACCGGCGCTGTGCATCGTCACCGACATCATGATGGGCGACCTCGACGGCTTCGGCTTTGCCGACCGCGTGCGAATGATCGACCCCGCGGTTGCGATCGTCTTCATGACCGCGTGGCCGACGACCGCGAATGCCGTGGATTCGGTGCGGCGCTATGGCGGCCTCGATTATCTGGAAAAGCCGCTCGACGAAACCCGCCTGCTCAGCGCGGTTGACGAGGGGGTCGCATGGTCCCGGCGCCAACGCAGCATCCGCGCACGAACCGCAGCCCTGTCGGCGCGCGAACGTCAGGTGTTCGACCTGCTCGTGCAGGGACATAGCAACAAGGCCGTTGCCGACATCCTCGGGCTCAGCCCCAAGACGGTCGAAGATCACCGCGCGGCCATCGTCGCCAAGACCGGTACCAACGGTCTTGCCCAGTTGATCGCGCTCGCGCGGTGACCGCATCCTTTGACGGAGGTTTCATGCCGACTACCACGGCGATCGACGAGACGATGATCGAACGGGCCATTCTCGACCTGCTCAAGACCCGCCGCGAGATCTATCCGTCGCATATCGTCGGCGAATTGCGGCGCAGCCATGCGGGACTGCCGTTGGACCGCACGCGCGACGTGCTCGAGCGCCTTTTCATCGAACGACGCGTCGCGCGATTATGGCATCGCTACATGCTCCCGGCGGACGTCGAGGCGGTCCGCGCCAAGTGGCTCGGCCTGATCGAACGCCAGTCCGAACGGATCGACGCGGTCGCGGTCGATCCCGCAACGTCGCGCGACGCGCGGGATCTCGTGATGCGCTGGGACGGATGGTCGATGGAGGGGTGTGATTTTGTCGCCTGACACGCTCTCGCCATCGCGCCTCGCCGCGTTCGAGCGGTGCCCGCGGCAATTGTGGCTGATGACGTTTCGGCCCGACAGCGCAGGCTCGATGAACGATGCCGCCGATCGTCGGGCGACCGCGCATGCGATTGCTGCCGAGGCGCGGCGGCAAATGCCTGACATGGTCATGATCGACCCCGCCTCCGGTCGATCGGCAGCGTCAGCAGCGACCGACGCAGCGATTGCGACGCGCCAGACCATCGCGGGCGCGCAGTTCTTCCACGACGGCGTGAAGGCGATCGTCGATATGCTCGAACCGGATGGCGACGGCTGGCGCATCATTGCCGTTCGCGGTTCGACCAAGGCAAAGCCGGACCATCTCGCCGCGCTCGCGACTCAGGCCTGGGTCGCCGCCGCCAACGGCCTCCGCATCACATCGGTTCACGTCCGCCACCTCGATCGGGACTTCACGCTGGACCGCTCGGGGGATCGCGGTGGGCTGTTCGTCGATACCGACGTGACCGCGCTGGTTGCGCCGATCGTGGCGACACAAGGCGCGCGCATCGGTGCGGCCAAGGCCTTGCTTACACAAAGCGAACCTGCGGCGATCGTCGGCGATCACTGCCACGCGCCGTACACCTGTGTCTTCACCGACTATTGCCACGCAGGTTTGCCGGCGGGTCCGTACTGGCCCGTGACGATCCTGCCGCGCGGCGCAGGCAAAGCGTTCCTGCGCCGCGGCATCGACGACCTGACGCTCGTCCCAGTCGAGGATCTGCGCTCCGACACCGACCGCCGCGTCCACCGCGCCACGATGACCGGTCAGGTCGAGCATGATCCCGCGGGCGCTGCGCAGGCGATGGCCGACTGGTCGTATCCGCGCATCTGGCTGGACTTCGAAACCGTCAGCAACGCGTTGCCGGTCTGGCCCGGCTGCTCGCCCTACGAGCAGGTGCCGTTTCAATTCGTCGCGGATGTCGAAGCCGCTGACCACGGCATCGTACGACACGAGTTCCTCGACCTGAGCGGCGACGATCCGCGTCGCGCCTGTGCCGAGGCGCTTGCCGCACTGCCACGGACCGGCGCGGTCATTGCCTGGCACGCCCGTTTCGAACGCGACGTCGTGCTGCGCCTCGCGCGTGCCTATCCCGATCTCGCCGCCGTGCTCGACGATCTCGCCGCGCGCATCGTCGATCTGCTCCCCGTCACCCGCGACCATTGGTACCACCGGGACCAGCGCGGAAGCTGGTCGATCAAGGCGGTCCTGCCGACGATCGCACCGCATCTCGATTATGCCACGCTGGCCGTACGGGACGGCGGCGACGCGGTCGCGGCGTATCGCGAAGCGGTCGACGTCGCATCTACGCCAGAGCGCCGCGCCGAACTTGATACCGCCCTGCGCCTCTATTGCGGCCGGGATGTCGAGGCGATGCGGGTCGTTGCAGAACGGCTGATTGAACCGGGCCCACCTTCCCCCGTTGCATAGACACGTCCAGGGCCCTCTTGCCACCGAACCGTTGCGTCTTCGGCCATCCAGTTTGCATATCAAACCAGAGGCTTCGGGATTGACCTGGTGCGGAGAAGCCGTCAGCGTTAGCGCTATCATAAAAGAGAGGATGTGCTGTGGAAATTACGCGACGCACCGGGCTGGCGATGCTGACGGGTCTTGCCGTATCGGCCGGCGCCCGTGGAACGGCCGCACCTGCACCGACCGGCCTGCACGGCATCGCCGCGGCCAAGGGGATGCGGATGGGATCGAGTTTCGCATGGGGTGCCGCCGGTGCCGATCGCGGCTCGTTCGCGAATCCAGCCTATGCTGAGCTGCTCAAGCGCGATTGTGGTCTGCTCGTCGCCGAAAACGAGATGAAGTGGCAGGCCTTGCGACCCAGCGCGACCGCCTTCGACTTTACCCGGTCCGATGCGATGATGGCATGGGCGGACGCCAACGCACTGCCGGTGCGCGGGCATAATCTGCTGTGGCATCAGCCCAAATGGATGCCGCGCTGGGAAGAAGCGCATGATTTCGGCGCAACCCCCGCGCGCGCCGCCGAACATCTGCTGGTGGACCATATCACCACGGTATGCCGCCGCTATGGCACACGGATCCGCAGCTATGACGTCGTCAACGAGGCGGTCGATCCCAAGGATGCGAGCCTGTACCAGACCGCTTTGTCGCGCGCGCTGGGCAGTCCCGAGGCAACGCTGGACCTCGCCTTCCACACCGCGCGCCGCGTCGCGCCGCACGCGCAGCTGGTCTATAACGACTATATGAGCTGGGAACCCGGCAACGCCACGCACCGCGCCGGCGTGCTCAAGCTGCTCGAAGGGTTCAAGGCGCGCGGCGTGCCGGTCGATGCGCTGGGCGTACAGTCTCACCTGGTCACGCAGGGGATCGATGCGCGCGCGACGATCGCAGGGCTCGAGGGCGAGTGGCGCCGCTTCCTCGATGCGGTCACCGCGATGGGCTATGGCCTGGTGATCACCGAACTCGACGTCCGCGACAACGCACTCCCTGCCGACTTCACGGTCCGCGATCAGGCGGTGGCCGATTTCACGCGCGGCTATCTCGACGTGATGCTCGCCTATCCGCAGCTTCGCGACGTGCTGCTGTGGGGAATGACCGACCGCTATAGCTGGATCGAGGGGTTCGAGCCGCGCAAGGACAAGGCCCGCCGCCGCCCCTGCCCCTATGATGCCGCGTTCAAGCCCAAACCGATGTACATGGCGATCGCCGCCGCGCTTGCTGCCGCCCCGCCCCGCACCTGACGCCCGGACAAAAAAGGGCGCCGCGATTGTCGCGCGGCGCCCAGGAGGGAGAACGGGAAAAGGATCGAAAGGGTCGGCCGGACCGGCCGACCCTTTCGCGCTTATCTGAACGACGCGCGGATCGAGAAGGTGAAGCGGCGATCCGCGATGAACCAGTTGCGCGGCCGCGTCAGCAGATCATCGTTGATCACATATGACGTGCGCGTGATCGAATTGGTCAGGTTGACGCCCTGGAACCCCATCTTGATCGCTGGCGTCACCGCGTAGAAGATCGAGGCGTCGAGCTGCCCGTATTTCTCCGCGTAGACCGGCGAGTTCGGCACGATCACGTCGCGGATCGTCAGCAGGTTCTTGGACCGCCAGTTATACGCGGCGCGCACTTCGAGCCCGTTACGCTGATAGAAGGGCGCGAAGTTGAACTGGTATTTCGACAGCCCCTGCAACGGCAGCCCGCTGGTGTCGACGTTGGAGATGATACCCGCGGTGACGTTGGGATCGTCGGAGTCGAGATTCTGCTGCGACACGCCCGACGACTTCACGTAGGTGAAATTGGCCGCGAGACCGAACCCGCTCAGGAACCCGGGCAGGAAATCATAGGTCTGCTGATAGCCGACCTCGAACCCCTTCACGCGACCCGTCTCGGTCGAGTTCAGCGGGGTCGTGATGATCCCGTCGAATGTCGCGCCGTTGTTGGTGAAGCTCTGACGCTGCAGGCTGTTGGTCTGCACGCCATACAGGTCCTTCTTGAACAGCGACAGCGTGAGCTGGCCGACATTCGAGAAATACCATTCCGCGGTCACATCGTAATTGTCCGCACGGACCGGCTTCAGAAACGGGTTGCCGACCTGGAAGGTGGCAACCGGCGCGCCGTTGAACAGGATCGTCTGGTCGCTCGTGTTCAGATTGATGTTATAATAGGACCGGGTCAGCCCGAAATCTGGCGGAGCGACGCTCTTGGTGAACGCCGCGCGGAACTGAAGACCACCGCCCATCGCCAGCTTCACGTTGAAGCTCGGCAGGAAATAGTCGTAACTCAGCTTGGCGTCGTTGGGCGTCGTGCTGCCGTTCTGGAACGCCGCCGCGGCATCGCGTACGGCTTGCGGCAACGCGCAGAACCGCGAGACCGGTTGCCCGTCGGTCGGCGCGACGCAGCTGAACGACTGTTGCGGGAAGGCAAAGAAGCCCGACGAGACGCGGTCCGTCTTGGTGTACCGCACACCGATATTGCCGCTCAGGTTCCAGCCGTTCGACAGGTCGTTGCCAAAGCGCGCCATCGCATAGACCGCGTTGTTGCGCTCGCTGACCGGATTGATCTCACCCGGCAGGAACGGCGTTCCGGCGACGACACCGGCACGGCCCGCCAGCGGCACCCAGCCATTGGCGCCCGACAGGTTGCTCGTGAAGTTGCGCCATTCCTGCGCGATCTGGCTGATCGCCTGCGTCGCCGCACCATAATCCTGGAGGAACGACCCCGGCACGAACACGCGCCCGCCGTTCGACGAATCGTTCGCCTTGCCGCGGAAGAAGTTGTCGTAAAGGAATGCCTGCTGCGGGCCGAGATTGCCCGTGTTGCGCGTGACGGGATTGCCGTCGATCGGCCGATCGAACCAGACCGGGCCACCCGGGCCAGTCGGCGCCGCTGCGTTATCCTGGTTGTTGCCGCCGCCCCAGATCTCGCTGAGCACGCCCCAGTTATAGCCGGTCGAACGCGCTTCATTCTGGCGATCGGCGAAGCGATAGCCGACGCGGACCGAGGTCAGCCAGCTATCCTCCGGGAAGGCATAATCGAGGTCGATGCGCGCAGCATCCTCGTTGCCTTCGCTGTCCTCGATATGGTCCATCGCCGAACGGTAGAAGTTGTTATACGCGTCGAGATAGCTCGGGTGCGCGGCGTTCTGGTAATTGTTCGGCGTGTTCGTCACGGGGATGAAGTTCACATAGGCCGGGTTGGTCCCGTCCAGACGAATATCGGCATTCTGAAAGGTCGTGCCCCAGACCGTCAGGTCGGTGACCTTCACCTGCGACCAGACATGCTGGTAGTCCAGGTTGATGCCGAGCCGGTTCGTCGCCTGCCACTTCAGGTTGAAGCTGGCGTCGTTGGTGCGGAAGCGCGACTGGTTGCCGCGCGAGATGTTGTTGCTCTGCAGGCCGTTGCTCGGCGTACGCTGATCGCCGCCGTTCGCCGGATCCTGGTCGGCGCGATAGCCGTTCGGGCCGGTGATGATCCCGCTGGTGAAGACGTTATCGTCGTCATAGGCAAAGCTGGTGCCGGGGAAGGGCTGCGTGTCGCCTGCCGCCAGCACGTTGTCGGTCGCGACCTCGATCGAATTCTCGGTCCACGCCTCGCGCGAGTCGGTCCGCAGGAACTGCGCGGTCGCGGTCATCGACTTGTCGGGACTGCGCCACTGGCCGGCGGCCGAATAGCCGTAGCGCGTGCGGTTGAACTCCTGGCTGCGGATCGCCGCGCCGCGGGGCACGTAGACGGTGCGGCCGGTGTTGACCACGCCGGTGGTCGCGTCGACCGGCTGCAACAGCGACCCGTCGGCGCCGATCACGCGCTCGCCCCAGTTCGAGATCTGCACGCTGTCGGCGCGGCTGCGGACCTGCGAGCGCACGAAACTGGCGAGGATGCCGAAGTCGCCGATGCCGGTTTCCCAGCGATTGCTGCCGAGCACCGAGACCGTCGGTGCCGACTTCTTGACGAAATCGCCGTAATTGTTCTCGAGCGTCCCGCCCAGCACCAGTCCGGTGGAATCGAACGGCAGGCGCGTGCGCAGATTGACCGAGCCGCCGATGCCGCCTTCGATCATGTCGGCGGACGGGCTCTTGAACACGTCGACGCCGCCAAGCAGTTCGGCGGGCACGTCGGCGAAGGACAGGCCGCGGCCGTTGTTTGCGCTGAACGAATCGCGGCCGTTGATCTCGGAGCGCGTGTAGCTGAGGCCGCGGACGGTGACGCCCGACCCTTCGGTCGCGAAGTGATCGGGATCGGCACCGGCCGAGAAGCGGCTGATCGACACGCCAGGCACGCGCTGCAGCGCTTCGGTGACCGAACGATCGGGCAGCGCGCCGATGTCTTCGGACGAGATCGAATCGCCCACGACTTCGGAATTGCGCTTGATCGCCTGCGCACTCTTCAGGCTCTGGCGGATGCCGGTGACGACGATGTCCTGATCGGCGGCTTCGTCCTGCGGCGTTGCGGTCGACTGCTCGGCCTGCGTCACCTCGGCACCGCCCGAGGGCACCTGCCCGTTGGCGGAGGGCTGTGCCGCGCCCGCCTGGGGCGCCCCGGCCACGGTTACCGCAGCGCGATCAGAAGATGCGGTACGCGCTGCTGCGTTCGGCGTCTGCGTAGTTTGGCCGGCGGCGGCATCGGCTTGCTGAGCCAGAGCGCCGTTTGGCGCGGCGGCCAGGCACAGCGCAAGCAGGGAGGCACCACCTTTGAGGAGGTTCCCGCGACGCGCGGCGCGTGTGATCTCGAACTTGGCCATGACTCCCGGCATCCCCTCATTGTGTTAGCGCTATCATTTGTAAGCGCTTTTTTCTTACAATGTTTGGTAGCGAGAGGGATGAGTTCGGCCTAGACTGAATCGGACGGTTTTTTAGTGAATTGCTAGGCTTGTTGCATGATTGCAACATAGTCGGGGGGTGGAATTGGACGAACGTGCTCGGCTACGCATCGTTATTGTTGGTGGCGGTACCGCGGGCTGGATGACCGCGGCGACGCTCAGCCTCACGACCGGTACGCCGTCCGCGGCACGGCTGGCCGACATCACGCTGGTCGAGTCCGAGGAGATCGGCACCGTCGGTGTCGGTGAGGCCACGGTGCCGCACATCCGTTTCTTCAATCAAAGACTGGGTATCGACGAAGCCGATTTTGTCCGGCGTACCAAGGCGACGTTCAAGCTGGGCATCGAGTTCTGCGATTGGGGTCGGATCGGCGACAGCTACATCCATCCGTTCGGCGATTTCGGGCATGATATCGACGGACTGCCGTTCCATCAGCATTGGCTTCACGCGACCCGGGGCAGGCCGGATGAGACGCCCGCGCTCGCCGCGTGCTCGCTCCCGATCGTCGCGGCGCGTGCCGGGCGGTTCACGCCGCCGCTCGACGATCCGCGATCGGTCGGGTCGACCTATTCCTATGCGTATCAGTTCGATGCCGGGCTTTATGCCGCATATCTGCGCGACTATGCCGAAGCCCGCGGCGTGACGCGGATCGAGGGCCGCGTCGAGCACGTCGAACGGGGCCCGAGCGGTATCGCGGCGCTTCGCCTGGCGGACGGACAGCGGATCGAGGGCGATCTGTTCGTCGACTGTTCGGGGTTCCGCGCCTTGCTGATCGAAGGCGCCCTGAAGGCGGGACACGAGGATTGGGCGCACTGGCTGCCCTGCGACGCGGCCTGGGCGGTCCCGACGGCGAACGCCGGAGCTCTCGTCCCCTATACCCGCGCCACCGCGCGCGACGCCGGCTGGCAATGGCGGATCCCGCTGCAGCATCGCACCGGGAACGGTCATGTCTTCTCGACCCGCTTCACCGATCCGGAACGCGCGCGCGCGGTGCTGCTCGACAATCTCGAAGGCGAGGTGCTGGCCGAGCCGCGGATGCTGCGATTCCGCACCGGGCGTCGGCACCGCCAGTGGATCGACAATTGCGTGGCGATCGGCCTTTCCGCCGGGTTTCTCGAGCCGCTCGAGTCGACCAGCATCCACCTGATACAGCTGGCCATTGGCAAGCTGATCGAGCTGTTCCCGAACGACGCCGTGCTCGACCCTGCGGATGCCGCGGAATTCAACCGCGCGATGGCGCTGGAATATGACCGCGTCCGCGACTTCCTGGTTCTGCATTATTGCGCGACCGAGCGCGACGACACGCCGTTCTGGCGCCACATGCGGACGATGGACCTGCCCCCCTCGCTGGCCGGGAAGATCGCCGCCTTTCGCGATCGCGGCATCGTCGAACAATATCGCGAGGGCATGTTCCTGCCGGCGAGCTGGCTCGCGGTCTATTATGGCCAGCGAATCATGCCCGAACGCATCCACCCCCTCGTCGCCGCACTGCCCGTCGCGGACGCTCGCGCGCGCGTCGCGGCGGTCGCCGACGCCTGCCGCCGCACCGCCGAGGGGATGCCGACGCATGCGGACTATCTTGCGCGGATCGGAGCTGCCGCGTGACAGCTACGATCGCTGTGCTGGGCGCGAACCTGTGCGGCTGGATCGCCGCGGCGGCGCTGGCGCGGCGCTTGCCACGCACGTCCTACCGCGTGGTGGTGATCGACGACGGCACCGGCGGCGATGGCCTGGGCGATTTCGCACCGGTGATCGCGGTGCCGCCGGCGCTCGCGGGCTTCCATGCCGATCTCGGTCTTGATGCGGCGACGCTGGTCCGGATGACGGGCGGTGGCCATGCGCTGGGCGTCGCGTTCGGCGGCTGGCGGGCCGACGGCGCGGCGGCGTTCCTGTCCTATGGCGAGACCGGTGCGCCGCTCGAGGGCATCGCGTTTCACCAGCTCGCCGGGCGGCTGCGCGCGGCGGGGCACCCGGTCCGGCTGGCCGATCATGCGCTGTCCGCGGTCGCCGCGCAGGCGGGCCGGTTCGCCCCCGGAGCGCCGATTGCGCATGCGCTGCATCTGCCCGTCGCGCCCTATGAAGCGCTGTTGCGCGGGGCGGCGCTGCGGGCGGGGGCGGAACGCGCGTCCGCGGACTTCGTCGATGCCGAGATCGCAGCGAACGGCATGGTCGAGAGGCTGACGCTCGCGGACGGTACCGGGATCGAACCCTGGCTCGTCCTCGACTGTTCGGGAACCGACGCGCGCGTCGCCAGCCGTATCAGCCCCGCGTCCGAGGACTGGTCCGGCTGGTTGCCTTGCAACCGCACGCATGCCGAGACGGTGTCCGCGCAGGGCGCCCCCCCGCCCTATACGCAGGTCGATGCGCAGGACGCGGGCTGGACGGCGACCTGGCCGCTCGACGGCGCGGATGTGCGACTGACGTGCAGCATGGGCGGCACGGGCAAGCCGTTCCGTGCGGCGCGCCGCGTCGAGGCATGGCGCGGCAATTGCGTCGCACTGGGCGCCGCCGCGGGCCTGCTCGAACCGCTGCACCCGACCGCACTGACGCTGTTGCTGCGGTCGCTCGCGCAGTTGATCCAGCTCTGGCCCGCCGGACCGGAGGCACCCGTCGAAGCCGCCGCCTTCAACCGCACCGTGGCCGGGGCGCTGCAGGGCGCGCGCGACTTCCTGATCGCGCATTATGCCGTGGCCGGTCGCGCGGGCGCGCTGTGGGACGACCGCCGCGCGGCATCGCTACCCGGACCACTGGCGGCCAAACACGATCTGTTTGCGGCGCGCGGGCGGTTGCCGATGTATGACGACGAAGTGTTCGAGGAAGAGGATTGGGCGGTGATGTTCGACGCGATGGGCCTCATGCCGCGCCGTTACGATGCGCGCGCGGACATAGTGCCGCTGGCGGCGATCGAGCGGCATCTGGCCGAGCAGCGTGCGCGGGTCATCGCGCAGGTCCGCGCGCTTCCCCCTTATGCGCAGGCGATGGCCGCGTTGCGGGCGCGCGCATGACGATCGGCGCGCCCGTCCGCCACATCGTCATCGTCGGCGGCGGTACGGCCGGCTGGATGGCGGCGGCCGCGCTCGCCCGGCTGATCCCGACCGGGGCGAGCATCACCCTGGTCGAATCCGACGCGATCGGCACGGTCGGCGTCGGCGAAGCAACGATCCCGCCGATCCGCGGCTTCAACGCGATGCTGGGAATCGACGAAGCCGAATTCCTCGCCGCGACCGCGGGGAGCTTCAAGCTCGGGATCGAGTTCGTCGACTGGGGTGCGCTTGGCGAGCGCTATCTGCATCCCTTTGGCGGGTTCGGTTTCGATATCGAGGGTGTGCGCTTCCACCAATATTGGCGTCGTCGCCGCGCCGCCGGGGTCGTCGAGGATATCGAGGCCTATTCACTGTGCGCGGTCGCCGCACGCGCGGGGCGGTTCATGCCCCCCTCGCCCGACCCGGCGTCGGTGCTGTCGCAGATGGCGCACGCCTATCATTTCGATGCGGGCCTCTATGCACGCTTCCTGCGTGGCCGCGCCGAGCGCGACGGTGTCGTGCGCGTCGAAGGCGATGTCGTCGATGTGGCGCTCGACGGCGAGACCGGCCATGTCCGCCACGTCACGCTGGCCGGCGACCGCGTCATCGAAGGCGACCTGTTCCTCGACTGTTCGGGGTTCCGCGGCCTGCTGATCGAGCAGACGCTGGGCGCAGGCTATGAGGACTGGACGCACTGGCTTCCCTGCGATCGGGCCGTCGCGATGCCGACCGCGAACGCCGGCGCGGCGATCACCCCCTATACCCGCTCGACCGCGCGCGCGGCCGGCTGGCAATGGCGCATCCCGCTGCAGCACCGCACCGGCAACGGCTATGTCTACAGCAGCGCGCATTGTTCGGACGATGAGGCCGCGGCGACGCTGCACGCCGGGGTCGACGGCACCCCGCTCGCCGAACCACGCCTGCTGCGCTTTACCGCGGGACGGCGGCGCAAGCAGTGGATCGGCAACGTCGTCGCGCTCGGCCTTGCGTCCGGTTTTACCGAACCGCTCGAATCGACCAGCATCCACATGGTCCAGACCGGCATCTCGAAACTGCTCGCCTTGTTTCCCGACCAGGGCTTCTCGCCGGTCGAGATCGACACCTATAATCGGCTGGCAGCGACTCAGTTCGACCAGGTCCGCGACTTCCTCATCCTCCATTACCATGCGACGCGCCGCGAGGATTCGCCGTTCTGGCGCGAGACGCGGGCGCGGGCGATCCCCGACAGCCTGAGCGAGAAATTCGCCTTGTGGCGTCGCCGCGGACGGCTGTTCCGCTGGGAGGACGATCTGTTCGCGGAGGTGAGCTGGGTCGCGGTGCTGCTGGGCCAGGGCATCGTTCCCGACGGCTGGGACCGGCTGGCCGACGCAGTCGACGCACGCGAGGTCGATGCACGGTTCGACCGGCTGCGCGCGATGTTTGCCGATGCCGCATCGCGAATGCCCCGGCACGAGGACTATCTCGCCCGCATTTGCCCGACGCGGGTGCGCGCATGACCGGCACACTCGGATCGGTCGTGATCGTTGGCGGTGGTACCGCGGGCTGGATGGCTGCGGTCGCGTTTGGCCGCCTGCTGGGCCCGGCCGGGACGCGCGTGACGCTCGTGGAATCGGACGACATCGCCACGATCGGCGTCGGCGAGGCAACGATCCCGCCGATCCGCACCTTTCACGCGATGCTCGGGATCGACGAGGACGCATTCCTCCGTGCGACCGGCGGCAGCTACAAGCTCGGGATCCGCTTCGAGGGGTGGACGCGCCCGGGTGAATCCTACGTCCATCCGTTCGGCCAGATCGGGACCGACATCGCCGGCGTGCCGTTCGCCGCGCAGTGGCTGCGCGCGCGCCAGGCGGGGGCCGCCGACGCGCTCGGCGCCTATTCGCTCGAAGCCCGCGCCGCCGAAGCCGGCCGCTTCTCGCGCCCGATCGCGAACGGTGATTCACCGCTGTCGCGGATCGGCTATGCCTATCATTTCGACGCAGGCCGCTACGCCGCGTTCCTGCGCGCGCAGGCCGAGGCACACGGCGTCGTCCGGCGCGAGGGCCGGGTCGACCGCGTCGAGCGTGGCCCCGCCGGAATTGCCGCGGTCCATCTCGCCGACGGCAGCCGTATCGAGGGCGACCTGTTCCTCGACTGCACCGGGTTTCGCGCGCTGCTGATCGAGGGCGCGCTGCAGGCGGGCTGGACCGATTGGTCGCAGTGGTTGCCGTGCGATCGTGCGGTCGCCGTCCCTTCGGCCGCCGACGCCGCGCCGCTCGCGCTCACGCGGGCGATCGCGGAACCCGCCGGCTGGCGCTGGCGTATCCCGCTGCAGCATCGCACCGGCAACGGGCATGTCTTTTCCAGCCGCCACTGCAGCGAGGACGAAGCGACCGCGACGCTGCTCGCCGGGCTGCACGGTGAGGCACTGGCCGACCCGCGCGTGATCCGCTTCGCCACCGGGCACCGCACTCGGCTCTGGAGCGGCAACTGCATCGCGCTCGGCCTGGCGGCGGGGTTCATGGAGCCACTGGAATCGACCAGCATTCATCTGGTGCAGAGCGGGCTTCAGCATCTGTTGCGAATGCTTCCGGCGGGCGGCCCCCCTGCCCAGGCGATCGTCGACCGATATAATCGCACGATGACCGGCGAGTTCGTCCGGATCCGCGACTTCCTCGTCGCGCATTATCACCTCAATGCCCGCACCGAACCCTTCTGGCGCGAGCGCGCGGCGGCGCCGATCCCGGATGGCCTCGCCGAAAAGCTCGCTCTGTTCCGCGCCGGCGGACGCATCTTCCGCGAAGCGGACGAGCTGTTCAACGAGGTCAGCTGGCTTGCTCTGCTGACCGGACAGGACGCACCCGTGACCGGCCATGACCCAATCTGCGACGCGCTGCCGATCGCCATCGCGGCAAAGCGGCTCGCTCAGATAGAACGCGTCGTCGCCACCTCGCTGACGCACATGCCCCCCCATGCCGACGCGCTGGCACGGTTGGGCCAGGACAGGACAATCTGATGCCCATCGCCCTCTTCCTTGCCGCGGCCGTCATCAACCTCAACCAGCTCGGCTTCCGTCCCGAAGACCCCAAGCTTGCGATCGTCGCCGATCACGCGACTCGGCCGCTCGACTGGGTGGTGGTCGACGACGCCGGCAAGACCCTGCTGACGGGACGCACCAGCGTCGGCGGTGACGACGCGGCGTCGGGCGATCATGTCCATGTCGCGCGCTTCACCGCGCTCACCCGCCCGGGCAACTACCGGCTGCGCGTCGACGGGACCGAAAGCGGCCGCTTCCGCGTCGGCCGCGACGTCTACGCCCCGCTCGCGCTGAACGCGCTCAACTTCTTCTACCAGCAGCGCGCCGGCACGCCGATCGACGCGCGCTGGGCCGGTGCCCGCTGGGCCCGCGCGGCCGGACATCCGCGCGAGGTCGCCACCTGTTTTTCGGGCGCGGACGAGAAGGGCAATGTCTGGCCCGGCTGCCCCTATACGCTCGACGTCACCGGCGGCTGGTACGACGCGGGCGACCACGGCAAATATGTCGTCAACGGCGGCATCGCGGTGTGGACGCTGCAGAATCTCTACGAGACCGGGCTTGCGCGTCGCGTGTTCGCCGACGGTCAGGCGCGGCTGCCAGAAGCCGGCAACCGCCGCGACGACCTGCTCGACGAGGCGCGGTGGGAGGTCGAGTGGATGCTGCGGATGCAAGTCCCCGCGGGCACCCGCGCCGCACTCCCCGTCGGCCCGCATGATCGCTCCGGCAGGCTTGCGCTGACTCCGGTCGACGCGGGCGGCATGGCGCATCACAAGGTCGCCGACGCGCGCTGGACGACATTGCCGACCGCACCCGCCGACGACAAAGAACCGCGGCTCCTCTACCCGCCCTCGACCGCGGCAACGCTGAATCTTGCCGCGGTTGCAGCGCAGGCCGCGCGGCTGTGGCAGCCGATCGATCCCGCCTTTGCCGCGCGGTGCCTTGCCGCCGCGCGCGCCGCCTGGACCGCCGCGCAGCGCAACCCCACGATCTTCGCGGCGCAGGGCTTCACCGGCAGCGGCGGCTATGGCGACGAGACGCTCGACGACGAACGCGCCTGGGCTGCAGCCGAGCTGTTCGCGACGACCGGCGATACCGCCTACCGCGCAGCGCTGCCGACCGGCGCGACCGGCGAACCCGGCTGGGCCAGCGTCGCACCACTCGGCATGATCACGCTCGCGACCGCAAGCGGCGTTCCCGCGATGATCCGCGATGGCGCACGTGCGGCGATCGTCGCGACCGCCGACGGCTTCCTCGCCGAAACCGCGCGCGCCGGCTACCGCATCCCCTACGCGTCGCAGACCTATAGCTGGGGGTCGAATTCCAGCATTCTCAACCGCGCGATGCTGCTTGGCCTCGCACAGCGTTTCACCGGCGATGCGCGCTACCGCGCCGGCGTCGTCGATGCGGCCGATTATATCCTCGGCCGCAATCCGCTGGGCCAATCCTATGTCTCGGGGACCGGCTGGAAGCCGCTGACCAACCCGCATCACCGGTTCTGGGCGCATCAGCTGTCGGCATCTTCGCCACCGCCGCCGCCGGGGGTGGTGTCGGGCGGCCCCAATAACAGCGCGATGGTCGATCCGGTCGCCGTGAAACTGAAGGGCCGGTGCGCGCCGCAACGCTGCTGGGCGGACGACATCAACGCCTATGCGCTGAACGAGGTGGCGATCAACTGGAACGCGCCGCTCGTCTGGGTCGCCGCCTATCTCGACAGCGACTGACGCTCAGCGGCGCTGGAGCGATTTCAGCAGATAGCCGCGGATCCGCTCGGTCCGGTCCTGGCTGGCCGGGCCCAGTACGCCGCGTGCGGGCGCGGGCAGATGATCGCCCGCCGCACTCGCCTCGTCCGCGAAGACATAATGTTCGAACCACGCGCGCCAGCCCGCCTTCTCCGCCGCGGGCAGGTCGCGCACCGCCATCATCGCGTGCACCACCGCATGGAACGCCGACACGCTCGAATCATAGGCGCGCCAATAGTTGCACAGCACGTTGAGCGTCCCGAACGCCTGGACGTGGTGCCACCAGATCGCCGGGATGAAGATCGCGTCGCCCGGCCCAAGATCGGCCAC
The DNA here is from genome assembly GCF_014842205.1 of Sphingomonas sp. CFBP 13714. Taxonomy (NCBI): domain Bacteria; kingdom Pseudomonadati; phylum Pseudomonadota; class Alphaproteobacteria; order Sphingomonadales; family Sphingomonadaceae; genus Sphingomonas; species Sphingomonas sp. CFBP 13714. Next base: position 310,286 of record NZ_JACYVG010000004.1, read on the forward strand.
CACCGCGTGGCCGAGCGCCTCGGCATAGCGCGGATACCGCTCCAGATCGGGCGCAAGCGGATCGACCATGCTCGAAGGCGGCCCCGCCAGCGTCCGGTCGAGCGGCCCCAGATAGAGATTGCCGACCTGATCGGGGGGAAACAGCGTGAACCGCCGCTCGCCAGCGACCACGCAGGCGAGATTGGTCGACCCGTCATAATGCGTCGCGGTCTGCGATCCGTTGCCGATCCACAGCCGCGGCGTCGCCCCGCCCATCGGCAGTTCGAGCGGGTTCGCCGCCGCCCATCCCGGCAGATGCTCGGGCGCGGTCGCCGCGTTCGCATAGAGGATATGCCGCTCGGCTTCGGGGACGTCCGACAGGCGCAGCAATTCGCTCAGCAACACGCCGAGCGGCGCCTTTTCGCGGTGGAAGTTGAACCCTTCCAGATTATCGCCGCGATAGAAGAATTTGCCACCGAACGCCGGGCCGCCGATCAGCACCTCCATCGGCTTGCCGCCATCGCCGAGCCCGGTCAGATACGCCGCCGTCGCGCGATCGCCACCCGCCGCAGCCCGGACGCTGGCCCAGTGCGCGACCTGGCCGCGCAACACGATCGGCGCGTCGCGCAGGGCGATCTCGGCGGCAAAGGTCGCGGCGTCGACTGCGGCACGTTCCTCGACACGGGCATCGGTGGGGGCAGGATGCGATATCGTCATCCCGCTGCGATAGCAGGATAATGCGCCGCGCCCTATTGCGTTCGCTGGCCCGACGAACCGGCCGTCCGTCGATCAGGAGCGTCGGGCCCATCCCGCGACGCGCGCGTCGATCACCGCCGCGATCCGGTCGGCAATCACGGTCTGATCCGCGAGCGAGGGGTGCGAGTGGCACCCGGTGAAGGAAAGGCCGTTGACCGGGACATAGGTGAGCCACGGCGCGCCGGATCTGCGCAAGGTCGCGGCAACCTTGGCCACCTCCGCCTGGATCTCGCCATTGGCCATGTCCGTGGCCCACAGCACGATCTGTGCGCGTGGATCGCGCGCGTGGAGCGCCTGCACGAAGCGCACATAGCGTCGTTCGTAATCGCCATGGAGGGCGTCGCGGTTCGCCCATGTCTCGCCGGCGTGAAGCGGTGTGGTGAAATCGTTGGTGCCGAGCGAGACGATAATCACCTGCGGATGCCAGCCGGGCACGCTGGCGCGGGATCGATGATCGAACAGGGAGAAGGGATAGGCTTCGGGCAGCGTGTCGGCCGCGAACCCGCCATAGTTGCGCACCACCCCGCGCCCGGAAATCGCATTCACTTCGTAATCCGCGCCGTAGCGGCGGGCGAGCAGCGCGCCAAAGCCGCGCGACGTATCTGTCGTCGCCCAGACCTCGTCCTGGGTACATTCGCGTTTGGGCGACGTCACACCATAACCGACGGTATGCGAATCGCCGACGAACTCGATCTGCCGCGTACGATTGCGCAACCTAGCTCCGACAGTCCCCCGCTCGGCAAAGAACGGCCCGATGCCGGTCGGACCGGACTGGCTTTCCGAAGCGACCTCGATGCGCAACACGTGGCGCCCGGCGGGCATCCCGGCGACGCGGTACAGGCCGGGGACGGGCTTGACGAGCGTCGTGATCTTGCGTCCATCGACGAGCACGTGGAGTGCCACTTCGCCCGGCCCCACGTCGAACGATACCGCCGAGCCCCGAAACGCCGTCTCGGCATAACTGCCCGGCCACTGGCGGACAAAGCCGGCGCCTTTCCGCTCGAAACGGCCATGCATTGTGGCCGGCAACAGCGTCAGCGCGACAGGCCTCTCTGTCAGGCGCTCGACGCGAGGCTGTGCAGCAGCCTCGACCGCCGCCGCAAGGATCACCAACCCAGCCGCCATCCCTGCCATCCGACCATGCTTCGCCATTCAAGAACCTCCTACCGCTCCTGCACCTCCTATCCCTTTCGCGACGACCCGGCGACCGGCGTGGTGGACGCGACCGTCGACCTGCGGCCGCTGTTTGCCTGGATCGGGGCGACCGGTCCCGAACCCGGCGCCAAAGCCATCGCATGGGACGAAAAGAGCCTTTGGTCGTTCGTGAGGGGAACTGTGGCGGATCTTGCTTGAGGTCCGATTTCGACGGAGGGATGACATGGGTAGAATGATCGACGGTGCGTGGCACGCGGGCAAGGTGACGGAAGACAGCAAGGGCGGCGCGTTCGAACGGCAGGATGCGGGCTTTCGCGACTGGCTGACCCCGGTGGGGAGCCCCGGCCAGGACGGACAGCCCGGCCGTCCGGCGGCGCCCGGCCGGTATCACCTCTATGTCAGCTATGCCTGCCCCTGGGCGCACCGGACGCTGATCGTGCGCGCGCTCTACGGGCTGGACGACGCGATCGGTGTCTCGGTGGTCGATCCTGTCATGCTGGACAATGGCTGGACCTTCGGCACGAGCCGCGGCGGCAGTGGCGATCCGCTGCACGACGCCGAGTTCCTGTGGCAGTTGTACGCCCGCGCCAGGCCGGATTATTCCGGCAAGGTCACCGTACCCGTCCTGTGGGATCGCGAGACCGACACGATCGTGTCGAACGAATCGGCGGACATCATCCGGATGCTCGCGGCGTTCGCCGGATCCGGACCGGACCTCTATCCTCAAGCCCAGCGCCAGCAGATCGATGAGGTCAACGACCGCGTCTACGACACGGTGAATAACGGCGTGTACAAGGCCGGCTTCGCCACGACGCAGGACGCATACGAGGCGGCGGTGCGCCCGCTGTTCGAATCGCTCGACTGGCTGGAAGAGAGGCTGTCCGGCAGCGACTGGCTGGTAGGTGAGGCGATGACGGAGGCCGATATCCGCCTCTTCACCACGCTGGTCCGCTTCGATGCGGTCTATCACTTCCACTTCAAGTGCAACGTGCGCCGCATCGCCGACTATCCGGCGTTGGATGCTTACGTCGCGCGGATGCTGGCAGATCCGCGCATCGCCGCGACGGTGCATCTCGATCACATCAAGACGCATTACTACGCCAGCCACCGCGACCTCAACCCCTGCGGCATCGTGCCCGTCGGTCCTGCCCTCCCTTGGGCTCACCTCACCGCGGAAGGCGATCAGACGCTCACCTGACCAGCCGATTGGCAGCAGGGACATGTTGGCGATGGAATGTCCGAAGCTCGCGGCGACGAAGATGGCGACGGGGCCAATGATCACGGCGACCTTGCCCGACAGCGTTCTGGCGAACGTCGCCATCAACACGGCCAGACAGACCAGCAGGTTCGCCAGGACACCCGATGTCAGCGTCGCGAGCGCAGGCTTGTCCAGCTTCGAATCCATCGTCGCGTCTGCAGCGTCGCCGATCGTTCATGCCGCGTCGGATCGACACCTATTCCGATACGATGGGCTGGACAGCATTCGCTACCTGATCTCGTGTTACAATCGCTTGTGGTCGGACGGTGGAACCTGGACAGACACCGGCATCCCGTTCCGCCCCCCAGTCGCCGCATGATCATCGCTATGCGCGTAAGCGTCCGAGAGGTAATACCGTCAAGCCTCTTCGGCCCGCATCATCGATCATGCGCTGCGCGAAGACGATGCCCGCCAAGAACGACCGCTTTTCCATGGGCCAGGGCCAGTTCGATATGAACATTCTTGCTGCGGTCATCGATTGCCTGGCTCGCGCGCCTTCGTTCTTGCTCAGCCCGGTCGCGATGATAGGCAACTCTTTCAGTCTCAGTCATCGACCCCTCGTCTCAATCCCACGATATATTCGTTAACCAACATACGTGAGAGGCATGCCGAGGTTCCCTGTCATCGGATCTTTCAGTGATCGCAGCGGTCGCGATGCAGGAATTTCAGATCACGGAGTCATCGCCGAGGAACGGGAAAGAGCATAAGTCGCTGCGGGTGCCACAACCGGTCGGTTTTGACAGTTTAAGAACGACCGACGTTGAGCTTGGCGGTGACGATGCTACAGCACAGTGATCCGCTAAACCTTTGGAGTCCGATGACCGATCTGCCCGCGCACGAGAAGCAGAGACTGGCTGCCCTCGCAGAATATGACCTGCTGGACACTCCGCGCGAGGCGGCGTTTGACGAGATCGCCGAACTGGTGGCGGCGATCTGCGAGGCGCCAATCGCGATCGTGAATCTGATCGGGGACGGCCGCCAGTTCTTCAAGGCGGAAGTCGGGCTTGGCGTTCGTGAGACGCCGTTGGAGACGTCTTTCTGCGGGCGTGCAATCCTCGAGGATGAATTCCTGCTCGTCCCCGATGCGACAGACGACCCACTCTTCGACTGCAACCCCCTGGTCACGGGTGAGCCGCATCTGCGCTTCTATGCTGGCGCCCTGTTGAAGTCCCCTGATGGCTTTCCGATCGGCACGCTCTGCGTTCTGGACTATCGCCCCCGCGACCTGACCGAGGTTCAGAAGCAGACGATCCGCGTCATGGCGCGACAGGTCATGGTGCAGTTTGAGCAGCGTGTTGCAACGGGACGCCTGATTGCAGCCGAAGCGCGCCAGCGGGCGATCGTCGATAGCGCACAGGACTTCGCCATCGTAGCCTGCGATCTCGAAGGCCGTATCATCGAATGGAGCTATGGCGCGGAACGGGTGCTGGGCTGGTCGGAAGCCGAGGTGATCGGTCAAAGCGTCTTCCTTTTTTTCACGGATAATGACCGCGCGGCCGGGGTGCCGGTGCAAGAGATGGCCTGCGCCCGTGAGACAGGGCGGGCCACTGATGAGCGTTGGCACGTGCGCAAGGGGGACGAGCCTTTTTGGGCCAGCGGTGAGCTATCCCTGCTCCGGGATTCGGCCGGCCGCCATACCGGTTACGTCAAGGTTTTGCGTGATCGTACCGAAGAGCATCTTGCCGGCGAAGCGCTCCGGAAAGCGCAGCAGCGCTTCCAGACAATCTTCGACACGGTTGATGCGGCTTTCGCCATCGTAGAGGTCAAGTTCGACGAGGATGACAAAGCCGTCGATTACCGGTTTGTCGAAGCCAACCCCGCCTTTGAACGCCAGTCCGGCGTCAACTTGCGCGGCAAGTGGGTCACGGAATTCGCACCTGACCTCGAGCAGTTCTGGTTCGAGACATACGGGCATGTGGCCAAGACCGGTGAAGCAACCAATTTCGAGAATTATGCCGAAGCATTCCAGCGCTGGTTCGACGTACGGGCAGTAAGGGTTGGCGATCCCGCAGATCGACAGATCGCAATTATTTTCAACGACGTGACCGCCCGCCGAGAAGCGGAGGAACGCCTGCGTGTCAGTGAAGCCGTCGCGCGTCAGAACGTCGAGCGGGTGAAACTCGCGCTGGAAGCCGGCGCCATCATCGGCACCTGGCACTGGGACCTGCCGAGCGATCAATTCACCGTAGACGAGGCATTCGCGCGTGCCTTCGGCCTTGATCCGGCGCTCGGCCGATCCGGCATCCCGCTCGCGCAGATTACAGCAACGGTACATCCCGACGATCAGGCAGGGCTGACGGAGGCCATCAACGCGGTAATCGCCCGCAGTGGGTCCTATGCGCATCAATACCGGGTCCGCCGGGCTGACGGTCGATATTACTGGATCGAGGCGAACGGTCGGGTTGATCATGCACCCGACGGAACGCCGCTGAGCTTTCCCGGGGTCCTGATCGACGTCGAGGAACGGCGGAGCATCGCAGCGGAGCGCGACCGTGCTGTCGCCGATCTGCGCGCGCTCGCCGAAACGCTCGAGCAGCGCGTTGCCGAGCGAACCGCCGACCTCGGCCAGGCCGAGGATGCGTTGCGCCAATCGCAGAAGGTGGAGGCGATCGGGCAACTCACCGGTGGGGTGGCGCACGACTTTAACAATCTGCTGACGGTCATCCGGGGTTCCATCGACCTATTGCGCCGGCCAGGTCTCTCCAACGAACGCCGGCAGCGCTATATCGACGCGATCTCCGACACCGCCGAACGCGCGACCAAACTGACCAACCAGCTGCTCGCATTCGCGCGCCGCCAGTCGCTCAAACCCGAAGTCTTCGATGTCTCGGAAAGCGTGCGGACGGTCAGCGACATGGTGCGGACGCTGACGGGCGCACGCATCAAGGTATCGCATCGGCTGCCGACGGAGCCTTGCTACATCGACGCGGACCGCAGCCAGTTCGACACCGCGATCGTCAACATGGCGGTCAATGCGCGCGATGCCATGAACGGCGCGGGCGAGCTGGCCATCGTCGTTGCGGCAGCATCCGGCATGCCCGCCATACGGTCCCATCCGGCCACGCCGGGCGAGTTCGTGACGGTCTCCTTGACCGACAGCGGTCCCGGTATTCCAGCCGACAACATTGAACGGATCTTCGAACCGTTCTTCACCACCAAGGGGGTAGGCGAAGGGACAGGCCTTGGCCTCAGCCAAGTCTTCGGTTTCACGAAGCAGTCCGGCGGGGGCGTCGTCGTCACAAGCGACGAAGGCGAAGGCGCAACGTTCACCATGTTCCTGCCCCGGGTCGACGGGCTGGACGGCGGAGCGGCCGAAGAAGGCGACAACTCCCTGCCGCTCGGCGAAGGCGCCTGTGTGCTGGTCGTCGAGGACAATGCCGAGGTTGGCATGTTCGCGACCGAGGCGTTGGGAGAGCTGGGCTATCATACGGTCTTGGCGATGGACGCCTCCAAGGCACTCGCCGAACTGGCGACAGATGCAGGCAGGTTCGACATCGTCTTCTCCGACGTGATGATGCCGGGCATGTCCGGTATCGAGCTGGGTCAGGAGATCGGCCGGCTGTATCCTAAGCTTCCGGTCGTGTTGACCAGCGGGTACAGCGAGGTTCTGGCGCAGAGCGGTACGCACGGGTTCGAACTGGTGCATAAGCCCTATTCGATCGACACATTGTCGCGAGCCCTCAAAAAAGTGTCACGCCGTCGATGAAGCGTAAGCGGTCGCGCAACCGGACGGTTGTGACATTGCGCTTGCTGCAAAGAGAGCAATCGCAGGAACCGCAGTTGATCATCGTTGGATGCCAGCCATTTTTCAACGGTGTCGCCAAGCATGAACGAACGTCCGCAACCGGTCGCGGCCAGGCATGGTCGATCAGTCTACGCTGCCCGGCATTCACCCGCGGCACGCTCAGTGCCGGCTCAACAAGGTTTGCAACGTGCGTCCAACGTCTTCGGCCGAGAACGGCTTGTTGAGGACGGGATGGCCGGCGAACCGCTCCGGCAGGACGGTGGCGCTGTCGTAGCCGGTGGTGAAGACGAACGGGATCTTGCGATCTTGCAGGATGGCAGCAGCATCCCACGACATTTCACCATCGAGATTGACGTCGATCAGAGCGGCATCGATCGCCGCCTCGCGCGAAAGCTTCAAAGCTTCCGGAAGCCGCATCGCGGGACCGACGATGTCCCAGCCCAGATCGATGACCACATCCTCGATGAGCATCAGCACCATGGCTGAATCTTCAACGATCAGGATGCGCGGCGGGTTGTCGGTAGGAATGTCGGTGACTTTCGCAGGAGCATCATGGGCGATAGAGGCGTGGGAGGCGGTGCCGCCAGACTGCGCCACCGACGCGGGCATGACGATCGCGCACGCCACCCCGCCCGGGTCGAACGTCAGGGTCGAAGATCCGCCAGTTTCGAGCGACAAGGCCCGCTCGATCAGGATCGATCCGAAACCGCGCCGTGTGGGCTTGCTGACCGGAGGACCGCCGCTTTCCTGCCATCGCAGCTCCAGTCCAGCGTGCGGGTCAAACTGCCAGCGAATGTCGACATGACCGCCGGCGGCCGACAAGGCCCCGTATTTGCCGGCGTTGGTGGCAAGCTCATGGATCGCCAACGACAGTGCCAGTGCTGCTTTGGGGAGAAGCATCACATCTGGACCGCTGATCGTGACGTTCGCATGCTCCGCCCGATACGCGTCCAATTCTTGCTGGATCAGCACGTCGAGCGACACGCCTTCCCACCGGCTTTGCGTCAGCAGACTGTGCGCGCGCGACATCGACCGGATCCGCCGGTCGAGCCCGTGCGTGAAAGCAGCAAGCGAGGACGCACTCCGGCTCGTCTGCGCCACCATCGCCTGAATGCTGGCCAAGGTGTTCTTCACCCGGTGGTCGAGTTCGGCCATCAGCAATTGTTCCTGCTGCCAGGCGCGAAGCCGTTCGCGTGCGGCAGCATCGATCCGCCGCAGGACGACCTCCAGCAGCGAGACCCGCAGGTCGAACGCGGCATCGTTGTCGGACGGCGACCAGGGGGTCGACCGGCCGCGCACGGTTTCGGTCCACGCCTCGAAGGATTTGCGCGGCGTCAGCCGGATGCCGTTCGGACCGACCTCCATCGGCTTGTTCGGATCGCCGCCCCATTGCACGGTCTCGACGACCTCGGGCCTGAACCACAGCACGAAGTCGCGCGGTTCGCGCGAGACGGACACGGCAAGCAACCCGGAGGCGATCTCCGCATAGGCCTTGGCCGGCGGATATTCTTCGCTTAGCCGATCCGTGGCATACACCCCTTCGAACGTGCCCATGCGCAGGGTCAGCCAGTCTGTCAGTGCGCCAATCTGGTCGTCATCGGGCGTATTGCCCAACGCGGTGATGCCGCTGTTGACGCGGATGGCGACACCGCCACGGGTCTGCCCAACCCGCAGCGCAAGACCACCCGCTTCTATGTAGTCGAGCAGCTGCTGCTGCTGCGCGACCAGCCCGGCACCGTAATCGTCCTCGCTCGCCAGCGCGTGCATGATCCCGGACAGCGCCTTGCGGGACAGCAACCGGGCCTCGAGCTGCTCGGCGCGCAGCCGCACTTCGAGTTGCAGCGAGAACATCGATCCGAACAGCTCGCAGACGCCCCGGAGATGACGCGGCAGGCGGCGCGGCGTATGATGGTGACAGGCGATCAGCCCCCAAAGCCTGCCTTCGAAGATGATCGAGATCGACATCGAGGCGTCGACGCCCATGTTGCGCAGATATTCCCGGTGGATCGGGGACACGTCACGCAGGGTCGCGTGGCTCATGTCGAGCGGCAGGCCGCTGCTCGGATTGATCGACGGCAGCAGCGGCGCGGGCGTGTAATCGACTTCGGTGATCAGACGCAGCCAGCTGGTCAGATACAGCGTGCGGGCCTGTTTCGGGATATCCGACGCTGGGTAGTGCAGATCGAGGAATGGCGTGATGTCGTCGTGCCGGGCTTCGGCGAATACCCAGCCTGAATCGTCGGGCATGAAGCGATAGACCATCACCCGGTCGTAGCCCGCGACCGCCCGCACCCGCTCGGCAGCCAGTTGGCAATAGGCTTGGAGATCGGGAGCGTCGCCAAGTCCGTCGAACATTTCCTGGACACAGGCGAGCGGATCGACGGCATGACGGTCACTCAGGTCGGCATCCTCGACCTCGATCACCAGCGCGCCATCGCTCAGATGGACGCTGGCATCGATCGCGCGGTCGGGGACGACCCGCAGCAACGGATCCAGCAGGTGACGCGGGCGCGCGAGGCTGGAGCTTTGAAGCAACTCGCGAAGCCGCTGAAGCTGTTCGGCATTTAGCAATTTCGCCAGGTCCTGCCCGGTCAGCGACGCCGCATCCCTGCCGAACAGGCCGAGGGTGTCGCCTGCGACCTGCTCGACCAGCATCGTTGCAGGATCGACCACGAGCATCGCACCATGGGGGAGGATCGAGCCGGGAATATGGATCGGCTCGCGATCGCAGTTGGTCAGATCGACGGCACCGTCCATTTGCTTCGTCATGCCGGCATCCATCCCTCATACGCCACAAACATCGACACCGCCGCTGCCCTTGCAGCAGGTGGGTCCTGCACGGCAGCGTCGGGTAGGTTGGTGTCCAGCCTGACGGCACACCGGCTCCGGTCACCGGCACTCACTCCTGGTTCGGGCAGGTCGCAGACAAGGCAGCCGGTCAGTCCACCGCCGACACCGAGCATGGGGTCGACGACGGTATGAAAACCGTATGTGTGGCCGAGAAGCTGACGATATTCGTCCCGGTCGGCCGTGCTTGCCGCGCGACGCGAAAGCACGGGATGACGATGCCGGCGTTCGTGAATGTCGCACGTAGCGGTTCGCAACGCGGAGCGGCCCCTCGGTGTCGGCACGCTGCTTTGGCGAGCAGGCGTCGGGGCGTTCGGATGCTTGCCGCGCAGGGCGGCTCCGACCGCAGCGGACGCCTGTAACACTGACGCGCGCATTGGATTCCTCGATCAAGACGTACGGTCGATGATTGCCGTGGCATTCCTCGACATCGCCGTATCCACACCATATTTTCGAAATCTTGCCTAGCGAATGTTGCTTATCGGTTTGCCGCTGCAACGATCATCGCAATTATTCCCGTAGCGCCGTGCTCATGCCCTTGAACGAATATGTCATAATTTTTGACATGTTTACGTACAAAATTCTCAGCCAAGTCAGAGCATTGACGGCCAGATACGTCGATGGCGTCAACGAATGCTCGTAAGTTCCCGCAGGGCAGAAAAGGAAGAACGATGAACCCAACACGCATCCCCGGCAACCGACCCGACCCTGCGATATGTCTTCGGTGCCAGGCTTCAAGACGCGACCAATAACCCGGCGGCGCATACGCTGCCTGACGATGATGCCGGTAACGTTGAGGGCTTCGAGCTCACACGTGACGCTTGGTCGGCGACTGCGGAAAATTGGCTTCGGGGAGGCTCGGCGCTGATGCCGTTCCTTGAGGGACCGGATTTCGAGAAGCGACACGGCTTCCCGAAACGCACTTCGCATCGGGAAATACGATACCCTCGTGCTAGACCCGACCTGTTCGCAAAGGTCTGGACCAGTCGGTACGGGCATTCGCCTCGGCATCACGGGCCGCTTGTTCCCAATCATAATCGACGGACAGAAACTCTACCACCCAGCCATCACCCTCATTGGACAATACCGCATAGCGCGCATGCGGCGATCCGCTTTCCACCAGGTGAGCGTAGGGTCGGTCATCGTCATATGCCGGAAGGCCAACGCTTCCCGGATTTATGACGATGCGCCCGTCGTCGAGCGTCATCACCCGCTGGAGATGCGTATGGCCGCAGAGGATCACGGCCGCATCGGTAGTTCCCGCACGGTGTCGAACTTCCTCGCGAGTGGCCTGACGAAGCCCCGCCTCCGTCACCGTCTCTAGACAATAGGTCAGGTCGCTGTCCGGCGTGCCATGAACAAGCAGCACATCTTTGGACAGGCGCATGGTCGTGGGCAATGCTGTCAGCCACGCACGCTGTTCAGCGCTCAGCTGGTCGAAGGCGTGGCGATCGGACAATCCCATGCGCTCGCGAGGCTGCTCCGAGATCTGACGTTCGTGATTGCCGCGTATAGTGGGCAATCCCAGAGGCATCAGTCGATCGGCTGTTTCCCGCGGGAACAGGCCCCCTGAGCAGATGTCCCCGAGGTTCACGATCTGGTCCACGTGCCGGGTGGCGATGTCGCCGAGAACTGCGTCGAGGGCAGCGACATTCCCGTGAATGTCGGAAATTGCAGCGATCTTCATTACGAATCTATAACGATCTCGCCGTGCGATCGTAACCCCCGCGCTTCTGCAACGACACGCATGAGGCCGGTTTCGGAACCGTCAGCAGCTTGGCGCCCGCCGGCGGCACGGATTCTGGTCCCAATAGATCTTCCCAAAATCGCCGACCGGAGCTGGAGAATCGGGAATGATCGTACTTAACGGACGGCCGCTCTCGACGATGCGAATTGCCTGCCAGAGCGTCCGGTCTTTTGACGTTGGCAGCCCGGCCGTTTGCAGCCGGCCAGAGCGGGGCGATGCGGGTTTACGCTAATCGCCCAGCCACGCGGCGGTGATCTCGCCGCTATGCCCCTCCGGCGCCAGCACCGCGCGCAGCGCTTCGAGCATAGGCGGCAGCGCCTGCGTGAAGGCGTAGGGCGGGTTGACGATATACAGGCCTGCGCCGTTGTAGATGCCGGACTGATCGGCATCGTACAGCCAATGCTCCACCCCCAGCACTTTGGGGATACCGAGCCTGCGCAACTGCCCCGTCCACCGCGTATGCGTGGCGCGGTCCTTCAGCGGATACCAGATCACCGTCACGCCATGCGCCCATTTGCGGTGCGCGGCGGCGAGGGTCGCGGTGATACGGTCGCGGTCATCGGGCTGCTCGTACGGCGGGTCGACCACCACCACGCCACGCGCGGTCCGGGGCGGCAGCAGCGCCAGCCAAAGCTCATAGGCGTCGCGCTCGTGCACCGCAGCGGGCGTGCCGCGCATCACCCCGCGCAGGGTATAGGCGTCCTCGGGGTGCTTCTCGTTCAGGATCAGCAAATCCTGCGGTCGCAGAAGCTGCGCGAGGATCCGGGGCGAGCCGGGGTAGAATTGCGGCTCGGTCCCGGAATTCACCGCCTGCACGGCGGCGCAGTAGTCGTCCAGCAACGGGTTCGGCTCGGCAAAGGCCCGCAGCACACCCTGTAGGGACTCGCCGGTGCGTTGCGCGTCCTCGCCGTCAAGGTCGTACAGCCCGCAGCCGGCATGCGTGTCGATCAGCGTCAGCGCGCCCGGTTTCTGCTGCAAGGCCCGCACGAGCGCGATCAGCAGGCTGTGCTTCACGACATCGGCACTGTTGCCCGCATGGAAGGAATGGCGATAATTCATTGTGACGTAAGACCCTGACGCTCTGCCTGCATGCGGGCTGCCGAGCACAATTGCCGGGCGCGAGGTGACCGAAGTAACCGGTCCAGTGCCATTATAAAGTCGCGCGGAAACCTTCAACGCCGTTCTGATCATGGCACGGGCCGCACGCCCTAGCCTGGTGTCGGACGATGATGATCCCGTCGCGATAATCGGTTATCGACTGTCGACGATGATGGATGGCATTGCAGATATGGCGCTCCGGCATGGCGATCGCCGCGCCCGGGCTTATGAACGGAATGAACCGGTGATCCGGTGCATTCAGGATGCGATCACCGCCTATCGCCGCGACGGCGGCGATCGTGACGGTCGCCCGACGATTGGCGCGCTGATCGCCGCGTGCAGTGCTAGTGGCCTCACGGCGGCACGCGGCGGTCCGGTGACGCGCTATACGGTCTGTCAGGCGCTAAAACTGACAGGCCTGTCCTGATGCGAGTCGACACGGGCAAAATGCACGAAGCGGCCGCGCAACGTACCGGCCGCCTCGTCTGTTCTCGCCGTTATGCCAATCGATCCTGACCAGACCGCCACGATCATCACCAGCCGGGCCATCCGTGCCGGCCACGAGCAGGATTTCGAACGCTGGGTGGAGGAACTGAACCGGCACGCCCGTGCGGCGCCGGGGTATCGGGCTGCGATCCGGCTCGGTCAGACCGCCGGCTTTCAGCACCTGCTCTTTCGCTTCGACGATCGCGCCGCAGCCGATACATGGCATGACGACCCCAAGATGCGCGCGCATGTCGCCGTCGCGGACCGCTTCTCCACGGCGCTCCGCCAGCTCGAAACTGGCGACGGCGTCACCTTCGAGCTGCCGAGCGATGCGAGTGCCAGCAAGTGGAAGCGGTTCGTGACGACATGGCTGACGGTGTTCCCGGTCCTCCTCCTCATCAGCATGATGGTTCGTACGGTGTTGAAGGACGCACCACTGCCGCTGCAACTCCTGCCCTCGTCCCTGCTGCTCACCGCGACCCTGCAGTGGATCATTCTCCCGCGCCTGCAACGCTATACCCGTTTCTGGCTGTTGCAGGACAGCTCGGGCCGGCTGCAGAGGTGAGGATAAGGCATGACGACGTATTGCCGGACATCACGCGCGCCCTCACCCCATTCCCCAGCTTCGTACATTCATTCATCGTTGGGCTGACCGCTTTCGGCCGCTAGTCCATCGTCATACGCGTCGCGATCCGGGAGCGAAAAAAGCCGTCAGGCAGGCTGAGGGCGGATCATTTGTCCTTCTTCCAGCCGAATGCCGACAGCATGATGTCGAAGAGCCGCGTGTTGGGCATGAAACCCCGGACCTTGTCCGCACCGGGGCCGCTTGCGGCGACGACGACCTCTTCGCCGGTATGGCCGGGTTCGACGCTGATCACCGACTTCGCATCGGGATCATATTGCGTCGCGAGCGGCGTCGTGCGCTTGCCGCCGGTCATCCGCAGGCCGAAGCTGTGATCCGCGGTGAACAGGATCAGCGTGTCCTTGCCGGCGACCGCGCTGATCCGGCGGATCATGTCGTCCATCTCGACGACATGCCGCAGGCCTGCCTTGGGATCGTCGGTGTGCATGTCCCATTCGACCATCAGGAAATAGCCCTTCGGGTTGCGGGCGAGCTGCGCGACGGTCGCCTCCACGGCGGGAAGTGGCGCGAAGTCGGCATCGCGCAGCACCGCGGTCCGGGGTGCCTGGGCGACCAGCGCGGGATCCTCGCCGAAGCGGTAGCCGGCGGTCCTGAACGCCTGTTCCGCGCTCGTGCCCGGGCCGGCGAATGCCGCGACGGCGTCGGCACGGCCCTTGCCGATCAGGATATCGACGCCGTCGCCGAAGCGGGGCTTGAGCATCTGGCGAAATATCTCGCCCTTGTCCGCGCGCGCGGCGACATGCGCAAAGGTCGCGGCCGGAGTCGCATCCCAGATATTCATGTTGGTGACGACACCCGTCGACAGCCCGCGTTGCTCGGCATATTCGAGAAGGGTCTTGACCGGCATCGCGCGGCCGCCCGGTCCTGAGGGCGTCGTCGATACCATCGCGTTGTTCGTCTTGTGACCCGTCATGACCGCGGTCATCCCGGCCGCGGAATCGGTCACCCATCGATCGAGTGCGGACGTATCCGACAGCGCGACGTTGGGCATCGACTGGATGAACAGCGATTGCGGCCGGTCGTGCGCCAGGATCCCTGCGGCGCCGAGCGTCGACAGGCCACCTGCGTCGCCGAGGAAGAGGATGACGTTGCGCGCCTCCTGCGCTGCAGCGGGCGTGCTGCAGACCGCGAGCATGGCGCCAGCAAACGCCGTGCCGCCCAGGAATTTGTAGATCGCGGTTTTCATTGCAGAGGTCCTTGCATCGGGGCCGGTGCGGAGGGCGTTGCCGGGTCGTATTGCGGATTGATCGGGTCGTGCGGACGGAGATCGCCAGCGCCCGGTCTTGCGCTCTCAGTCCACGCCGGAACGAGCAGGTCACGTTGCAGCGATGCACCCGCCGCGCTGCGGCGATAGACGAAGTCCCGTCCTTCACGGCTAGCCGGGTCTGCGAACACGCCACGCTTTTCGAGGTCGACGAACCAACGATCTATCGGGCGGACTTGGGGCGCGGTCACGACGAAAAACTCTGAACCAGACTAAAGACGCCCATCCTCTAACCTCAGTAAATGTAAGTTTGGCGACACCTTGATCATATCGGTTGCCGCGACGTCTGTCGGCCTGACGATGATGATGACCCGGATCATCGCGAATGTACGCGCCGTCAGACGACACGCTCACAGCCCTCTGTGATCGAGTGCGATGATAGCTGTCGCCCGTATAATCGATTGGACAAATGTACCCGAGATCCGGCATTTTACCAGCACGGTGGTAAAACTCATTAGGAGAGGACGCCAAGATGGCCGATTACGAACAGCCTAAGGCAAGCGGTTGCCCAATGGGCCCCCAGGGTGGCGGCGAGGTTAAGGCCCGCTCGCTCCTCGGTCGCACGAACAAGGACTGGTGGCCCGACGCGCTGCCGATCGACATGCTGCATCAGCACGGCGTCTCTCCCGACCCGATGGGCGAAGAGTTCGACTATGCCGAGTCGTTCAAGCAGCTCGACTATGCAGCACTCAAGGCGGACCTGACGGCGCTGATGACCGACAGCAAGGCCTGGTGGCCTGCCGACTATGGTCATTACGGCCCGTTCATGATCCGCATGGCATGGCATGCCGCCGGCACCTACCGGGTAACGGACGGCCGCGGCGGATCGTCGTCGGGTCAGCAGCGCTTCGAGCCTCTGAATTCCTGGCCGGACAATGGCAACCTCGACAAGGCACGTCGCCTGTTGTGGCCGCTCAAGCAGAAATACGGCAAGAACATCAGCTGGGCCGACCTGTTCATCCTCGCCGGCAACGTAGCGATCGAGAGCATGGGCGGACCGGTGTTCGGTTTCGCCGGCGGCCGCAAGGACGTCTTCGCCTCCGAGGGCGATACCTTCTGGGGCGCCGAGGAGATCTGGGTCAACGAGGGTGCGCAGACGCGTATCAGCGAGGACATGCCCGAGCTCGAAGGGCCACTTGCAGCGATCCAGATGGGGCTGATCTACGTCAATCCCGAGGGACCGGGCGGTGAGCCCGACGCGCTCATGTCCGCACGCGACATGAAGGCGACGTTCCAGCGGATGGCGATGAACTCCGAGGAAACCGTTGCCCTGACCGCCGGCGGCCATGCCTTCGGCAAGGCGCATGGCGCCAAGGCCGCACCGCACTTCAAGGCTCCGTCTTCGGAATCGGTCCACATGCAGGGCCTCGGCTGGCTGACCGACAGCGAGGAGATCGGCCAGGGCCATATCACGACCTCGGGCATCGAGGGCGCGTGGTCGAACAACCCGACCAAGTGGACCGGCGACTATCTCCGCCTGCTGTTCAAATACGATTACGAGCTGACCGAAAGCCCGGCCGGTGCGAAGCAGTGGCAGCCGGTCAACCCGGAACCGGAGGACATGGCCCCCGACGCGCGCGACCCAAACAAGCGTGTGCCGACGATGATGACCACCGCGGACATGGCGTTGAAGGTGGACCCCGAGTTCCGCGAGATCGCGCTGCGCTTCCGCGACGACCAGGCGGCGCTCGACGACGCGTTCGCACGCGCCTGGTTCAAGCTGACGCACCGCGACATGGGGCCACGGGTCCGGTACCTTGGGCCCGAGGTTCCCGAAGAGACGCTGATCTGGCAGGATCCGGTCCCCGAAGGCACCGTACCGTCGGACGCTGACGTCGCGGCCTTCAAGGACGCCGTGCTGTCGAGCGGGCTGACGATCGGCCAGCTGGTCAAGACCGCCTGGGCTTCGGCGTCGAGCTATCGCCGGTCGGACCACCGCGGTGGGGCGAACGGCGCGCGCATCGCGCTCGCGCCGCAGAAGGACTGGCCGGTCAACGAGCCCGAGCAGCTCAGCCAGGTTCTGGCAAAGCTGAACGACTTGCGGGGCAGCATGTCGCTGGCCGACGCGATCGTGCTGGCGGGCTCGGCAGCGGTCGAGAAAGCGGCACGCGACGCCGGGCACGACGTGGCGGTACCGTTCCTTGGCGGCCGTGGCGATGCGACGCAGGAGTGGACGGATGTCGAAAGCTTCGTGTGGATGGAGCCGCAGGCCGACGGGTTCCGCAACTACCTGAAGACGCGTCACCCGGTGAAGACCGAGGAGCTGTTGCTCGACAAGGCTTCGCTGCTCGGCCTGTCCGCGCCGGAAATGACCGTGCTGGTCGGTGGCCTGCGCGTGCTGGGCGCGAACTTCGGCGATGCACCCGACGGCGTGTTGACCAAGCGTCCGGGGCAGCTGACGAACGACTTCTTCGTCAACCTGCTCGACAATGACACGTTCTGGGATCTGGTCGACACGTCGAGCGACGAGAAGTTCATCGGCTATGATCGCGGCGGTCGTGAAAAGAAGTGGCAGGCGACCCGCACCGACCTGGTCTTCGGCTCGAACTCGCAGT
Source organism: Sphingomonas sp. CFBP 13714 (assembly GCF_014842205.1). Taxonomy (NCBI): domain Bacteria; kingdom Pseudomonadati; phylum Pseudomonadota; class Alphaproteobacteria; order Sphingomonadales; family Sphingomonadaceae; genus Sphingomonas; species Sphingomonas sp. CFBP 13714. Next base: position 327,819 of record NZ_JACYVG010000004.1, read on the forward strand.
TGCGCGCGACGGCCGAGGTCTATGCCGAGAACGGTCACGAGGAAAAGTTCGTGCGCGACTTCATCCGTGCCTGGGTCAAGGTTATGAACGCCGACCGCTTTGACGTCACCGCCAAGCCGATATCGTCGAACCAGGCGACGTAAGCTACGTCGGTGGGTGGATAGGCCGTGTCGATCGGGGAAAGTTTCCGAACGTTCACGGCTTATCCGCCACTGGCCTGAGTTATGAGAATCGATTCTGATCATTCCGTGCCCTTTAGCCATGGGCTTCCAGGTTGCACTGCAGCCGCCATTATCGCGCTTATAAGGGCGGCTGCTTGTGCGCTTGGCCCCGACGGCAGAGCGACCTGCACTGAATAGCGTTTCAGGCAATCCCGGTCGAAATCGTACGACCTGTGTACTGGTCCCGACGGCCGGGTGCATGGACCCGGGCCCGGACATTCGCGACGCGTTCGCCCCCTCAGTTCCTACCATTCGATAGGGGCACCGACTTTCAATCCCGACCTTTGCGACTATCGCTTCCGAACACCGTCTTGATGATCCTTGCGGGCATACCGACCGGTTGGTATGTTTGCATTATGACGAGTCGAGGATCTTCCAATAGCGCTCGCGACAAGCTGCTGGACGCAGCCGTGACGCTCATCCGCCGCAACGGCTTTGCGGCCACCAGCGTCGACCAGCTTTGTGCGGCTGCCGGAGTCACGAAGGGCGCCTTCTTCCACCATTTCGTTTCCAAGGAGGCGCTGGGGGTGGCCGCCGCCGGCCACTGGCTGGCGATCACGACGCCGCTATTCGCCGATGCGGACTATCATCGCGAACCCGCGGCACTGGCGCGCGTGTTGGGCTATCTTGACCTGCGCGAGGCGCTGATCGACGGCGGCACCGACGCCTTCACCTGTCTGGCTGGCACGCTCGCGCAGGAGGTGCATCAATCACACCCCGCGATTGCGCGCGCTGCTGAGGCGGCAATCGTCGGCCATGCGCGCACGCTCGAAGGCGACGTCGCCGAAGCGCTGGCTGATCACGGCGTTGCCGACGTCGATGCAGCGAGCCTCGCGCTCCACTTTCAAGTGGTGCTCCAAGGCGGTTTCGTCGTCGCCAAGGCAACTGGTGATCCGCAAGCGGCGCGCGAGAGCGTGCGGCACCTGAAGCGCTACGTAACCCTATTGTGCCGAGGAGAGAAACGATGAGCAATATTCGTGAACTCAGTGTCGAGCGCCGCATCGCTGCCCCCGTGGAGGATGTCTGGCGGACAATGGTCGACCGCTTCGAGGAGTGGTTCTGTCCGCGACCGTGGCGCGCCGAAGCACGCGAGATCGAATGGCGCCCCGGAGGCCGTAGCCTGGTGGTCATGCATGGCCCCGACGGTGAGGAGATGCTTAACGAGGGCGTAGTCCTCGACTATGAGCCTAACCGCCGCTTCGTATTCACCGATGCTTTTACAGCGGGTTGGCAGCCCAGTGGGCCGTTAATGGTCGGCCTGTTCGAGATCGCGCAAGACGGGGACGGCACCCGTTTTACCGCCGCGGCACGCCATTGGACCGATGAAGCGTGGGAGCGCCACCGGTCGATGGGCTTCGAAGCCGGCTGGGGCGCGATGGCCGATCAGCTCCAGACGCTGGCCGAAGGAGGTGCGCTGTAACCGCCAGTGCAGTGATCATGCTTTCGCAGGTCTTAGAGAACCGCCTGGCAAGCGTGGGGCGGGCGGTTCTCCATTGATCGCAAAGTCCGCGCTAGCGGGTGAACAAAAAGCCCACCGCGATCAGAAATGTTGCGCCTTCCAGCAGCCCGACAAGGACGTTCCAGGTCGCGCGCACCAGGCTGATCCCCAACACCTGCGCGAACCAGCGCGTTTCGACGATCCAGAAGTTCACGATGCTCGATCCGACGAGCCAATGTCCAATCATGCGCGTCGCTTGATGATGGTCCATCCCGAAACTGCTGCCGACGCTCAGACCCAGCGCAAAGACGGCCGCCGGGTAACATTGCGCGTAAAATGGCTGCTGCAGGGAATTGCGATCAAGCTTGATCCTGCGTTGGCGCACCATGCGGGCTGCCAGGAAGAGTGGGAAACCCGCGAAAACGACGACGCGGAGGACCAGGGCGCTGGCATTGTCGTTGACCAGGTCGGCCAGACCATGATGATTGGCGATGATTTCGTCGGTCTGGCCCAACGCCGTAGCGACGCTGTGCCCCAGCAACAGCGTGAGAGCCAGAAAAAGGGGCGGACTGAGTATCGACGCGTAGCGTTCATCGTCGGGCAGCGCGGCTTCGCGCTCGATCTCCTCCATCGTACGGATCGGTCGAAAGAGCGCCTGCCAAAGCGTAAGGGGAAAGAAGACCACCCAGCTCATCACTTCGTACAGAAGTTCGTCGAGCGAATTGAGCCACTTCATGAAGTCCATGCTGCATCATGTTCGATCCGGGCGTCGATCGCAACGGCCTGCCTTGTGCTAGACTCCGCCCCCTAGTGCTTGCCGAAGACGCACTATCGCGGGTCCTGCCGTATGTGATGAAGACCAGCACCGACCGAGCGGCTCTTCGGACCAAGCGAGCATTCTTGCCGTCCAATTCCCGTGGGCAGTCGGTAGACGAACACCGTTGACCGCGATGGACGCCGTCGCTCCCTTTTTATACAATCGTTCAATTGATGATGAGGTGATTTCGAACGAACGGGAGAATCGCGATGCGTTGTCCGTCTGGCCTGTCCACGACCATGACCGCCCTTGTGATGGGTTCGGCACTTCCCGCAATTGCCCACGCGCAATCCACGGGTCTCGAGGACATGGTAGGCGCCCGTGCAGGTCAGGCCGAGATGGAGTTGCAACGACGCGGCTACGTCAACATCCGGGGTGAGCAAGGCGACGATCGCGTCTATACCTATTGGTGGAACGCCGATCGCCGCCAGTGCGTGAGCATTGCAACGATGGAAGGCCGCTACAATTCCATCCAGCCGACCACCTCCCCCGATTGCAGGAAGCCCGCGAACCTCCGGCCCAACTCCGGCCATGGTGGTCAGGCTGCGCCACGACCCCGTCCCGACTATGACCCCGATCTGGCCTATGGACGCGCGCCAGCGGGGTCCGGCGGCGGTCAGGATCGCTATCCTTCGGGAGGACCTGTTGTTGACGGCAGAAACGTGGAACTCGGGCTCGTGTGTTTTGGGGACGGATCGAAAACCGGCTTTGCGAGCGGGACGACGTGGAACTGGAACCGTGATCGTGACCGCTATGAGTCCGGCACGTACACCGAAACCAGGAAGGAGGTCTTCGATGCCTCGCTCATGGTACAGACCTGGGCCGGTGGCGGACGTATCCGGCTACCCAAGTCGCTGATCCCGCCGATCAATTCCCGTGGCAATCAGGGATGGTGGGATTTGTACGACGTGACTGTCAGCCCAGATACGGTCCGCGCAAGTTACCGCCTGAACGGCCTGAACAAGCCACGGCTCGTGATCGATCGGCACAGCGGCCGCATCACGGTCACGGGCATGAGTGATTATGGCTTTCGGGGCACGTGCGACCTGATCGGACACGAACCACGCCGCTTCTAGACTATGGTGCGGGCGCTTTGCTCCCAAATCGAATGGTCAGGCAGACCTCGAATACGGGCATCGCGCACATCAGCTGCCATTGGCTCGGTTGGAAACCCCATGCTATCCGGCTCGCGCAATACGGGTCTACGCGTACCCGCAACGTTGTTGGGGTACAGCGATGAAATTCAGGGCATTTCTGGCGCACATGGTGAAGGTCGCGGCAATCGCACTCGCGGTCAGCGCCACGGCGCAAGCCCGGATCGGCCATGCCCCGTCGACCGCTGCGGCCCCGCTTCGGTCGCCGATCATATCGTCGGAATTCATATACACGGATGCGCCCTATCCGCAGGCGCATGCCTCGGCGATCGTCGAACTGCCTGACCGGACGCTGGCGGCAGCCTGGTTCGGCGGTTCCGGCGAAAGCCAGCCTGACGTCCGTATCTGGTTCGCACGACGCGGCGCGACGCGATGGGAGACCCCGGTCGCGGTCGCCGATGGTGTGTCCGCGGACGGTCAGCGATTTCCGACCTGGAACCCGGTGCTGTTTCAGCCTGCGGACGGTGCCCTGCATCTCTTCTACAAGGTCGGGCCAAATCCGCGGGCGTGGTGGGGCATGGTCATCCGCTCGACCGATGGCGGACGACATTGGAGCCAGCCGCAGCGCCTGCCGGATGGCGTGTTGGGACCGATCAAGAACAAGCCCGTCGTTGCGCCCGACGGCAGCTGGGTGTCACCGTCGAGCCGCGAGGAAGGCAGCGCAGAGGCCAATATCTGGTCGATCCGGATCGAGCGGAGCACCGATCGCGGGAGAAGCTGGCAGGTCGGCGACGCGGTGGCCTCACCGATGCACATCGAGGCGATCCAGCCGAGCATCCTGTTTCACCGCGACGGCCGACTGGAACTCGTGGCGCGGACGCGGCAGGGTGCGATTGCGATGAGCTGGTCACGCGACGCCGGGCGCAACTGGTCGCCAATCGCGGCGATCGACCTGCCCAATCCCAATGCGGGTACCGATGCGGTGACGCTGCGCGATGGGCGCCAGTTGATCGTCTACAATCACAGCGCGCATCTACCCGAGCGGCCGGGCGATGGCGCACGCTGGCCGCTCAACATCGGTTTGTCCGACGACGGCGTGCGGTGGCGCAACGCTTTGACACTCGAGAGCAAGCCGCTACCCGACGGCTATGCCTATCCGGCAGTGATCCAGACGCGCGATGGGCTGGTCCACGTCACCTACACGTATAACCGTACCAAAATCCGTCACGTCGTGATCGATCCGACGCAGCTGCGCTGAGTAGGAGGTCCCGCTCCGGCGCCACGTCACGAGATAAGATCTTTCCGGCGCCAGCCGGTGAATGTGATCGACGCGGGGCATGATTTGCTTCGCACAGATGATCTGCGGAGAGTTCGAGCGGAGCCGCTGGATCGCCAGGCTGTTGTCGTTGCGACTATTCGGCTACCAGCCAGCGCAAGGAGCGCTAAATGACGCAATGGACATGGATTTTGAGCCGGATCGTCCGGCAGGTCTGGTTCCGGGCAGCGATCATCAGCCTGCTCAGCGTCGCGCTGGCGATCCTCGCCGCTTTTGTCACGCCGTATCTGCCGTACACGTTCGATGCCGATATCGGGCAGCAATCTGTCGGCACGATCCTTCAGATCATGGCCTCGAGCATGCTGGCGGTCACGACCTTTTCGTTGACCGCAATGGTCAGCGCCTACTCCTCCGCAACGCAGCTGGCGACGCCGCGTGCGACCCAGCTGATGGTCAGCGATCCGACGTCGCAGAACGCGTTGTCGACCTTCCTCGGCGCCTTTGTTTTCTCGATGGTCGGGATCGTTGGCCTGAACACCAGCGCCTATGGCCATGACGGCCGGATCATCCTGTTCGCAGCGACCGTGCTGATCATCCTGCTGGTGGTCGGCACGCTGCTGCGCTGGATCGGTCATATCACGGCGTTTGGACGGATGGCCGATGTGATCGACCGCGTCGAGGAGGCCGCAACCCAGGCAATGCAGGATTTTGCTGCACACCCTCATCTTGGCGGCCGTGCGGCTGTCGCCATCCCCGCCGATGCCGTCACAGTCACCGCGGTGCAGACCGGATATGTCACGCATATCGACATCACCGCACTTGGCACGATCGCTGACCGCAATGACCTGACGGTGTATGTCGATGTCCTGCCTGGCGCGATGATGCATCCCGCGCGTACGCTTCTGCAGGTCTCGGGAAAGATCGACGACGGCATCCGAAGCGAACTGGTCAAGACGTTCACGATCGAACGGCATCGCTCGTTCGACCAGGATCCTCGACTGGGGCTGATTGCGCTGTCCGAAATTGCCAGCCGGGCCTTGGCTCCGGCGACCAATGATCCAGGAACGGGGATCGAGGTTCTCAATGCCCTGCTTCGTGTGTTCCTCACGCTGAGCCCCGGTGCGGCGCGTGTCGATGAGAAGCCGGACTCCCCACGGGTTCACATCGGCCAGCCAACCATGGAGGATATGCTCGGTGATGCCTTCGGCCCGATCCTGCGCGAAGGGATTGCAGAGGTCGAGGTGTCGTTGCGACTGACGGCCACGCTTGCGGCGATGCACGCAAGCCTGCCGGCTGCGCGTCGGGAGATCGAGCACTGGGCCAACCGCCACGCGAAGCGGGTGGCGACGACCATGGAAGATCCCGACGACCTGACCGCATTCAACGACGCCTATCTCAGGCACTGGCCCGCTTGAGCCACGATCAGGCCGCATGCTGCCATCTGGTTCGACGACATCGCGGCCTCTGCCGACAGCCTGACGTCATTCAAGGACATGAGCACGCACCACGTCCCTGTGGGCACGAGGCAGCCCCATCGACCCGGATCGCCGCGCAACCCTGTCGAAATACGGCGTCACCAGCAGATGCGGCATCGCCAGTGCCGCGACGCCGGCAAAGAGTGAACGCACGCCCGAGGGGTCCCACCGCAGCAGCACTCCGCCCATGATTCCGACCAGCAGCACAGCCAGGACGAGGATTGGTCCCGTGGCGCGGAGATACGTAATGGTCGTCACGCACCGCAACTGATCACGACGTTCTTTCGTCTGCGGCACGGCGTGCAGCACCAGAAACCCGACTGAGAACCCGACGAGCGGGGGCAGAATGAGAAGCGCGGTCGTTCCGACCAGAAGACGTCGATCATGGCGTGCCGCGCCGATGATCACCAGGCAGGCGGCTGCTACGCCACCCGCAATTGCCAAAATGCTGACCATGGCCGGCGCACCGGACTCTCGAACTCCGGCAAGATCGAGAATGCGGGTGAGGCTTGCCGCGTGCAGCGTCGCAGGCGTTGCGACCAGGCTTATGCCGCGGGCAATCCTTTCGAACGGCCTGCTCGCGGGGGCATCCTCAAGACCAAAATGGACTGCCGACGCCAGCAGGAATGCAGGGAGTGCGATCGCAGAATCGACGATCCACCACATAAGACAGACAAACAGTGCAGATACGTACAGCATCAGGAATGCCGGGCGCCGCCGATGCTCGACGATAGCGAGATCACTTGCACCGTGCGCCATGCCGACGACCCCGACAGCAAGGGCTGCGAACGCGAGCTGTACGGTGAGCACGCAAAACGAGGCGACCAAAGCCCCCGCCAGAAGGAAGCCCCAGCCAAGGGCCGGGGCGCGCCGTGTCATGCCCGGTGGCCGCGTTCGCCGTGATCGTGCGCCAACGCCTTGTCGAGGTTGGCTGCCGCGTAGAATGCGTAGACGACCTTGGCGATCACATCCATGATCAGGAACGCCCAGACCGATGCAGGATCGGTGATCAGCTTCAAACCTTCCGGTCCTATCAGGAAGACGATCGGATAGAGGAACCAGATGACGGTCAGGAAGGTGAGGTTCTTGCCATAGGCCATTCCCAAGGCAGCACCACGGCTGAGCGCCAGTGATCGCAATGGACCCCATAGAAGATACAGGACGCCCAGAAACGCGACGCAGGACCATCCGTACCAGATCCATTTCGCCATAGATGGTGCGGCAAGCGACGATATCAGCCCCGTGACGATCATCAGCACATCGAGCACGATGACCGAGGTCAGATACCCACCAACCTCACCCGTCTTCCCATGCTCGTGAAAAGCCAGCAGCACGAGACCCGACAACAGGATCGGCGTCGTCACCGACCAATCCACGTAGCGTGCCAGATATGTCAGCGAACCGTCGCTGTTGATAAGCGTGCCGATGCCAAAGGCCATTGCGAGATACGCGGTCGCCGCGATGAACGGCACGCTGGCGTGCAGGAGCGTATGATGGCCCGACGGCTGCGTCTTCTTACCCGTCGCATATATGGCCAGCGACGCGACCGACATCACGCTGAAGCCGATCAGGAAAGCGGTTTGATCCACCAGGGAGCCCCCTATCATGAGGACGACCCGGCGCCGACCTTGAGCCACCAACATCACTCAGATGTTTTGGGTCCTGGCTCGCGATAAGTTCATGAAGCTGTCATGTTTGACGGCGTCTCAACTGACGATTTCCTGTGTCCTCGGGAAGTGTACCGCCGCACGAAGACCCGGCGCGTTGTCGGTTAATGTCAGCGATGCGCCATGAACGCGGGCCGCGACCTGTGCGATGCTGAGACCAAGGCCAGAACCTTCGGAATGCCGGCTCGTGTCGAGCCGAACGAAGCGCGTCACGACATGCTCGCGCTGGTCAGCCGGTATACCCGGTCCCGTATCTGCCACGACGAGCGTGAACCCATTGATCTCATGCCCAAGAGTCACGCGGATCGACCCGCCGGGCGGCGTATATTTGATCGCATTGTCGAGCAGATTGGCGACGATCTGCCCCAACAGCGAACGAACGCCCCTTATGGTCACCGGCGTCGTTTCGATTGTCAGATCCAGTCCGCGATCATCTGCCACGGGCTCGAAAAGCTCCACGGCCTCGATGACGATTGCGGCCAGATCGACAGGACCGAACTCGCTGGCCATCGTCGTCTCCGCACGGGCCAGTCTTAGCGTATCGTCGATCGTGCGAAGCAGGGCGTCGAGATCGCTGCGCATATCCGATGTCGCGTCACTATGACCCCCGCCCAAAGCCGCAAGCTCGAGCCGAGACCGGATCCGCGTCAGCGGCGTCTTCAGGTCATGAGCAAGCGCATCCGTCGCGGTTCGCAGCGAATCCACCAAACGTTCGATCTCCGCAAAGCCATGGTTCAGCGTCGCTGCAAGCCGGTCATATTCGTCGCCGCGCCCCGTCACGGGCAAGCGCTCGTCAAGATGTCCTGCCCGGAAACGATCGCCGGCAGTGCTGGCGGCATCGAGAAAGGCAAGCCCGCGCCGGCTGTACCAGAAGCCGAAAAGCAGGCCGATCACTCCGGTGGCGGTCAGTGACCAGGCCAGTGCCGACACATAGCGGTCGTGCAGCAGGCGGCGATCGTCCGAGAGGCTGCCGACCAGTAGTCGATAGTCGTTGCCGAGAAGCACCGTGCGCGCGGCGACCTGTCGTTCGAACACCCTGCCGCGTGTCGTCGCGACCTGGGTTTCAAAGGTGCGATACCCGGTGCGGTCGATCTCGTCAGGCCATTTGGCGAGATTGCCCGCAACCGGCTGTCCCGACGCGTCCGTCATCAGATAGATGAAATCGGTGACGCGCGGGCGCCCGACCGCACGCGACACAGACTGTGCGACGGCAAATGGCCCCTCACTCTGATAGCGCTCGATCAGGCCTGCCGTCTCGTCGTCGACCGCCGCCTGGGCGCGCGCGTCGAGCAGGCGTATCGTCTGGACATATTGAACGCTCAGGGCGATCCCGGTTGCGATGAGTGCGATCAGCGTGATCCAGAGCGCGCCGCGCAATGCGGCCGTCGAGGGCAAGCGCATCGTCAGACAGCATCCAGTCGATAGCCGGAGCCGCGCATCGTTCTGATCATCGGGACATCCTCCGGACCGTCGATCTTGGCACGCAGACGACTGACATGGACATCAACGACATTCGTCCCCGGATCGAAGTTATAATCCCAGATCGCCTCGATCAGCATCGTACGCGTCACCACCTGCCCGGCATGGCGAGTCAGATAGTCGAGCAGCTGATACTCCTTGTTGAGCAGTTCGATACGTCTGCCGTTGCGCATGGCCGTGCGGCCGAGCAGGTCGAGCGTCAACGAGCCCGTCTGCCTGGTACCTTGCGTGGCGTGCGTATCGCTGCGCCGCCGCACGATCGCCTCCAGACGGGCAACGAGTTCGCCGAACGAAAACGGCTTGGCGAGGTAATCGTCGCTGCCGGCCTGCAGCCCTGCGATCCTGTCGTCCACCTGCCCCAGCGCGGACAGAAGCAGCACCGGCGTCTGGTCACCCTTTGCGCGCAGCGACTTCAGCACCGAAAGTCCGTCGAGCCCGGGCAGGTTCCGGTCCAGAATGATCGCATCGTATTTGCCGACGATAGCGGCCGTGAGACCGTCGATGCCGGTGGCGGCATGATCCGACGCGTGTCCGAGTTCGACCAGCCCGCGGCGGACATACTCAGCGGTTTGTGCATCGTCTTCGATCAGGAGCAGCTTCAAGCGCGCGATAATCCTTTTCAGGTGTTCAGGGAGCGGACGCGTGTACCGCCCCCCGGTTCCACACGCTCAGGACTGGCCCGACGTTTCGCTGGCGATGCGCAGGTTCAGGGAGACCTGACGGCCGTCACGCACCACCTGCGTCGGGACGATCGAACCGATCCGAGCCTCTGCTACGGCCCGGGCAAGGTCGCGCCCGTTATCTACCGGCGTGGATCCGAAGCGTCGAACGACGTCGCCGCGCTGCAGGCCGGATCGGGCAGCGGCCCCGCTATCTTCGACTTCGGCGATAAGCGCGCCCTTGGTGACGTCCGAGCCCATCGCACGCGCGATGTCCGGTGACATGTCCTGCAAGGAAACGCCGATCCGCCCCCGCGACACGTGGCCGTTTTGCGCAATCTGAAGCGCGACCTTGCGCGCCATTGCGGCGGGTATCGCAAAGCCGATGCCCACGTTACCGCCCGTCGGCGAGAAGATGGCGGTGTTCACGCCGACGACCCGGCCTGCCCCATCGAACAAGGGCCCGCCCGAGTTGCCGCTGTTGATCGCAGCGTCGACCTGGAGGAAATCGTCATACGGCCCGGCCCCGATCTCACGGCCGCGGGCAGACACGATGCCGGACGTCACGGTATTGCCGAGGCCGAAGGGACTGCCGACCGCAAACACGCTATCGCCTACCCGGATATGATCGCTGTCACCCCATTTGATCGGGGTGAATCTACCCTTCCCGTCGATCTTCACCACGGCGACATCGATCTTGGGATCGCGGCCCAGGACGCGACCGGAAAACTCCCGTCCGTCCGACATCTGAACGGTGACGCGATCGGCGCCGTTGACGACATGGTTGTTCGTGATGACGATCCCGGAGGCATCGACGATGAACCCCGAGCCGAGCGATCCGCGCTGCGGGCCTTGCCGCTGCTGCGGCGCTTCGAATTGCCCGTGACGATCCTGCATGCCAAAGCCGAACAGCTGCCCCAGACGATCCGCCAGTTCGCTATCGTCTGAGCCGAACTGTGTCGGTTCGAATTGCAACGCCTGAAGAGCCGCGGGCTTGACCTGGATCTGAACGACGCTCGGTCCTACGGCCTCGACCATATCCGACAAAGAGGCGTGCACACCGGTCGACGCGACGGCAGCAGGACCGGATGCAATGAACCGGTCGGCGATATTCATGCGACCGTCGTCCGCAGCGATCGCGCCACCCGCGACGCCGGCGAGTGCGGTTGTGCCAAGCGCGACGGCGGCGATCATTGGACGTACAGTCAGGCGACGCTTGAATACCACGATCCATGTCCTTGTTCAGTTAAAAGCAGATGCTCCTTTCTGAACCCGGATGATGGGCGCAGCCTGTTTCGAACATTACATCCGTGCAATCTTTCCAGCCGGAGCGGCTATGCCCCGCGCTCGCCTGTTTCCGCCGGAGATGAGTCCGTGTCGACCGACCATATCAGGCGCAAGCGACCGCCCGCACGCCCCGGGGCTGCCCTGCCCCCTCGCGCGACGATACCCTGTGCTATCGCTGTACGCTGACGCAGGGTCCCGCCCAGCACGTCGATCGCCCGCGCGAACCGGGCGGATACCCAGGCTGCGTCGCCGAGCGCCTGATCGTCGATGACGCCGGATTTGATACCGACGTCCGGCAAGACGACATCGTTCGGCGGATTGAGACTGACATGCCAATCGGCGACCACCGCGTCCGCACGACGTTCCAGGTCGCGATAGCCCGCAATGCCAAGCCCCGTCAGGGGCGCCGCCGTCGCGCGGATCGTTCGCGCCGTGGAATCCAGCTGCACCGATGAAACGGGAATGCCCGCGATCAGCGCAACGTCCGCGATCGCCCGATCGCGCTCGCGTGCGACGCGCAGCGCATCGCCATTGCCCGCCCGCGCGATCTGCGCCGCCTCGACCGCGCCGGTCTCGGGCGAGATGCGGACCTGGTCGACATGGACATCGACCGGCCGCGACAATCGTTGGCGAAGGTCCGCCGCGAGCTTGCGATCCGCCCCCGGCTCGATCCGCGGCGTCAGCATGACCGCGCGAACGCGGACCGGGTTCGCGCCATGGTCGATCTCGACCTGGCTCAGCCGCGCGCCGGGCGGAAAGTCCTCGCCCAGTGCATCGCGTACCTGCCGCTGGGCGACCGCCTCGAACGCGATCCGGCGCAGCCCCGCGCCGAGAGGGATCGACAGCACCCCGATCGCGACCGCGAACAGCATGAGCTGCCACCCGGTGTGGTGCGGCGACAGGTGGCTGCCGAAACCGTAACAGCGCGCGACGAGTGCGGCGGTCAGCGCGATGGTGATGGCATTGGTGAGGAACAGCAACAGCGCGCCGGAGAACACCACCCAGTTCCACGTCGCGATGCCGAATCCGACCACCACCAGCGGCGGCATCAGGGCGATGGCGATCGCCACGCCGACGACCGTACCCCCGCGCCCGCGGATCAGCGCATAGCCGCCTGCGATGGCCGACAGCAGAGCGACGAGCAGGTCGAACAGCGTCGGCTGCGTCCGCCCGGCGATCTCGCTCGTGATCGTCTGGACCGGGGAGAGCAGGATCAGCACGACCGACAGCGCCACCGCGATGGCCGCCCCCAGCATCAACGCGGTCGCCGCCCGGCGTATCTCGTGGAAGTCGAGCGTCGCGATGCCGAAGCCCAGCCCGATGATCGGCATCATCAGCGGCGACAGCAGCATGGCGCCGATCAGTACCGCGACCGAGGGCATCAGCAGCCCGAGCAACGAGATCGCGGCCGAAATGACGATCAGGAAGGCGTAGCGTCCCGACCACCCCGCTTCCTCGGCAATCTGTCGCAGGATGCCGTCATGGTCGACGCTTTCGGTGGCCTTGGCCATCCACGCCCGGGGGAGCGTTGCGAATTTGGCAGGGTTCAGGTGGATCGGGTCGTCTCCGTCATGGCGAAGGTCTTCGATAGACCGTGGTACAGCTTCTCGCGGCATACCCACTGGCTGGCCGCATCGGCGATGAACGCGGTCGCGAACATCGGCAGCATCAGGCCGCGGCTCGCGGTCGTCTCCGACAGGATGATGACCGCGGTGAGCGGCGCGCGGACGACGCCCGCGAAATAGGCGACCATGCCCAGGATCACGATCGCGCTGGCGGGCTCGCCGGGGAAAATTTCGCGCAGCAGATTGCCGACGCCAGCGCCGACGGCGAGCGACGGCGCGAAGATGCCGCCCGGCAGGCCCGCGATCGCCGTCGCGGCGGTGGCGACCAGCTTGGCCGGCCCGAACCAGAGCGGCGCATCCACGCCGACGATCATCGCGCGCGCCGGGGCATAGCCGGTTCCCCATGTCAGCCCTGTCACGACGCCGAGTACCGCGACGACGCCCCCGCAGACACCGGCGAACGCGACGGGATGCGCGCGCGTCCACCCCGTCACGCGATTGCGGCTGACCGCCATCGCCAGGAGAATGCGCGAGAACAGCCCGCCGGTCATGCCACCCGCGATCCCTGCGACCGGCGCGACGATCAGCGCGGACAGCAGCGGCATATGCGCACCGATCGCGCCGAAATAGATATAGTCGCCCTGCACCGACTGGGCGACCATCCCGGCGATCACGATCGCGGCAAGGACGAGCAGCGTCACCCTCTGCTCATAGGCAGACGCGAGTTCCTCGATCGCGAACAGCAGCCCGGCGAGCGGCGTGTTGAACGCCGCCGCGACGCCCGCCGCACCGCCAGCGATAAGGACTCCGCCCCGCAACGGCACGCGGACGAGACGGTGCGTAAATCCCATGACGGCCGCCGCCAGCTGGACGGTCGGGCCTTCCCGGCCAACCGATGCGCCACCCAGCACAGCGCCGATCGTCAGCACCGCCTTGGCCGCCACCGTCCGGATCGAGATCAGCGTCCTGGTGGCGTCGTTCGGATTGGCCTGCGCCGCGATCACCTGGGGAATCCCGGATCCCCGCGCGAACGGCGCATAGCGACGGGTCAGCCAGACCAGCCCCATGAACGTCAGCGGCGTCGTGACCAGCGGCAACCAATGCCAGGTCTTTGCAAAGTCGCTGAAAACCTCGCCCGCCCAATCGGCCGCCTCCGCAAACAGCGTCGCGACGATCCCGATCAGGATCGCCCCCGCAAGGATCGCACCCCGCGTCCGGAACTGCGTCGATCGCGGCCCGCGCGCGCGCAGCAACGCCCGATACCGCGACGGCGTCCAGCGTTTGGACGGTAAGAGACGATTGAACAGGCCAGCCATCGGGCTCTTTTAGGTCGCGGCGCCAGTTAGGCCACCCCTGACACCAAGCAGTTGAACCAGGACGAGGTGTATGGCGTCGACCCCATCTGTCAGCTGAGCGCCCTCAGAACGCGTCATGCCACACCGCAGCAGATCAAGCCGATGGTCGGCGTCGGGATGGCGGCTAAGGCAATATAGCTCGATAAACGAACGCCGAAGCGGCGGGCGCAGAAGGAGGCGAGAACGGGAAATCGCCAGTACCGCGGTATGTGCAGCCAACTCCAACGTCGTGCCATTCTCGAGGGGCGAGCGGACGTCACGAAGCGGCCTTTCCACAGTCGCCCGATAGCGGTCCTATTCGGTGCCTCCTCCCTCAAGCGGACATTCTCGATAGGAGCGAGATGACACAGATGCGAAGCTGCGCAAGACCGGCCGTTACGCCGACAGTCGTGATCTGGCTGCCTGCCGCAATGACTAAACCTGACGCGCTAAAAGTGAATACTTGACGGAGATGGGGCATGCCTGCCCTTCAGACCACGAACGCGGCCTAACCCTGCCAAGAGTCGCGCTTGCAGCGGCCGGGATCAATGCGGCGGCGATTTGGCATCTCTGCCGTTTGCGAGGACGTGATGCCCCTAAATGGCACCACCGCTTGGCTATGATCCAGCACGGAACGCCGCCAGCCCCGCTAACCGCCATTCCCGTCATTCCCGATGCAAAAACCAAATGGCTTGCATCACGTTGAATTCCCATCATCGACAGCGCTTGAGTTATCGGCCGACATCTATGTGTGCCGGCCGTTCGACGGCAGCGCGTTATGGAACGTTAGTATTCTTATACCAGGCTAGCAGATGGTACACGGTTTTGCATGACGCTGCATAACAACAGAGCAGCGGTCGTGCGTTCCGCTACGAGCGGACGCACAGGTCTCACCCCGATAGCCCTACGATCACGACGAGCGTTGCATTGTCACTGCCATCACGTTGCAGTGCGTTTTCGAGAATGCGGTCCGCCATGTCCCCGATCGCCGCGGGCATCGTCGCGAAATCGCGCGGATCAAGCGATCGTGAAACGCCGTCCGAGCACAGCAGAAGTCGATCGTTCGGCTGGACGAGTGTGGTGACGCTATCCAGCGCTACGGCCGGCGCAACGCCGAGCGCGCGCGTGACGACATTGGCTTGCGGATGACGGTCCGCCGCGGCTTCCGTCAGGACACCCGCGTCAATCATCTCCTGCACGACGCTGTGATCGTGGGTCAGCTGCTCCGCCCCGCCGCCGCGCATCAGATAGGCCCGACTGTCCCCCGCCCAGAAGATCGTCGCCTCACTGCCCTCGATCAGCGCGATCACGATCGTCGCGCCGCTGGTCGCATGCACATCGTAGATCGCGCGATTGGCATGCGACACCGCGGCGCGCACCGCTGCCGCGTTGATCGGCGCCGGATCATCCGCCAGTGCCTGCAAGACATCGACCACCGTCGCAGCGGCGGCGGCCCCGCCGCTATGGCCGCCCATGCCGTCCACGACCGCCCAGAGCCCACGGTCTGCGCGATCGAGAAAACGATCCTCGTTGACGCGGCGCACCCGCCCGACATGGGATCGGTTTTGCGACACATAGACGGTTTCCCGAGCGAGCGACGGACCGCCTCGGGGTTTGCGTCGCAACAGGCTGGCGATCTTCATGCGGGATCGCGCGCCATGGCCGAGTCCGCGGCGTCATAGGCGAGGGCGAAAGCGCGATCGAGCGAGCCGGGTGCAGATGCCACGATCTGCCGTGTCAGGTCGGCATGACGGTCAGCGACTTCTGCCATCTGCAGGCTCGCACGACTTTTCAGCAGCGTCGCGCGGTCCGCGATCGCCGCATCGACAGATGCCGGCTCGAACGTGCCGATCGCCGCGCGCAGGCTCCCCTGCAGGCCTGCGAACGTGGCGACCAGATGCCGCTTCACGTCGCGAAACGACGCCTTCAGCGCCGCCGGGCCTGACAGGAACCCGGTCGAGCCCGCGAGCAGCAGGTCGATCGCCAGCCGCTGTGTCGGCGCCCATTTGAACGGATTATTGTCCGCGCCGCTGATGGTCGTGCGCGTCAATTGATAGCGTCCGCGCGCATGGTCGCGCTCGGCCATCAGGTCGCCGATCCCCAGCACCATCTGCCGATACACCGCACCCGCCCGCCGCATGATCTCGGTCGGCTCTTCTTCGGAGAGCAGCGAACAGTCCAGCCCGGCGCCCTCGCAAAATGCCTCCAGCAACGACCCATCGCCCAGCGGTCGCGCCTCACCGGCATCGGCCCAGTCGCTCGGCACCTCCACCGACGATCCCAGCGGCGGTGTCAGCACCATGGTCAGCGCGCCATCGACTTCCAGGTCGCCATGCGGGGCCTGCGTCGCGACCATCTTGAACCGGCCGAGCCTCAGCGCGCTCGGCACCGGCAGCACCACGTCGACCGCATCGGGAAACCGTTGCCCGGTATCGGCATCGAATACGCCATTCGCGCCGAGCGCCCGCAGTGTCAGCCCATCGCCGTCGACGCGCAGTTCGCAATGCGCCCGCGACAGCGCGCAATCGGGGTCGGCGATCGGCCAGTCCGCCTCGGTATCGCGACCGATGCGGAGCAGACCCTCGCGGATCAGCCGCGCATCGAGCGGCTGGACCATGTCGTCTCGATCGAAAAGCTGGAGCATGTACATCGAACGGATCCTCAGGCGGCCAGACGGGCGGACGGCACGACGCGGGTAGCGCGCATCGCGATGTCGGCCTGCGCGCCGGTCCCCGCCAGATGCGGCTCGACTGCGGCGGCGGCGCGATTAAACGCGTCGAACGCGGCGCCGAATTCGTCGCGGCGGCGATGCGATATGCGCAGAGCGAAATCGGACTTCGCCGCCTCGTCCAGCGCCTTGCGCAGTCGGGCGAGCGGCCGGGCCACCATAGCGCCGCTCAGATAGCCGATCACCAGCACCACACCCATGATCACCAGCGACAGCACCGTCAGCAGCATCCGCGCATTGTCGATCGCGGCGTCTAGCGCGGTCCGGCGCAGCACCAGGTCGACCGTGCCGAACTCGGCCCCGGCATAGCGGATCGGCCGGACGAACCGCAGTCCTGCGCCCTTGCCCCGGTCGGGTGCCGCGGTCACGCCGGCGCCGCTGCCGATCGCCGCTTCGCCAACGGTGCGGCGATAGCGCGTGCCGAGCAGCTTCGCGTCCTCTGCCGCGCGGACGATCCCGCCGGTATCGGCGACCACCATGTCGCGAATCTCCTGATCGCGCGAGGCCGAGGCGACGAAGGCCTGCAACGCGGTCCAGTCCTGCTGCTCGGGCGCGAGCCCCGCATTGTCGGCAGCGAGCACCGCGGTGTTGCCGGTGACGAACGCCGCGATCGAGCGACCCGACACGATCGCCATATGCTCAAGCGTGCGTTGCTGCCGCCCAAGGATCGACGAGACGCTCGCGACCAGCGCGATCGCAGTTACTGTGACGAGCGCCAGCGGGAGCTTGATCTTCAGCGGCAGGCCACGGCGGCCGGGTGCTGCCTCGGCGGTCGCCGCGATCTCGCGTGTCAGCGCCTCGTACACCGCATGGCCGTCGGCGAACCGCTGCTCGGGCTTCTTCGCCAGCAGCTTGTCGATCACAAAACGCAGGCCCGGCGGGCAGTCCGCGGCGGAACGCGCGATCGGCTCGACACGCTCCTGCGCGATCTGGATGGCCAGCGTCGCCAGCCCCATGCCGGGAAATGCGACCTTGCCGGTCACCATCTCGTACAGCACCACGCCCAGCGAGAATAGGTCCGACCGCTGGTCGACGGGGATGCCGAGCGCCTGTTCCGGGCTCATATAGCGCGGCGTCCCGATCATCTGGCCGACCTGCGTGCGCGCAAGGCGTCCTTCGGTGCCGGACACGTCGATATCGCCGATCCGCGCGACGCCGAAATCGAGCAGCTTGGCGGTGCGGCCGTCCGCCGACAGCAGGATATTCGATGGCTTCACGTCGCGGTGCACGACGCCCGCCCTGTGTGCATAGTCGAGCGCCGAGGCGAGTTGCTGACCCAGCGTCAGCACGCGTTCATACGGCAGCCGGCCTTGCGCCAGCAGCAGCGTGTCGAGCGGCTGCCCCTCGATCAGCTCCATCGCGATATAGGCGACACCGTCCGCCTCGCCCACATCGTAGACGGTGGCGATATTGGGATGGTTCAGCGCGCCCGCGGCGCGCGCCTCGCGCAGGAAGCGCTCGCCCAGTTCGGGGTCGCGACCATATTCCGGTTTGAGCACCTTGATCGCCACGGTGCGCCCGATTCCCGGATCGAACGCGCGGAACACGTCCGCCATCGCGCCCTCGCCCAGCCGACCGTCGATCCGGTAGCGTCCCAGCATCTCGGTCATCACTTGCGCGCCTTCACGGTGGCGGCAATGCGCTCGGCACGCGTCAGGTCGCGCGCGATGACCGGGTTGCCGGGATCGAGCGCAGCGGCGCGGCGCAACAGGCCGACCGCGCGCACGACATTACCCGAATTGAGCGCCGCCAGCCCCGTCGCGCGCGCCTGACGCGCGGCGACCCGATTGACCGTGGGTGCGGTCGGCTTCGTCACCGGCGCCGGCCTGAGCGCGGCTGGCTTCACGCGGGTGGGAGCGGCCGGCACGGGTCGCGGCTCGGATCGCCGGGGCGGCTCGATGCGCGGGGGCTCGCCTGGAATACGGAGCGTCCGGCCAGCCACCAGATCAGCAGGCTTGGCGATGTCGTTATAGCGTGCGAGCTGATACGCCTTCAGACGATTGCCCAGGAACCGCTGCGCCAGTCCCGACATCGTGTCGCCGTCGCGCGTGGTATAGGTGAAATTCGTCGGCCCCAGCAGATCCTTCGGATCGCGGTCGATCGAATCGCGCAGCACCTGGACCGAAGGATTCATCGGATCGCGCTTCAACGCGGCGTTGATCCGCTTCTTCGCTGCACCACTATCGCCCTGATCCAGCAATAGCAGGATTGCGTCGATCTCGCTCGCCGGCGTCGTCTGCGGCGCAGGCGCCGGTTGCGGTCCCGCCTTGGGCCCATGCGAACAGGCGGTAATCGCAAGCGCGAGCGCCAGCGCGCCGGTCCGCGCGAGCTGTCGAGGAGAGAAACTCATGCGGTAAGCCTTTCGGTGATCCGGTCCCGCATCGCGTACGGGTCGATGGCCAGCAACTTCGCGAGCCCGGCGGAATCGCGTGCGAAAGCGACGAACTCCGCGCCCTTCAGCGGTGGCGAGAAATAATAGCCCTGGAAATGCGTGCAGCCGTGACGCAACAGCCACTCATATTCTGCGCGTCGCTCGACCCCTTCGGCGAGCACGCGGATGCCGAGCCCGCGCCCCAGCGCGACGATGCTCTGGCAGATCGCTTGGCTGTCGCGCAGCGTATCGACGTTCGTCACGAATTCCCGGTCGATCTTGATCTTGTCGAACGCCAGCGTGCGCAGCGTGCTGAAACTGGAATAGCCGGTGCCAAAATCATCGATCGCGATCCGCACGCCAGCCGCCCGCAACGCGTCGAACAGCTGGGTGGCGCGCGTACCGTCGCTCATCGCGACACTCTCGGTCAATTCGATCTCCAGCGCAGCCGCCCCCAGCGAATGCCGCGAAAGCGTGCGTGCGACCAGTGCCGCCATGTCGTCGCGGTCGAGCTGATGCCCCGACACGTTCACCGCGACGCGCAGGGCGTCCAGGCCCTGTGCCTGCCATGACCGCGCCTCCCGTGCAGCGGCGTTGAGGGTCCACATCCCGATTTCATGCGCCAGCCCCATCGCCTCCATCACCGGCACGAACCGCGACGGCGAGACCTGCCCGAGGGTGGGATGAAACCAGCGGATCAGCGATTCCGCGCCCGACACCCGACCTTCCCCGGCATCGATCAACGGCTGGTATCGCATTTCCAGTTCGCCGCGCGCGATTGCCTGGCGAAGGTCCTGTTCCAAGGCATACCGCTCGCTGGCCAGGGCTGCGAGATCGAGGACAGGGCTGGCGACCGCGACCACGGCACCGGGCTGTACTGTCAGTGACGCCAACGTGCGGGACAACATCGCCTGCGCGTTCACGCCGTCGGCCGGTATCTTAGCCTGCCGCACGCGAATTTCGGGCAGGATTTCCCGGTCGCCGTCGATCACCACGTCGCCCAGCGCGTATCTCAGCACATCCAGTTCGGTCTGCGCAGCTTCCTCGACGACATCCGGGCCGAACCAGATCGCGACGCTGGCGCGATCGACATGGGCAATCAGTCGTTCTTCGGGCAGCATCCGGGTCAGCCGGTCGACGATCGTCAGCAGCAGGCGTTCGCCCAGCGCCGGGTCAAACGCGCACAGCCGATCGAAGTCCATGAATCCGATGACACCGAGTACCCCGCGCCCGTCCGCCATCACTCGCTCGATCAACGGCTCGCGAGTCGGCAAGCCGGTAATCGCGTGGCGATGACTGGTGCGATGCTCGACAGCCTGCAGTCGATCCGCGATGGTCGCTACGCTCTGTGTGAGCCTTTCACCACGCGAGACCGTCGGAGACGTCCCGGCGAGATTTTGCAAATGCCGGATCAATCGCGACACCCGGTAATGCTGGGCAATCGAATACGCCATTGCTGCAAAAACGAGACAGACTGCAACGGACGCTATGGCGGCGACACTGCGGTCGACGAACCGCCACGTAACGATAGCCGCCGCTATTGGTAGTAGCCCGATGCACCAACGCTGCGCAGGCGGAATCGCCGTTGAAAACCCCATAACGACCTGAATAGCGGCCATTATCATACGGATGTGTTAATATAGCCCCGTCTGTGCGTCAGACCTCATTGCCGGACGCCACGCCATTGGTACATCAGCTCGTCGGACGGAGCGGAGCGATGCGGCAAGGCCGAATTCACCGAAGATCACATCATCGGGGCGCCGCGTAAGCATAAATCTGACGTGAAAACGCAGCTCGTGGCAGGCGTCGAGCGGTACCGCCGTTCTCGTGCCTGTTCCGAGCGACTGGACGCTATCAGAGCTTCACAATCCGCTATCCGCATTCCGCGAGCACACGCCCAAACAGTCCCGGCTGGAGCCATCCGGCTGTCGGTGTTGGCGTCTCAAATCGGTTGATCGACCCAGTCCTGACGGAACGGTGTCGACGCCAGCCACATGAGCAACGCGGCCACCAGATACAGGACGAGCCCGATGAGCATCGCATAGCGCAACGCTTCGTCGCCATAATGCGCGGCGAGACCGTCCGACACTGCGCCAAGCGCAAAACTGCCGCCGCCAAGACCGATGAGGTTGTTGATCAGCAGGAACGTCGCCGATGCGGTGGCGCGCATATGCCCGGGTACCAGATGCTGGATCGCCGTGATGACGGGCGCGAGCCAGACATAGGCGAGCGCCTGGGGCACGAGGAAGAAGACGAACGCCGCCGTCACCGAGGACGACAGGATCCCTGCGGCGAACAGGGGCACCGCGATGACGAACGCGATCGCGGGGACGCGCGCGTACATCCGCCGATCGCGCGCGCCCAGCTGGTCGCCAAGCACGCCGCCGAGCAGAACGCCGGCAACGCCGCCCAGCAACAGTACGCCGCCGTAGAATTGCGCGGTCTCGATGAGGTCGAGCCCGAAGCTCCGCTGCATCAGCGACGGCAGCCAGAAGGCCAGGCCATAGCCAAGCATCGAGCTCGCCGAGGCGCCGAACGCGAGCAGCCAGAAGCTCGACTTGCGCACCAGAATGCCGAACACGCGGCGGACGGGCTCGCGGTCGCACGCATCAGACCTACGAACCGGCTCGCGCACGCACAGCCGAAACACCGGTGCGAGCACCAGCCCCGCGACACCGACCACGATGAACGCGGTCCGCCAGTCGATCGACGTCGCGATATAGCCGCCGAGCATCACGCCGGCTGCCGACCCGAGCGGGATGCCGAGCGAATAGACCGCCAGCGCGCGCGCACGGCGGTCGGGCGCGAACGTGTCCGCGATCACCGCATAGGACGGCGCGACGCCCCCCGCCTCGCCAACTCCCACGCCGATCCGGAACGCGAAGAGCTGCGCAAAATTGCTGGCCACACCGCACAGGGCAGTGAACGCGCTCCACACAGCGAGCGAGAGCGTGATAACCCAGGTGCGGCTCGTCCGGTCGGCCAGCCACGCCAGCGGGATCGCCAGCGTCGAATAGAGCAACGCAAACGCCAGCCCGCCAAGCAGGCCCAATTGCGTGTCGGTCAAAGCCAGGTCCGCCTTGATCGTCGGCGCGAGGATGCCAAGGATCTGCCGGTCGACGAAGTTGAACGTGTAGACCAGCAACAGCATGACGAGCGCCGTCACGCGGTAGCGGCGGCCCTCGCGCGGGGTCGCCGGGATATCAGGGGTCGCCGGGATATCACTCGCCATATTGTGCTCCAGTAACCGGGGGGCGATCACCCGCCCCCCGGTTCCGCTCCATCAGAATTTCGCGGTGAGGGTCGCAAAGACCTGACGCGGGTTACCGTAATAGGCCGTCAGCACGCCGTCGCTGCCGAGCGATGGCCGCAAGGCGCCCGCCGCCGTCCGCAGATAGTCGCCGGTATCGGGGTTCTGCAGCAGGAAGTTGTAGCCCGACACGACATAGCGCTTGTTCGTCAGGTTCTTGCCGTGCACCCCGATCGAGAAGCGCGCGTTTATCGTATAGACGAGGTTCGCGTCGAGCAGCGCATAGGCCGGCTGGTCGAGCAGCGGCGTGCGCAGTTCGAACTGCTGTGAGTCGCTGCGATAGGACAGCGTCGTACTCGCGTCGATCGCGCCAACGGATCCGACCGGGACATGATAGGCGAGCGTCCCGCTCGCGGTCAGGTCGGGCGTGTTCTGGAACTTGCGATTGGCGGCGACATTGATCCCGCGGGAATCGATGAAGCGCGTGTATTTGGCATCGAGATACCCGATCGTCCCCGACAAATTGACGCGGTCGCCGGTCCCCGCGATCCCTTCGGCGACCGTCAGATTGGCCTCGCCTTCGACACCGTTGATCCGGGCGCGGCCCGCATTGGTCGTGATGCCGATAAAGGTCTGGATGCCGCCGACGGTGGCACCGACCGATCCGGGCACCTGGACGTCGGTATATTTCGAATGGAACCCCGCAATCGCCAGCGTCAGCCGGCGATCGAACAGTGACGCCTTGTATCCCGCTTCGAAGCTCTCGACGCTCTCGGGGTCGAACGACAGGAAATTATAGATATCCTGCCGGTCGCCACCGGCGCCGGTGATGCCGTTGCCGTTGAGGTCGGGCGCCGCGGTGCCAACGCCGCGCGGGTCGAACCCGCCGCCCTTGAACCCCTTCGACCAGCTCGCATACAGCGTGTTGTTGGCATCGGGCTTGAAGCTGATGGACGCGCGCGGCGTAAACTTGGCAAAGCTCGCGGTCCCGCGAAAGTCGGTCTGTCGCGCGATCGGCGCGCTCGTGCCGCCGAAGAAGGGGGAAGCGCCCAGATATACGTTGCGCTGGATCTGCGACATGCGATCGTCCCACGTATAGCGTCCGCCGACCGAAAGGCTGAGCATCGGCGTCACGTCGAGCGTGGCATCACCGAAGACCGCCACCGTATTGGTCCGCACATCACCGAAGGTCAGCGCGGTGACCGTCCCCGGCAACCGCACGTCGAACACGGTGCGCGCCTTAGCATCGAGATAATAGAGCCCCGCCAGCATGTTGAACGGCCCGGCATCGACCAGCAGCTGCACCTCCTGGCTGAACTGCTCGTTATTGTAGAAGGCGGGGACGTCGACATCGACGGCGGGCAGCGCGTCGAAATCGATCGGCGTCGCGCTGTCGTCCTTGCGATAGCCGGTGATGCTGCGCAGCGTCAGATATGCGGCGGGCTTGAGTTCAGCGAAGAGCGACCCGCCATAGGCCTCGACCGACTGTTTCGGTGTGACCAGCCCGCCGCGGCTGTCGAACACGTCGGACAGCACCGGCGTGCGCGAAACCAGCCCCGGGATCAGCCGATGCCCGCCGCGCGGGTTGCTGTCGTCCTTCGTATAGTCCCCCGAGAGCCGGAAGAACGCGCTGTCGCCCGCCTCATATTGCAGCGTGCCGCGCGCACCCCAGAAATCCTTGTTGTAATTGTCCTGTCCCGTGGTGAGGTTGGTGCCGAACCCGCCGCGGCTCAGTCGCGCGACCGCGCCGCCGATTCTGAACCCCGTATCGCCGATCGGCGTGCTCGCGCTGATGACACCGTCCGCCTGGTCATAGCTGCCATAGGTTGCGCGAATGCTCAACGTCGGGTCGGCGCCGATCCGGCGGGTCACGTATTTCACCGCGCCGCCGATCGTATTGCGGCCATAGAGCGTGCCCTGCGGACCGCGCAGCACCTCGATCCGCTCGACGTCGTAAATGTCGAGCACCGCAGCCTGTGGTCGGTTGAGATAGACGTCGTCGAGATAGATGCCGACGCCCGCCTCGAACCCCGCGACGGGATCCTGCTGGCCGACGCCGCGGATGAAGGCGGTCAGCGTCGAATTGGTGCCGCGCGACGTCTCGAGCGTGACGTTCGGCGTGACAGCGGCAAGATCGGTGACGTCGAGCGCCCCCGACGCTTCGAGCTGCGCGCCCGTGAACGCGGTGATCGCGATCGGCACGTCGAGCAGCCGTTCCTCGCGGCGACGCGCGGTGACGACGATATCGCCATCGATCCCGGCCTCCTCGATGACGGGCCCGGCCTGAGCCGCGTCTGCTGCCGGCGCGACGGGTTGCGTCTGCGCGGACACGGATCCCGCCAGCAGCGCGCCGAGTGCAACACCGGCGTTCAATAAGATCATGACGGATTTCGGCTGTGCCACGGTGTCATCCCCTCCTGCGGCGCCCGCTTGATGCGCCCGGTATGATCCGGGTTGTGCGCCTTGGTTCCAGTCTATACTGAAACCTGAACCAGTATTCAACTTGTGTATCGAGGCAGACAGAATGGCGAAGGCGCAGGAGACGACTCCGTCAGACCCGGCGGTCATCGGCGACAGCAAGGCACCGCGGACCGAGCGTGGCCGCCGGACGATGCGCGCGATCCTCGACGCCGCCGCGATCGAGTTCGGCGACAACGGGTTCCACCAGGCATCGATCAGCGACATCACGCGCCGCGCCGGGGTCGCGCTCGGCAGCTTCTACACCTATTTCGACTCAAAGGACGCGGTGTTCCGCGCGCTCGTCCGCGACATGTCCGACCAGGTTCGCGATCATGTCGCCCCGGCGATCCTGTCCGCACCCGACCAGATCGCCGCCGAGCAGGCGGGGCTTCGCGAATTCATCAGCTTCGTCCGTGACCACAAGGAAATCTACCGGATCATCGACGAGTCCGAATTCGTCGATCCTGAGAGTTTTCGCCTCCATTATGCGACCACGGCGGACCGGATCACGCGTCGCCTGCGAAAGGCCGCGGACCGCGGCGAGGTCAAGGGCGACGTCAGCGAGGTCCATGGCTGGGCGATCATGGGAATGAACGTATTCCTCGGACTTCGCTACGGCGTCTGGAGCGAAGACGAGACACCAGATGATATCGCCAAGGTCGTCGCGAAAATGCTGAAAGATGGCATCTTACGCAGCCCGGATGACCGGGCCATGTCCGAGGTCAAGACTTGATGGGCCGATTGGGTACACGATCCACAAGACGACATTCAGCCGGGGTTGCGTGTTCCACAGTTTCACACACCCGTTAATGTCCGCCGTACCTCGCGAAGGGCGATCGCAGAATGGCAAGAAGTGGGACTTTGAAGCCATTCGCTGCTTGCCCCGCGAACGGTTGCTTCAGGCGAAACCGGACATCAAAGCTCCATGCGACCTGCAGCTTCGAACGAAAAGATTTGGCAGCGAGCCGGCGACCGGTCAAATCGCTCCTGAAGGCACCGCGAGCATGCCTACGCCGAGTGCGCCGCTGCCGCTAATCTCGTATGCAAACTGGGCAAGTCGAGACGCGCGTTGCGCACGCATTGCCTCTCCGACCAAGATCAATGCAGGGCCGGCACCCGAAGCGCGGTCGATCACGAGCGCAAGCAGATCGAGCCGGGTATGGACGAGACGTTCCGACGGAAGGCTGACATCGCTCGCGATCAGCACCGGAGTCGCCGGGTCGAGGCCGTTCGCGATCAGCTGGCTCGCGATGACGGTTGCAGCCCCTCGTCCCATGTAGAAGGCAATTGTCGTCGAGCCATCTGACAGCGTAGCCCAGTCGAGATCCAGCGTCTCGCCAGCGCGAGCGTGCGCGGTGACGAACCGCACCTGGCGGGCCGACCCGCGCAGCGTGAGCGACAGGCACGCGCTGGCGGCGGCGGCACTGGCGGCGGTGATGCCGGGGCAGATGTGGACGCGAAAGCCGTGCGCGGTCAGCGCGTCGACCTCCTCGGTCGAGCGGCCGAAGATCGACGGATCGCCGCCCTTCAGCCGCACGACCCGCTCCCCGGCGCGCGCCGCCGCGACCAGCAGTGCGTCGATCGCGGGCTGCGTCTTCGAATGCCGCCCGGATCGCTTGCCGACCGAGACGCGCCGCACATGGGGGGGAATCAGGTCCAGCACCCCCGGCCCGACCAGCGCATCGTAGAAGACGATGCTCGCAGCGCCGATCAGCTTCTCGGCCTTGCGCGTCAGCAGATCGGGGTCGCCGGGCCCCGCGCCGACCAGCCACACGTCGCCGGGTGCGATGAGTTCAGACATGGATACTCTCCTGGACGGGCAACAATTTGGCGATGGCGGGGCGGCACGATCCGCAATTGGTACCAGCATGAAGCGCGGCACCGACCGCCTCGACGCTGACGAGCCGCTGATGGGTGATCGCGGCGAGCAAGCAGTTGAGCCCGACGTCGAAACATACGCAGACGATTGGCCCGGGATCGGCCGCGGGCGTGGCCGGGCGGCCGGCAAGCACTTCGAACGACGCGGCATTGGGAACGCCGAGTTGGCCGAGCAGCCAGTCGCGCGGCGGCAGGCCGGCGCCGCGCGAGACGAACAAGGCTGCCTCCAGCTGACCGTCGGCGACCACCGCCGCGCGTACCACGCCACGCCGTGCGTCGATCATCTCGGCGCGCCCGCCCTCGGGCATCAGCGCGGTCATCGCGGCGGGATCGCCCTCCCCCGCCAGTTCGACCAGCCAGCCATGCGCGGTGCGGATGCGTGTCCAATAGGCGCAATCGGGTCCGTTCGGCCGCTCGCGCGACAGGAGGAAGCCGGTCCAGCCGGGCTTGTACGACCCGGCGCGCGCGGGGGTGTTCTTGAAGCCGGGCTGGCCCGAGACGGGGTCGCGATCCTTGCCGGGGAGCAATCCGGCGCGACCGCCGGCGCTGGTCTGGTCGGTCCAGTGGATCGGCACGAACAGCTCGCGGCGGCGCTGGTCGGGGGTGATCGCGACGCGGAAGATGCTCGCGCCGTTCGGCGTCTCGACCCGTGCAAGTGCGCCGTCGGCAAGGCCGAGCCGCTGCGCGGTATCGGGATGGACCTCGACCAGCGGCTCGCGGCGGTGCTGCGACAGCTTGGGCGACAGCCCGGTGCGTGTCATCGTGTGCCACTGGTCGCGGTAGCGCCCGGTGTTGAGCCGCAACGGGTAAGCGCGGCTGGCATCGTCGCGCGGCGCGTGGACGACGGGCACGAGCCGCGCCTTGCCATCGGGTGTCGA
Organism: Sphingomonas sp. CFBP 13714; assembly: GCF_014842205.1. NCBI lineage: Bacteria > Pseudomonadati > Pseudomonadota > Alphaproteobacteria > Sphingomonadales > Sphingomonadaceae > Sphingomonas > Sphingomonas sp. CFBP 13714. The sequence goes on from NZ_JACYVG010000004.1 coordinate 355,696, forward strand.
AAAGGCGCGCTCGGCGAACGGCGACGCGCCCCCCCATTGGAACGGCGCCATCGCGGCATAGCCGGCGTCGGAAATCGTCGCCTGGCCGGAAATATCGAACAGCCGCGTGCCGCCATTCTCGAACCCGGTCTGCGCGGCGAACTCGCGGAACACGCTCGCGGCGCTGGAATAGTCGAAGCCGGCGAACCCCATGCGCTGTGCAACCTCCGCAATCGCCCACCAGTCGGGGCGCGCCTCGCCCGGCGGCGGCAAGAAGCCGCGCTGGCGCGACACGCGGCGTTCGGAATTGGTGACCGTGCCGTCCTTCTCGCCCCAACCGAGTGCGGGCAGCTTCACCTGCGCAAACCGCAGCGTATCGGTCTCGGCGATGCAGTCGGACACGACGACGAACGGGCAATTGGCGAGCGCGACGCGCGCCATGCGGGCGTCGGGCATCGACACGGCGGGGTTGGTCGCCATGATCCACACCGCCTTGATGCGGCCCTTGGCCATCGCCTCGAACATGTCGACCGCCTTCAGCCCCGGCCCCGCACAGATCGTCGGCGACTGCCAGAAGCGCTGTGCGCGGTCGCGCTCGGCCTCCGAGAAGCCCATGTGCACGGCAAGCGTCGAGGCGAGCCCGCCGACCTCGCGCCCGCCCATCGCATTGGGCTGGCCGGTGATGCTGAACGGCCCCGCGCCGGGCAAGCCGATGCGGCCGGTGGCGAGGTGGAGGTTGATGATCGCGTTGGCCTTGTCGGTGCCGCTGGTCGACTGGTTCACGCCCTGGCTGAACAGCGTGATCGTGCGCGGGTGATCCGCGAACAGATCGTAGAACGCCTGCAGGTCGGCGCTCGCGATGTCGCAGGTGCGTGCGACGTCGGGGTTCGGCAGCGACCTCCAGAAGCCGTCGGGGACACTTACGCGCTCGGCCAACGCCTTGCCGTCGAGCCGCCAGCTCGATCGCATGTGCGCGAGCAGTCCGGTGAACAAAGCGACGTCGCTGTCGGGCGCGATCGCGAGATGCAGGTCGGCGCGCTCGGCGGTCTCGGTGCGGCGCGGGTCGATCACCACCAGCTTGGTCCCGCGCGCCGCCCGCGCAGCCTCGATCCGCTGCCAGATCACCGGATGGCACCAGGCCGTGTTCGATCCGACCAGCACGATCAGATCGGCGGCATCAAGATCGTCATAGCTGCACGGCACGACGTCCTCGCCGAACGCGCGAACATGCGCCGCCACCGCACTCGCCATGCAGAGCCGCGAATTGGTGTCGATATTGGCGGTGCCGATAAAGCCCTTCATCAGCTTGTTGGCGACGTAATAATCCTCGGTCAGCATCTGGCCCGAGGCGTAGAAAGCGACGCTGTCGGGGCCATATTCGGCGATCGTCGCGGCGAAGCGCTGCGCGACATGGTCGAGCGCATCGTCCCAGCTGGCCTGGCGGGTGCCGATCATCGGGTGAAGCAGGCGGCCTTCGAGGCCGATTGTCTCGCCGAGATGGGTGCCCTTGGAGCAGAGCTTGCCGAAGTTGGCGGGGTGGTCAGGGTCGCCGGCAATCGTTGCGGTGCGCCCGCCGGTCGGCGTGGCGATCACGCCGCAGCCGACACCGCAATAGGCGCATGTCGTCTTTACACTTAGCCCCTCCCCTGAAGGGAAGGGGCTTATCATGCCGCTACCCCCGCAAGCGCTTCAGCCCGGCCGATCAAGATCCGCCCGCCATCGATCTTGACCGGGATCACCGGCACGCACCCCTTATCCTCGCCCTGCGCCTCGCCCGTCACCAGCGAGATCCGCCAATTGTGCAGCGGGCAGGTCACCGTGGTGTCGTGGACGATCCCCTGGCTGAGTGGCCCCTGTTTGTGCGGGCATTGGTTGGCGAGCGCATAGACCTCGCCATTGGCGGTGTGGAAGATCGCGATCTCGCGCCCGCCGCGTACCGGCAGCGTCCGCGCGCCGAGCGTGGGGAGCTGATCGACCGGACCGATGTCCAGCCATTCGCCGACCGCGCTCATGCCGTCACCAGCCCAGGCGCCGCGAGCGGACGGATTTCGGCGAGATGCTGGTGGAGTTTGTAATCCTCCCCCGCTGCGCGTTTCGCCCAGGGATCGTCCTGCATGAAGCGCTGCGAAAAGTGGAAGCGGGCGGTCAGCGCCACGCGCCCTTCCACATCCTCGACGATCCGCGCCTTGATATAGTCGAGCCCGACCCGCTCGACCCACGGCGCGGTGCGATCGAGATAGCGCGCTTCCTCGCGGTACAGCTGAATGAACGCCGCGCAGTGGTCGAGCGCCTCCTGCTCGGTCGCGACCTTGCACAGGAAATCGGTGCCGCGCAGCTGGATCCCGCCATTGCCGCCGATCGACAGTTCGTACCCGCTGTCGACGCAGATCACGCCGAAATCCTTGATCGTCGCCTCGGCGCAATTGCGTGGACAGCCCGACACCGCGATCTTGAACTTGTGCGGCATGAAGCTGCCCCAGGTCATCTGCTCGGTCTTGATGCCGAGCCCGGTCGAATCCTGCGTGCCGAAGCGGCACCATTCCGAGCCGACGCACGTCTTCACCGTGCGCAGCGCCTTGGCATAGGCATGGCCGCTGACCATGCCGGCGGCGTTAAGATCGGCCCACACCGCGGGCAGATCCTCCTTCTTGATCCCGAAGATGTCGATCCGCTGCCCTCCGGTGACCTTGATCAGCCGTGCCTCGTACTTTTCTGACACGTCCGCGATCGCGCGTAGCTCTTTCGGGTTGGTGACGCCGCCCCACATCCGCGGGACGACCGAATAGGTACCGTCCTTCTGGATGTTGGCGTGCATCCGCTCGTTGACGAAGCGCGACTGGTTGTCGTCGACGAACTCGCCCGGCCAGGCGCAGAGCAGATAGTAATTGAGCGCGGGGCGGCACGACGAACAGCCGTCGGGCGTCGTCCAGTGCAGCGCCTGCATCACCTGCGGGATCGCCTTGAGCTCTTTCTCGAGGATCAGCCGGCGGACGTCCTCATGCGTGAAGCTGGTGCATTTGCACACCGTCGGCGCGGTCCGCTCGCCGTCGAACGCCTCGCCCAAGGTGACCGCGAGCAGCCCTTCGACCAGATTGGTGCACGACCCGCACGAGGCCGAGGCCTTGGTGCAGGCGCGCACCGCGTCGGGCGTGCAGGCGCCGCCCGAGATCGCGCCGACCACCCTGCCCTTGCTGACGCCGTTGCAGCCGCAGATCTCGGCGTCGTCCGCCAAGGCCGCGACTGCCGCATTAGGGTTTGCCGATGCCGCTCCTCCGCTCGCGAACGCCTGGCCGAAGATCAAGGCGTCGCGGATCTCGGCGACGTCCTGCTGCTTCTTGAGCAGGTCGAAATACCAGTTGCCGTCCTGCGTATCGCCGTAGAGCACCGCACCGATGACGCGGTTGTCCTTGACCACGACGCGCTTGTAGATGCCGCGCGCCGCATCGCGCATGACGATGTCCTCGCAGCCCTCGCCACCCGAGAAATCGCCCGCCGAGAAGACGTCGATCCCCGAGACCTTCAACTTGGTCGAGGTGACCGAGCCGGTATAGCCCGAGGGTGTCGCGACGAGGCCGTCGGCAAGGCTGCGGCACATCTCCCACAGCGGCGCGACGAGGCCATAGATGAGGCCGTTATGCTCGACGCATTCGCCGACCGCGAGCACGTTGGCGTCCGAGGTCACGAGATGATCGTCGACATGAATTCCGCGCCCGATCGCCAGGCCCGCGGCGCGCGCGAGCTTGACGTTGGGGCGGATGCCGACCGCCATCACCACCAGCGCGGCCGGGATCTCCTGCCCCGTCTTGAGGCGCACGCCCTCCACCTTCCCCTGGCCGTAGATTTCGGCGGTGTCGGCGCCGGTCAGGATCGTCTGGCCCCGCGCCTCGAGCGCTTCCTCGAGCAGCCAGCCCGCCGCTTCGTCGAGCTGGCGCTCCATCAGCGTCGGCATGATGTGGAGCACGGTCACCTTCATGCCGCGGAGCGACAGGCCATGCGCTGCCTCGAGCCCGAGCAGCCCGCCGCCGATCACCACCGCATCTCCTCCGGCGTCGGCTGCGCGGAGCATCGCGCCGACATCGTCCATGTCGCGGAATGTGACGACACCTTGCATATCGTGCCCCGGCACCGGGATGATGAACGGGTCCGAGCCCGTCGCGAGGATGAGCGTGTCGTAGCTTTCGACGCGACCCGAGCGCGCGGTGACGGTCTGGATCTTGCGGTCGATCGCGACGACGGGGTCGCTCGTGACGAGCTCGATCGCGTTGTCGGCATACCAGGCGAGATCGTTGATGACGATATCGTCGAACGCCTTGTCCCCCGCCAGCAGCGGCGAGAGCATGATGCGGTTGTAGTTCACGTGCGGCTCGGCGCCGAAGATCGTGATGCGATAGCGGTTTGCGTCACGCGCGAGGATTTCCTCGACCGCGCGGCAGCCCGCCATGCCGTTGCCGATGACGATGAGATGCGGTTTGGTCATGAAAACGCCCAGTCCAACGAAAGCCAGAGTTTCTTGGTGTCGGTCGCGAAGCGATCGGCGCGATAGTCGGCATATTTAAGAAGAGCGGTGTACTTGCCCTTCTTGACGCTCATCTGCGCGTCGACTTCATTGCCGTAATGCTGGCCGAGCCGGTCGCTGTCGAAGCGATGGCAGCTCGCGATCAGCGCGATCGCATCGAGCCCGGCGACCTTCTTCCAGCCATACCCGAGCGAGCCGTAAGCATCGCGCAGGCCATTGGGCGGGGTGACGAGGAACTTGTCGGCCCAGCCGTTGAACTTGTGCAGCGTGGCGAGCGGGGTCTGGAAGCTGGTGACCGCAACGCCCTTGTCCGCGCCGAGCACTTCATACCCCCCGGTCAGCGACAGCGCCCTGACCGCAATGCCGAGCTCGCCCGCATAATGGTCCGCGTGATAGCGATTGGGGTTGCGGTGATAGTCGCTCTGCGACGCGAAGCTTGCCAGATAGGCCAGCTTGACCGTCTTGCTCAACGGATAGGCACCCACGAAACGCCCGCCGTAGCTCTGGCTCGAATTGACGAACACCTGCCGCTGGTCCTGGTCGACCAGATACGCAAAACCCGTCAGCGTGCCGAGGCTGGTCTTGTACGCCAGATTGGCAAGGACATTGTCGCCGCCAATCTCCGACAGCTTTGCAGGACCGAAGCGATTGCCGCCGTCGATCCCCCAGATCGTGCGGACATTGTTCGCATAGGTGACATCGGCCTTAAGGTTCCTGATCGCGGACCATTCGACGCGCACCGCATCGAAGGTCTGTTCGTTGTCGCGCCACGCGACCGCGCCGACGAACCGCTGGTCGTCCAGGTTGATCGCCTGCCGCCCGACCGTGACGACGGTTTGCTTGAGCCCGCGATATTGCAGCTGCAGCCGGTTGAGTTCGATATTTTGGGGATCGGGGACGATCGGATAGCCGGTCCTGCCGTTGACCCCGCTATTGTACGCCGGATTGATCGCCAGCGTTGCCTCGGACTCGGCGAGGAAGCTGAAATCGCTGAACTTCGCCTCAAACCCGCTGCGGACCCTGACTGTGACCGCGTCGGCATCCTTGGCAAGCGGCACTTGCTCGACATGCTCGTAGCGCAGCCGCGCATCGACCAGCGGGGTGAATGTGAGCGGGTCGGCAAGGGCCGGTGTCGCCACCGGCCCTCCCAATACGAGGAGCGACAGCGCGCGCATCAGATCCGCGCTCCGTTCGCCGCGGTCCAGCTGCCGCGCCAGTGGCGCTTCACCTTGAGGATCCCGAGCAACGCGATGACCGCGAGCCCGGCGAAGATCAGGAAGCCCGGCGACGTGCTGCCCGTCCACTGCTTGGCGAAGCCGAGCGAGGACGCGAGGTAGAAGCCGCCGATCCCGCCGCCGAAGCCGACCAGCCCGGTCATCACGCCGATCTCGCTGCGGAAGCGCTGCGGCACGAGCTGGAACACCGCGCCGTTGCCAAAGCCGAGCGTCGCCATCACCAGCAGGAACAGGCCGAGCGAGACGAGCAACGAGGCAGGTGCGGTGCTGATCGCGACCAGCGTGATCGCCGCCAGCAGATAGACCGCGGTCAATGCGCTGATCCCGCCGATCCTGTCCGCCACCGCGCCGCCGATCGGCCGCACCAGCGATCCGGTGAAGACGCACGCAGCGGTGCAATAGCCTGCCATTACCGGGGTCAGTCCGAAACGGTCGGTGAAATAGACCGGCAGGCTGGAGGCGAGCCCGACGAAGCCGCCAAAGGTGACGCCGTAGAACAGCATGAACCACCAAGTGTCGGCTTCCTTGAGCACCAACAGATAGGCAGCGAACGGCTTGGGCGCGGGCTGGCTCGGCGAGTCCTTCGCCATCACCATGTAGAACACGAACACGATCACCAGCGGGATCACCGCCAGCCCCAGCACCGCGTTCCACCCGAACGCCTTGGCGAGCAGCGGCGCGAACAGCGAGGCGAGCACAGTGCCCGAATTGCCCATGCCCGCGATCCCCATCGCCTTGCCCTGATGCTCGGCCGGATACCAGCGCGAGGCCAGGGGTAGTGCGACCGCGAAGCTCGCCCCGGCAAAGCCGAGCACGACGCCGAGCGCGAGCGTGCCCTCGAAGCTGTGCACCCCGAACAGCCAGCCGATCGACAGGCCGGCGATGACGATGATCTGCCCGATCGCCCCGGTCTTTTTCGGCCCGATCTTGTCGACCAGCAGCCCGTTGACGAGCCGCAACACCGCGCCGGCGAGCGTCGGCACGGCCACCATCAGCCCCTTCTCGGCGGGCGACAGTGCCAGCTCCTTGGCGATGATCGGCGCGAGCGGGCCGAGCAGCACCCACACCATGAAGGCGAGATCGAAATAGAGAAACGCGGCGATCAGCGTCGGGCGATGCCCGCTCTGCCAGAAGCCGGTGGCACCCGGCGCGGTCGGCTTCGCCCTGGCACGCGTGCCGGTCCCCGCCAGCCCCGCGTCAAACCCTGTCTGCAGCTGCGTCATCGTCCCGATTCCCCCCTCGAGCAAACGCAAAAAAGCCGCCGCGGCGCTCGATCATGCGAGACGCGACGGCGACTTTGCCAGATTGTTAGTGATGCCGAAGACGCTACCCCATTGCAGCGTCTCGACGATGACCGAAAGCTGCATCGATTCGCGCCGCAACGCAACAATTTTCTGCGACGCGGTGCTTAAAGCTCAGAATCCACCCAGATAGCCGGCCAGATCGGCGGGATCGAAGCTGCGCGCGTCGAAGAACCGGTCCGCGCCGAGGATCAACCGACCCTGCGTCGTCCCGACACCGAGTGCCTCGACGATCCCGCCCTCGAGCTTTGAGCTGGCCCCCGGCAGCGGGACGCCCAGCGGCCGCAGCGCGGCGCGATAGACGTCGGGGCGAAAGACGCGCTGCGCGGCGTCATAACTGGTGGCATTTTCTGTGACATGGCCGGCAATCGACATCTGCGCATAGAGCCACGCCGCCTGGCTGACCCACGGGAAATTGGCCGCTTCACGATGCTGGAACATGAAGTCGGGCACGTCGATCGGCGCAGCGCCCTGCGCAAAGACGATTCGGTCCGATATCGCGTGGCCGATCAGCGTCGCCGACCCGTCGAGATAGTCGGGCCCGGCCAGGATCGCGGCGATGTCCTCGCGCCGTGCCGGATCGACGAAAGCGACGCCCGCCCGATACAGCGCGCGCAGCAGGCGGTGGGTAAGGTCGGGATCCTCCTCCATCCGCGCGGTCCGCATGGCCAGCACCTTCTCGACGCCGCGCAGCCAGATCTGCGACGTCACTGCGACGATCACGCCGACGCCGCGATCGACCGCGACGCTGTTCCACGGCTCGCCGACGCAGATCCCGTCTATCTCGCCCGCGGCAAGCGCGTCGGCGGCGAAGGGCGGTGCGACCGTGACGATCGCGACATCGGCGTCGGGATCAATCCCGCAGCCGATCAGCCAGTAGCGCAGCATGTAATTGTGGCTCGAATAGCGATGCACCACGCCGAAACGCAGCGGCGTGCCGCGCTCGCGCGCCGCCTGCGCGACGATCGCAAGCCGCGCCCCGATCGCCGCGACATCGCCCGGCGCGCCCACGGCTGTGACCTGCGCGGCGAGATCAGGCCGCAGCGTGATCGCGTTGCCGTTGAGCCCAAGCACGAACGGAACCGACAGCGGCGTCGCCGGCCGCCCCAGCCCCAGCGTCGTCGCGATCGCGAGCGGCGCGAGCAGATGCGCGGCATCGCTATGGCCATAGAGCAGCCGGTCATTGACCGTGGCCCAGCTGATGTCGCGGATCAGCTCGAGCGAGATGCCCTCGGCCTCGGCAAACCCGAGTTCGCGTGCAAGGATCGGCAAGGCGGCGTCGACCAGCGGCAAAAAACCGATGCGGAACGGCGTGGTCGTCATAAATCCCCCATCAGCCGGTTGGCGGTGACGATCGCGTCGGCGACATCGCCGATCCGCCGCCCGCTATCCATCGCCGCCTTGCGCAGCGCGGCGTAGGCTGCTGGCTCGTCGATCCCGCGCTTCTTCATCAGCAGCGCCTTGGCCTCGTCGATCGCCTTGCGCTCGGCGAGCGCGCTGCGCGCTTCGTCCAGTTCGGTGCGCAGCCGCGAATAGGCGCGAAACCGGCGGATCGCGAGTTCGAGGATCGGCCGGATACGCTCCTTCTTGAGCCCGTCGACGACATAGGCGGAAACGCCCGCGTCGATCGCCGCCTCGATCCCCGCCACGTCGCTCTGGTCGACGAACATCGCGACCGGCCGCGCCATCGCCTTGGACAAGGCGAACAGTTCTTCCAACTCGTCGCGGTGCGGATTGGCGAGGTTGATCAGCACGACATCGGGCGACAGCGCCTCGAGCCGCGCGGCGATCCCGCGCCGATCGACGAAGATCGTGACATCGCTCAGGCCCGCATCGCGCAGCCCTTCCTCGATCACCGCCGCGCGCGCGGCACTTTCATCGACAATCGCGATCCGCAAATGCGTGTCCCCCGTGACGCCCTTAGACCGATGACCTTGTAGACCAAAGCTGATTGAGCGGACGATCTCCTGAAGCCGTGAGCGCGCTTACGACGACAGATTTTGGGACTGCAAACACATCATGGAAGCGGTGATCCGCGGGCGCACCGCCGGCCGGGCGCTCTGCGCAGCCTGACCGGCAGCTTCTGTCACTATCGGACGTTTACCGAAACTGATCGGAATGACCGTCTCGGGCCGATACCGGTCTCGCCGAGCGCCCGATTAGCCAGGCCCAAATTCGGTCATTCGCGCCGACTTCCCCGCTCCCCAACGTCAGTCATTCGCTCATCTCCGCGCGGACAGGTTCGATGTCCGGTGTTCGACCACGTCATGATGGGAAGGATTGCTGGCCGTCCGATTTCGAGAAGGCCCGTGGCAATAACCGATATTGCGAGACTGCCGCTTTCTGCAAAAAAGTGGTCGATCGGGAATAAAGTTGCCAGGCGATCCGCACCCCCGTAACATCTCGCCAGCAACGATGGGGCGAGCTAATGCTTTGCCGACTATTCGCAGGCTACTATCAGTCGTTGCCGTCTTGGCTGCGTTGACGCCCATGACTATCTCCGCAGAGCCGATCGGTCAAATTACCGGTATCGGTGGCATCTTCTTTAAGAGCAAAGCGCCGAAAGCCCTCATGGCGTGGTATCGCGATGTTCTCGGCCTCAAAGTTGAGGCGTGGGGCGGAGTCGTGCTGCCCTATGACGCGCCGGAGCACCCGCCAGTACTCACTCTGAATGTGTTTAAGGAGGGATCCAACTACATGGAGCCATCAAAGCGCGAGTTTATGCTAAATTTCGCGGTAGATGACTTGGACGCGTTCGTTGATCGTCTGAAAGTAAAGGGCGTTGCGATACTCAAAAGGGATGACACCGACGCAATCGGGAAATTTGCGTGGATCGTTGATCCGGACGGGACCAAGATAGAGTTGTGGGAGCCGAAGGCCGAGACTGCATCAAAGTAAGCCCTTCTCGACAAAAATGGGCAGGTTCGGACGCTCGCCGAGAATTGCGGTGACGGGCAACCCGGCTCCGCGAATGCCAAATCGCGTCCTGCCGTGCGATTCTACCGCAACTAACAGCCGCGGAACGTACGCTATGAGAGAAGAACGACCATTTGTTCAGGCTCAACGTCAGCAGCGCGGTGGTCAGGTTCGATCCACCGTCTCCAATGGAAGCCTGATAGGCTAAATAGCTACAAAATCGGGAAAATCGATGCTCAGGATCGCACCTCGCTCCGGAGCTTCGCGCGATCTGATGCTGATCTTTCCGCCGATTTCCATGACGATCTGCCGGGAGATATAGAGGCCAAGACCTGTCCCGCGATCCGTCTCCTTGGTGGTCATGAAGGCATCGAATGCCCGGTCCGGATGACTCAAAGACAGCCCGGCGCCATTGTCCACAATACTGATGCGAACGCCGCTCTCTGAGACAGTTACCTCCAGTTCGACGGCACCGGTCAGACTCGCGTCCTCGGCTTCGCGTCGCGTTGCGATGGAGTCGACCGCGTTCTGAATGGCGTTGACGAGCACCTGCTCGAGACCGACTCGCGGAGCAAGGAGCAGAACCGGTGGCCCGTCTGGCAACGTCATTTTCACGCCGACATCGTGCTGGATCAGCAACGGCCGCATGAAGGACAAGGTTGTGCTGACGACGTCGCCCAGATCAAGCGGTTCGGGGCTGTCATTCTCGATCCGAGCGTAGCGCGAAATGCGCGCAATGATATCGCGTGCGCGGTTTACCTGTTCGCTGATCCGATCAAACTTGTCGCGAGCACGCGCCGCGCCATCGGGGCTCGCCTGATCGAGCAACAAACGGCCATTCTCGGCAGAAAGCGAGATGGTGAAGAGAGGTTGTTTGAGTTCATGACTCAGGGCTGAGGCCATGCCCCCGAGCTCGACGAGACGCGCCTGCTGGAGCATCCGATTCTGCGCCAGCTTCGACTGCCGGAGGCGCACCAACCACCCCGAACGCCAATGGCCGGGAGCCAGGAGGTCGCGACCGACGAATAGATACCAATCACTAGATTCCTGGTCTGCGAGCCGAAACTCGACAAACGCCTCGGCATCATCGCAGATGTCCGCAAAAGCTAGACAATCATTGGTATGGATTGCTTCGGACCGCTCCTGTGCAACCCGTTCGATGTTCATGTCCAGAAAAGCGAGGGTGCCCTTGGCAGCGTCGAAGCGGATATCCGCCGCAAGGCTCAGGTCCATTTCCTTTTTGAGTTCGATGAATGCCTGGGCAATTCGCAAGCGCTCTTGCACCAACTCGGCAAAGCTGTTGTTCGCGGTGACGATAGCTGCGATCGGGCGGTCGAACTCGTTGAATGCAAGCTTTTGAGGCAGCGAAAGGCCAGGTTGGCCGAACCCTTCCGCGACGTCTTTCCACGCTTGCAGCGAACGACGCAGGGCGCGCGTGATGAGCAGCTGCAGCAAGATCGACACGACGAGAATGACGCCCAGGCCGAGCATCTCTAGAAGCACGACGCGATAAGCACTCTCGGCAGCTGGTCGGGTTGAGTAGAGATAGAAGTATTTGCGGTCAGGAAGAGTGTAACGGCCGAGCTGACACGCGGTAACCCAGTAGGCAAACGTATTGCGGTCGTTCGGCCCCGTCACTTGCAATCCATCATCGATCCGCGTGCAGCCGAAAAGCTGCATTGCTTGTGCGGAGCGCAGACTGCTTTCTTTGTCTGAGATAAGCAGTTTTTGGGGATGCCTTCCTGTATTGCGCGTTTCTGCCACGCCCAAGAACCCATTTCCGGTCACGATCCCGCGACCGATCCGCACCTCAGCCAGAAGCGCGGTTTCGGCCATGAAGGATTTGAATTCTTCCGGAAAGCGCCGGACACTGCTGACAAACATGACGAGCGCGCACGCGAGCACGATGAGTGTAATGGATGCCGGCAAGAGCTGGGCGAGGCTGATCGTGCGGCGCAGCGAGACCCGACCGGCTGGAAGGTTCACGACGAAGAGTGACAGCGCTAGATCGACCAGCGCTGCCATCAACACATCGTTGAGAAGCTTGCGGATCATCGTCAGCGCGAAAATCGTCAGCGACGCATCGTAGTTGATGCGCAGGAATAGAAACCCCGCCGCCGTCCCGACGGTAAGCAAAAAGACGGCGGTGGCGATGGCAAGTGAAGAGCCAGCGAAGCGAGTCCAATTGATGAAAACTACATGTCCCAGCGCCAGCGCAATGGTAAAGATATGGCCCCACCAGAACCAGGATGACGCCATCGTTAGCAATACCATGGGAATAGCTAGCCGCAGCCCGCCCAACCTGTATGTGAGAAGGTAGAAAAGGGGGCCGAGATACATTTCGAACCCGGGCGCAAGAATAATGCGGAAGGAACTCGCGCCGATGGCCACGGCCAAAAGGACGATCGTCAGAGCCCATCCCTGGACGGTCATTTGCCGTAGCGGCTCTGCGGCTAGCTGAAACTCGCCGCCGTGGCGTAAGCGGTTGACGATGTCATTCATCAACCCCGCCCGTCTTGTGTAAGCAGTGACAGGAGCAATTCTAAGTCGACTGGCTTGAAAAGGACATGAAGATCCTTCTTCCTGGTTTCATGCTCTATTTGTTCGGTCAGATCGGTGTGGCCTGTCATCAGGATTATGGTGTTCACCTTTGCCCGCAGGTCAGGGTCGGCTCGGATTGCGCAGACCAGGTCAAGGCCACTGCCGTCTCGCAAGCGGAGGTCCGTCAACAGGGTTACGTGGCTGGAACCTTGCTTCAGGCTCTCCAGCGCAAGGGCCACACACGCTGCGCCGCTAACCGCGAACGAGCGCAATTCCAACATTTCAACCAACTCCTCCCGGACGTCGGTCTCGTCCTCGACGACCAAGATCATTGTTGGGCACTTTCAATGGTGACGCAAGCTCAAGATAAGAACGCGAAGTTTTCAACGTGTAAATGGCGACGTGGATAAACGTCGACGTTGATGAGCCTGCGCCTTAATCGCGACGTTCCCGCTCGTACGGCGCTGCCGCAACACTTCTCTCGCAAGCAGATGCGCTGCCGACTACGAATGGCCGCGTCTCTCTCGCGGTCTACGTCAACAGAGGCAGGCCTCTCTCCGCCACAGCGAGTGCGAAGGCCTGACGAAACGGTAGCTAAACCAATACAAAAAGCCGTTTTTCTGCTGGACTTCAGATCGCCACCCGGGATTCGTGCTTCTCTCAGGGGCCGGCACGAACCCGACATAAACAGATGTCCGGTACCGGCGCGCGCGAAACCGCGGCTGAGCGTCCGGGACTGGGAGCAGGATCGACAGTCTCAGCCGTGCATTCAGGTGTAAGCTGAGGCCCGCCCTATCCCAGCATCGATAGCGCCCAGTGCCATTTCGACAGGCTGGCAATCTGATGCGACGCTTTGTGCGCTTAGACGCGCGCGGCCCGTCGGGCTGGATTTAGCTGGCCGAGTGCGACTCCCGAAATACAACAGATTTTAGCAAGAACCACAACCGATATGGTGCCGTCCTCGAAATACGATTAATGTTTCGCATCCGAATCGATCCCGCTGGCAGGGAGCCCTTTATGGAAGACGCAAGCGAGGACGGTCACTGCGTAGAGCCTCTCGCCAAGGGGCGCCGCGCCGACTTTCTCAAGGCGGTTCCACATGGAAGCGCCGCGCTGATCCAAATGGCGGAATACACCGGCGACCTGATCGGCCTTTGTGACGCCGGCGGTCGACTCGCCTATCTCAATCCGGCCGGCCGACGCTTGATCGGAGTTGAGGCGGCCGACATTTTCCCGATGCGGCTGACCGACTACGTCGTTCCGGAACAACGCCACCTCGTCGACGAGGTCGTCGTGCCGACGGCGAGGCGGGACGGCGTGTGGGAGGGCGAGATGCAGCTCGTCAATCTGAAGACCGACGACATCATCGACGTCCAGCGCTCGACATTCGCGACGCGCGATGAGCGCGGCGAAATCACCGGCTTCGTATCGGTCATGCGCGACATCACGCATGACAAGGTCCAGAAAGGCCGGCTTCGCCGCCAGATCGAGACATTCGAAGCGCTGATCGCGAACAACCCTCTCGAAATCTGCCTGGTCGATGCGGATTTCAGGCTGCGCGTAGTCAGCCGCGGCGCCCAGACGGTATTTGAAAATATCCAGCCGCTGCTCGGCCGCGATTTCGCCGACGTTCTTCGTGCCCTCTGGCCCGAGCCCTTTGCCAGCGAAGCGATCGCCCGCTTCCGACAGACGCTCGACACTGGCATGGCGTATGACGCGGCAGCGACGCCGAAACAGCGCGCGGATATCGAGGCACGCGAGGCATATGGCTGGCGGATCGAGCGTGTGACACTGCCGGACGAATGCTATGGCATCGTCTGCTATTTTAATGAACTCATCGACAGGGAGCACGGGACGCGGGCCTTGGGTCGCCGCGAGGCCGAATTGCGGGACCTGAATATTGACCTGGAGCGTCGTGTCCGTGCTCGCACTGCGGCACTGAACCAGGCCAATGCACGCCTCACGGCCGAAATCGAGCGGCGCGAAGCGGTACAGGCTGCGCAACTGCAAAGCCAAAAGCTCGAAGCGGTTGGTCAGCTCGTGTCGGGCATAGCGCACGACTTCAATAACATTCTCGGCGCGGTGATCGGCGGGCTCACAATTATCCAGAACCGCAATGACGACCCCCGCATCGAGCAGATTGCGACGATGGGTCAGCGCGCGGCCGAGCGGGGTGCTGCGCTTGTACGACAACTGCTCGCCTTTGCGCGCCAGGAGGATGTGGTTGCGCAGCGTGTCGACCTAGCCGGCGCGATTGGCGAGATTTCCGACCTCGTCCGGCACGGCATGCGCGGCAACGTTGCGCTCGCGATCGACTGCGACGACGATCTCTGGCCTGTGCTGACAGACCCGACACAATTGCAATCGGCGCTGCTTAACCTTGCCAACAATGCCAGCGATGCGATGAATGGCGGTGGCCACCTGCATATCGCCGTCAGCAATTGCGCCCGGACTTCACCGGATCATCCGCTGGAACTGGACGGCCAGGACGCGATCAGGATCGTCGTAGCCGACAACGGTCCCGGCATGGACAGCGATACCTTGCAGCGGATTACCGAGCCGTTCTTCACCACCAAGGCGCGCGGCAAGGGAACCGGGCTGGGCCTCGCGATGGTGCAGCGCTTCGTGGAGCAGTCGGGCGGTGCCCTGCGTATCGAAAGTCGCCCCGGCCACGGAACCACATTCTCGATCTTCCTGCCGCGTGCCGTTGATCCTGGCGCCTCCGACCCTGTACCCCGCAGCGACGAGACCGGTTTCGTCGCGACCGGGCGCGCTTTCGAAACAGTCCTGCTGGTCGATGATGACGCCGAATTGTGCGCCATGATCGCCGAAGGATTGTCTGACCACGGCTTCGACGTCATCGTCGCGCCGGACGCACAGGCGGCGCTGCTCGTGTTACGGACGCGGGCGATCGACGCGCTCGTGACCGACGTCCACATGCCGGACATGAACGGTAACGACCTGGTCGCGCAGGTGCGCGCGTCGGGATCGGACATTCCCTGCCTGTTCATGACGGGGATCGCCAACGAAGCCGCTCTCGATGGCGAGACGGTCGTGCAGAAGCCCTTCAACCCCGCCGTATTGCACTATGCGCTACGCCGCATCCTGATTGCACGGGACCAGCGTGCGTCCGATGCCGAGCGGCTCGATCGGCTGACGCTGCGCTTGAAGTCTGATTGCACCCGGTCATTGCTCGACCACTGGCGCGCCATCCGCGCAGGCCCGGTCATCCCGTTGTTCGAGACCTTCACGATCAATGCATGCAGCGAGCCGCACCGGATCGTGGTTGCGCAGATCGACTTGGGGAAGGTGCCGATCCATTTCACCTTCACGCTGGTCGGCGACACATTGCGCAACGCTATACCGCACAGCATCGCCGCCACCGAGATGCCGGTCAGTGGCAACGATAGCCTCGCGGCGCGCGAGGCGGCCTATCGCCGCTGCGCGCTGACCGGCAAGCCATCGCATGAATATGCCCGTATCAACCTTGGTGACGGGTATAGGGAAACATTCGAGCGGCTGTTGCTGCCCTTCTCGTCGGACGGGATCGTCGTCGATCATATCGTCGGTGCGGTTGTCATCGAACGTGAAGCGGTGGGGGAACGATGATGGTTGACCCCCGTGAGCTACCCGATTTCAACGAGCCCCAGCTGGCGATGGCGATAGAGGCGCTACCAAGCGAAACGGTCGACGCCTTGCCCTATGGCGCAATCCGGATCGGCGACGATGGCAAGGTCGAATATTATAGTGCGGCAGAGCGGCGCCTGTCGGGCTCCGGCAATCACGACCGCCTCGGCCTGGACTTCTTCAGCAGGATCGCCCCCTGTATGGACAATCCTGACTTTCGCGGTCGCGTCGAGCGTGCCCGGGTATCGGGCGTGCTCGATTTGGAGTTCAGCCACGTCGGCGACTTCGAGGACCGCGACCGGGAACTGACGGTGCGCATCCAGTCTGCCAGTACGGGCGGCTATTGGATATTCATGCGCCGCGATTGACCGCTTTTGGTGTCAGACTTTTTGTGAATGTCGGAAATGGAGAGGAAGCGACCTTTCCACTTTTAGGGCTGCATCCCGGGAAACCGGCCACTGCATGGGCGTCCCAGATGCATCAGCCTTTTGCATCGGAGGAACCCTAGGCTTCATGCCGTTCCTGGATCGATGCAAAACCGGTGATTTCTGCAGCTTGGATGGCAAGATCCGATCGCTGAACTTTTCGGTGTCGTTATCTCGATCGATTCACGCTGTCCTATAATGCGCGCATGCATGTCGGCGCTTTTCCCTACCATCACGATCGGCGGCACAGGACTACGCACTGCCCCTGCGACCGGATTCGCCCAATCCTGGCTGTGCTGGCATCAGGGAACACGTGATCATGCCCCGCGGCCTGATATCGCGTGGTTGGCTGGAACGGCTGGGAGACCATCGGCTCGATGGGGCGGCGCTGGACGGCCTGAAAACGCTGTTGCCGCGATTGGTGATCGCCGCTCTGGCGAGCTTGCTGTTGCTCACCCATCTGGGCTCTCGCGCTGCGATACTCTGGATCAGCTTTGTCGGCTTTGCAGAACTGTGGTGCAGGCAATGCAGCATCATGCTGGCGCAACCGGATGGCGGGCGCCTGCCGCTGCGGCTCAACTATATTGCCTCCGCACTCATGACGACGATCGCGTGGACGAGCTTGCCGGTTTTGCTGTGGTGGAGCAGGGTACCTGATATAGGTTCAGCGGTTATCGTCATGCTGATCTCGCAGCTGATCCACGCCCAGGCCTTTGCCTTCCGCGCCCCGTCGATCGTGGCGTTCAAGGTTGGTGTTCCCGCCAGCGCAATGCTCGCGCTACCTTGGCTGGTCGAACCAGCAAGCTATTTTACCACTCTGACGTCGACAATCGCGTCGGGTCTTTGCATCAGTTATATCTTCGCAAGCGTGCGGGCGAACTGGCGCAGCGATGCGGCGCTACGAAAAGCTCATGACGAGCTCGAATATCTGGCCTATTTCGACGGACTTACCTCCCTCGCCAATCGTCGACAGTTCACACGACACATGCGCAATCTCATCGCACTGTCCGATCGTCAAAAGTCCCGGTTTGCCTTGCTCCTGATCGATCTTGACCATTTCAAGGTCGTCAACGACACGTTTGGCCACGATGCTGGCGATGCGCTCCTCGTCGCGGCAGGAGACCGTCTGCGTGCAGCCGTCGGAGAGTCGAGCCATGTCGCGCGGCTCGGCGGTGACGAGTTTGCCATACTCTTACCCGACGTCGGCAGCACCGCCGATATCGATGCGGCATGCGGTCGCATCGTCGATGGCGTCCAGCCTGCTGTCGACTTCAACGGAGGACAGATGAGCCTAAGTTTCAGCATCGGCATCGCGCTTTATCCCGGCGACGGCGACAGCATACAAACAGTCCTGAAATCCGCTGACGTTGCGCTTTACGACGCGAAGCGGAGGGGGCGAGGCACGTGGCGGTTCAGTGGCGGGTTCGGCAAGGTCGCGTAAGTCAAGTTTGAGACCTGCGGACGGTGCGCGTCTGATTCATCGCTTGCACTACACTGACACACTCGACCCAAATCCGGCCATTTCTGCCACCTCCCCCGTTCCCTGACTTCAAGCATTTCCCTGTTCGCGCTGGCGGCTTTTGGCGGCTGATATTTCCTCATGGCCGCCGTGAGCGAGAAGAAGGCGGCGCGTCCAATTTGGGGCAGTCGGTTGGAGGCCGCCATTGGTTCAAACGGCTGCAAAAATGATTATCGGCGCCTTTCGGGTTGATTGCGGCGCGCACGTATTCGGACAAATCCTCAATAAATCTCAGCCACTCTTTTTAAGCGGACAAGCGCTTCAGTCCGATGAGGTGAAGAATTACCATCCAGACTCCTCGGTCCATATGGACTCTGAAGTACTTCCTAATTCGCAACAATCTGCAGTTGGTTAGGGCCACCGGTGGTGGATCGCCGCATATAAATGGTGACGTTTTTCCTGAGGCTGACGCCCTTCCTTTGGCGGGCATTCTATAATTGCCTGAGAAAGGTCGCCGTCTTATGATTACGCAGAACTTGGCCCGGCATATTGCGTTACTGCGCATAGGTCGGCCGTCGCTTCACACCACTACAGCCTTTTTTAAAACGCAGGCTCGCGTTCTGAGCATTCCCCTATGCATGGTTGTGGCGAATGGCTCGGCAGGCGCATCGACGGCGAACACGACGTTCAATGTGACCGCCAACGTCGTGTCGAGTTGCCAGATTTCGGCGACCGCGCTGACGTTCGGAACCTACACCGGGGCCCAAACCGACGCGACTTCGACGATCACCGCGACCTGCACGGATACCACCGCCTACACCATCGGCGTCAGCGCAGGCTTGGGCACGGGGGCGACCGTAACGAACCGGTACATGAACGGCCCCAGCGTCGATGTGCTCGCCTATGCCGTCTATCGCGACAGTGCGCGTACCAATAGCTGGGGCACGACGATCGGTACGGACACGGTGTCGGGCACCGGCAACGGCGGCGCTCAGGCCATTACCGTTTACGGGCGCCTTGCAGCGGGTCAATTGCCCGTTCCCGGAGCCTATTCGGATACTCTGACCGCAACGATCACCTACTGATGGCCCGGAGAAGTTTTTTTCGCTTCGAGAGGCTTCGTCGCTGGTCGATGGCGGGCGGATACGGGATCGTCCTGGCAACGGGCATCGCCCCGCTTCAGGCACAATCCCTGTCGGTGAGCCCGGTCACGTTCAATCTTGCCGCCTCGCAACAGGCGACGAGCCTGACGGTCCGAAACGATGGCGCTGAGGAAACGGTGGTCCAGATCCGGCCCTTCGCCTGGACGCAACAGCCCGACGATGTCCTCACACCGGCCGACGATGTCGTCGTCAGTCCCCGCATCGTGACGATCCCATCCCATTCGAACCAGGTCTTCCGTGTCCTCGTGCGGCATAAGGCGACGTCCAAGGAACTGACGTACCGATTGATCCTCGATCAGATCCCGCGCGCGTCCGAACCCGGTGCCGTGCGTATGGTCCTGCGCATTTCCATGCCGATCTTCGTCGAGCCCGTCGCTCCGGCGAACCCCGGCGTTCGATTTCGGCTGGCGCGCCGGGAGGGTGACACGGTGCTCGTGCTCGAAAATCCGGGAGCGCGCCATGAGACGCTGCGCAACGTTGTGCTGCGCGACACGAACGGCGCGCCGATCGCCGTCAAGAATGGTGGTTCACCCTATCTGCTGGCTGGCGCGACGCGGGAACTTCCGGTCCAAGACATGCCCGTCCAACCCGCCGCGGATGGCCGCTATCGACTGACGATGAAGGGCGGAAAGGGCCCCATCACCGTCGCCCTCGCGCGGTAGCGGGGACGGGACCGTGCGATGCGCGCCAAAGCCCTCCGATCGACCTGTCGATTTCTCCTGATGATCTGCCTCGCTGACCATGCCGGGGCCGCTCCCGCACCGACGCTGCTGGAGGTCTGGATCAATGGGCGCCCGACTGGGAAAATCGGCGAGTTTGTTCTGCGCGGCGACGGACTGGCGGCGACCCCCAAGGAACTTGTCGAACTCGGCCTTGCCCCTCGCACCACGCTCGGCGATGAACTTGCGGACATCGTCGCCGACCGTGATTTTCGGTGGCACGTCGACCAGGCTACCGGCCGACTCTACGTGACCGCCTCCGAGGCGCGTTTGGTAAGAACGACGATCTCGGCCGCTGCCGATCCTGCCATGGCCGGAGCGGTGGAGAGCGGGACCGGTTCCACGCTGAACTACGATACGACAGCGACCGGCGATGCTCGTCGCCAGGCCTTTTCCGCGTACCTCGATGCACGCGTCTTTTCAGGCCATGGGGTTGCGGCTGGTCAGGCCTTGATGACCGCATTCCGTTCGGGGACGACGACGACCTATCGCGCGACCAGGCTCGATTTCAACTACACCGTTTCGCTGCCCGACCGCCTGCTGCGGCTCAGGTTGGGCGACTTCATAACGTCGGGCGCGGACTCGCAACGGGCGATCCGGCTCGGCGGCATCCAGTTCGGTTCGGACTTCGCGCTGCGTCCCGACCTGATCACGATGCCGCTGCCCGATTTTCGTGGCAACGCGGTCGTTCCCACCATCGCCGACATCCTTGTGAACGACGCATCCGCGATATCCCTGCCTATCGGCGCTGGTCCCTTCGAGATCCGCAACGTGCCGGTGCAGACGGGCAGCGGCAAAGTCTCGCTGAACCTCCAGAATTCCCTAGGACAATCCGTCAGGACGACGGTGGCCTATTATGCGAGCAATGCTCTGCTCGCACCCGGGTTGCACACGTTCGCTGTCCAGGCTGGCGTGATCCGGCACCAATTCGGGAGCCAGAGCAACGCCTACGGACAGCTCGCGGCGAGCGGCAGCTACCGCTGGGGCGTATCGCCTCGGCTGACGGCGGCGCTCTATGCCGAAGCAACCCGCAGCGCGGCGCTCGTCGGGTCGGGCGTGTCGGTAAACCTGGCCAACCTGGCAATCGCCACGGGTGATTGCGCGGCCAGCAGCGGGCGGGACGGGAACGGCGTGCGCTGCGTCGCGCAAATCGAACACCGCGACTCACTGGTGTCACTCAGGCTGTCCCACGGATTTGCGACGAAGGCCTTTCGCGACAACGCGGCAAGCGATGGCTATCCTGCCATTCGCAGGCAGACCGACGCCAGCATTGCGCTTGCAGTGGGCCCGGCCGGTACGATGTCCCTCGGCTATACCGCACTCGATCAGGCAGGCGACGTCGCCTGGGAAAGGCTGAAGGGCGCGCCGGCGATGTTTGGCCGCGGTTCCGCGGTCCGTCTGGCGTCCGTAACCTACAGCGTGCAGCGGGGACCGGTATCGATCTACGCGAACGGCTCGCACGACACCAGCGCACGCGGCGGCCGCAGCATCATGTTCGGCCTGTCGCTTCCCTTCGGACGCCGCAGTCAGGCGAGTGTTGATCGGCAGATGCAAGGCGGCCGCTGGCAAAGCCAGCTGCAGGCGGCGCGCGGCACGAGCGAGGCCGATTCATGGGGCTATCAGGCGGCGATCGGGCGCGGCGTGATCGACAGCCAGTTTGTCGAAGTCCAACATCGGTCCCGCATCGGATGGCTGGCCGCCGGAATCGATCGGACCAACGGTGCAACGACGATCCGTGCCCAGGCGCGCGGGTCCGTGTCCGCAATCGATGGCTCGGTATTTCTGTCGAATACGATCAACGACAGTTTCGCGATTGTCGACACGCAAGGGTTGGCAGGTGTTCGGGTGCTGCACGAAAACAGGGTCGCCGGCCGAACCGGCCGGTCGGGCAAGCTGATGGTGACCGACCTGCGGTCGTTCCAGGTCAATCACCTCGCCATCGAGCCGACCGATCTGCCGCCCGATGCCGTGATCGCAACCGGGGAACGCGATGTCCGGCCACAGGATCGGGCAGGCGTCGTGCTCAGGTTTCCGATCAAGCGACCGAATGGCGCAGTGCTGGTCCTGGTCGACGCAAGCGGCAGACCACTTCCACCGGGAAGCACCGTCACGCTGGAAGCGTCCGGGGCGACGTTTCCCCTGGGCTTTGACGGGGAGACCTTCGTCGAGGCGCTCGACCAGCACACCGTCCTGAACGTCGCGCGCCCCGACGGCACGCGCTGCCGTGTTGGACTGTCCGTCGCTGCGCGGGACCGGGGTCTCGCCCGGCTTGGCCCGTTTTCCTGTGTCGAGACAGCCCGGTGATCGCCCGCGTGCTGTTCGCGCTTTTATGCCTTGCGATACCGGCTGCCGCGGATGCGGGATGCTCGGTATCGGCAAGCGGGGTCGCGTTCGGGAACTATGACGGGTCTGCCACGTCGGCGGACGACGCGACGGGCACGATCACGATCAACTGCTTCATACTCTCCGGTCTCGGCGGGTACACGATCGCGCTCAGCCCGGGACGAGATGGCAGCTATACGGCGCGACGCATGATCTCTGGAACGGCGACCCTGCCCTATCAGCTTTATGCGGATCCGGCACGAACGCAGATCTGGGGCGACGGGTCGGGCGGCAGCTTCACCGTGCGGTCCTTCGATATCATCCCGCTGCTTGGCGGAAGTTCGACCTACCAAATTTACGGAAGAATCCCGGCCAATCTCTCGCCCCGCCCCGGAGCCTATAATGATACGATTGTGATTACAGTAAGCTATTGAGTGGTCACGTATTTACTACCTTGGAAAAGACGTCCGATCTCGGATGGGTCAGGCGACTAAACCTGTAGCCCATCGTCTGAACGAACGGCTGTTCACGGCAATCGCCGCCCGAAAGCGGACGGGCGGCTTACGACCGTTTTTACCGGTCAACTCTGAGCATAGGCCGTACGCAATACAGGGGCGCGGCCTAACGCGACATAAACCACGGCCAGCGATACCCGCGGAAATCGTGCGGCGACGTTCGGCTTCACGCTCGCGCACTTTCGGGAAACGGTTATGGGAACCCGACGAATTAATCGGAACTTTGGGTTTGAACCCAAAGGGTAATGGCGGAGCGGGAGGGATTCGAACCCTCGATACGCTTTTGACGTATACTCACTTTCCAGGCGAGCGCCTTCGACCACTCGGCCACCGCTCCGCATTGCTCTGGAACGCGCCTGCTAGAGCGGGTTTGGCTGCGGCGCAAGCGATTGCGTGCGGGGCGGCGCTCGGGCAGTCTCACAGCGATGATCACCGCCCTGCTCGCCGCCGCCCTCGCCCAAGCCACGCCGGTGCCGGCACCGCTGCCGTCCGATCCGGTCGCGGCGGACTGGGTCGCGGTGCCCGATGACGAAATCCTCGTCTTCACGCTGGCGAACGGGCACGGCTTCACGCTCCGACTCGCACCTGCCTATGCCCCCGCGCATGTCGCCAACATCCGCGCGCTCGCCCGCGCGCGCTGGTGGGACAGCGCGACGAGCGTGTACCGCGTGCAGGACAATTATGTCGCGCAATGGGGCGATGCGACCGAGAAGAAGCCGCTCGTCCCCGGCGTCGCGGACGGGATCGCTGCCGAATATGATATGGCCGGGCCGAGCGCGGTCGCGCGGCTGACGAAGCGCGATCCTTATGCCGAATGGGCGGGCTACAGCGCGGATGGCTGGCCGCTCGCCGGGTCGGGCGCGCGGCAATGGCTGCCGCATTGCTACGGGATGGTCGGCGTTGCGCGTGATCTGGCGCCTAGCGTCGGCAGCGGCGCCGAGCTCTACACCGTCATCGGCCATGCGCCGCGCGCGCTCGACCGCAACATCGCGGTCGTCGGGCGGGTGGTCGACGGGATCGAGTGGCTGTCGTCGCTGCCGCGCGGGACGGGCGAGCTCGGCTTCTACCCCACGCCTGCCGAGCGCAGCCCGATCGTCTCGGCACGGCTGGCAAGCGACCTTCCCGCCGCCACCCGCCCGCACTTCCAGTACCGCGCGACGCGCAACCCGCGCTTCACCGCCTGGATCGCGGGGCGCGAGAATCGGACGCCGCCGTTCTTCACGGTGCCGGCGGGCGGTGCGGACATTTGCAACGCGCTCCCGCCGGTCCGCCGCACGCCGGGCTAGGCGTTGCCCTGCAGCGTGCGGATGATCGCGGAGAAGTCGAGCCCGCCCTGCCCGGCCTCGGCGAACGCCTCGTAGCGCTCCGCCGCCTTCGCGCCCATCGGCGTGTCGGCACCGACATCCTGCGCCGCCGCCATCGCGAGCCGCAGGTCCTTGAGCATCAACGCCGCCGCGAACCCGCCCTGATAGTCGTGGTCGGCGGGGGTGTCGGGGCCGATCCCGGGGAGCGGCGCATAGCTCGTCATCGACCAGCTCTGCCCCGACGACACGCTCGCAATGTCGTAAAAGGCCTGCGCGTCGAGCCCGAGCTTGTCCGCGAGCACGAACGCCTCGCAGGTCGCGATCATCGTCGCGCCGAGAATCATGTTGTTGCAGATCTTCGCCGCCTGCCCCGCGCCGTTCGCGCCGGCGTGGATCACTGCCTTGCCCATCGCCGCGAGAATCGGCTCGGCGCGCTCGAACGCCGCCGCCGAACCGCCGACCATGAAGGTGAGCGTGCCCGCATTGGCAGCACCGATCCCGCCGGAGACCGGCGCGTCGACCGCCGCAAGCCCCTTGGCCTGCGCGGCGTCGGCCACCTGCTTCGCGGTGGCGACGTCGATCGTCGAACAGTCGATCAGGATCGCGGTCGGCGTCGCGACACCGAACAGCGCGTCATACACCTCGGCGACGTGCTTGCCCGCGGGCAGCATCGTCACGATCGCCTCCGCCCCGTCCGCGGCCTCGGCGGCGGAGTCGACGGGGAGGCAGCCCGCCGCCTTTGCCTTGGCGAGCGCGTCGGCGTTCAGGTCGAACGCGTGGACGTCATGGCCGTTCTTCGCGAGGTTCGCGGCCATCCCGCCGCCCATGTTGCCGAGCCCGATGAATCCGATGCGTGCCATGTACTCTCTCCTAAATCTGCCGCGGCGACTGTGCCGCTCGCGCACCAACCCCGCCATCTGCGGCTACGTCCTGCCCCCCAAACTCCGTCATCCTGACGAAAGTCAGGATCCAGAGCCAAGACCGACACCGCCCGTAACCCTGGATCCTGACTTTCGTCAGGATGACGGGCAGCGACGATTGCGGGCGGGCGGGCAGCGACGCGCCTGCTACTTCCCCGTCCAGGTCCCCGCACGCTTCTCGACGAAGGCGGCCATGCCTTCGCTCTGGTCCGCGGTGCCGAACAGGCCGTGGAACAGCCGCCGCTCGAACTGGACGCCGTGCGACAGGCTCGTCTCGAACGCCGCGTTGACCATCTCCTTGTTCGCCAGCACCGCCAGCGGCGCCATCGCGGCGATCGTCGCGGCGGTCTTCACCGCCTCCTCGACCAGTTCGTCGGCAGGCACGATCCGCGACACCAGCCCGGCGCGCTCGGCCTCGACCGCGTCCATCATCCGCCCGGTCAGCACCATCTCCATCGCCTTGGCCTTGCCGACCGCATGCGTGAGACGCTGCGATCCGCCCATGCCGGGGGAGACCGCGAGCTTGATCTCGGGCTGGCCGAACTTTGCGGTGTCGGCGGCGAGGATGAAATCGCACATCATCGCGACCTCGCAGCCGCCGCCCAGCGCATAGCCCGCGACTGCGGCGATGATCGGCTTGCGCGTCCGCGTCACCTGCTCCCAGCCCGCGAAGAAGTTGCTCGCATACATGTCGGCAAAGCCCTGGCTCTGCATCTCCTTGATGTCCGCCCCCGCCGCGAACGCCTTGGCCGAGCCGGTCAGCACCGCGCAGCCCTGCGACGGATCCGCATCGAACGCGGCGAACGCGGCGATCAGGTCGGCGAGCACCTGCGAATTGAGCGCGTTGAGCGCCTGCGGGCGGTTGAGCGTGACGAGCGTCACCGCACCGCGCTGCTCGACGAGGATCGTTTCGTAATCGGCCATCTCAGTCTCCAGTTCCGTCACCTCAGCGAACGCTGAGGTGACGTGCTCTATGTTCAACCCGGCGTCCACGCCTCGGCCTCGGGCAACGGCGCGAAGATCTGGTCGATCACATGATCGCTCACCGCCTCAGGCGTCGCCGGATCCCAGCGCGGCGCATTGTCCTTGTCGATGATCACCGCGCGCACGCCCTCGATGAAGTCGTGCCGCTGCACGACATGCGCGCCGACCGCATATTCCTGTTTCATCTCGTCCGCGAAACTCGCCATTGCCGCGCCTTCGTGGAGCAGCCGGAGCGAGACCTTCATCGTCTGCGGCGACTTTGTCCTGAGCGTCGCGAGCGTCTTGGCGGCCCACTCGCCACCATCGGCGTCGAGCGCGGCATAGATTTCCTCGAGCACATCGGACGCGAACAGCCGGTCGATATCGTCCTTGCGCGCAAGTATCGCCGCTTCGGGTGCCTCGGTCGACAGCGCGTTCAGAACGCCAGCAATATCCTGCGGTGCTTCCGCGATCCGCGCCTTGGCGGTGTCGAGCGTGTCGCCCGGCAGATAATGCGTCGCCAACCCCAGCGCGACACACTCCGCGCCATCGAGCCGGTGCCCGGTCAGCGCGAGATACTGCCCGATCCGCCCGGGCAGCCGCGACAGATACCAGCCGCCGCCCACATCGGGGAACAGCCCGATCCCCGTCTCGGGCATCGCGAACTTCGTATTCTCGGTCGCCACCCGGTACGCGCACGGCAAAGCGAGCCCGACGCCGCCGCCCATCGTGATCCCGTCCATGAACACGACGATCGGCTTGGCATAGACGAACAGCCGGTGGTTCATCCGATACTCGGCATGGAAGAACGCGCGCGCCTCGACGCCGTCGCCGGCGCCCGACGCCGCCAGCATCCGGATATCGCCCCCGGCGCAGAACCCACGACCCTCGGCATGATCCACCACGATCGCCTCGACCGACGCATCCCCGCGCCACGCCTCGAGCGCCTCCAGCACGCCCTCGCACATTGCAAGATTGAGCGCGTGCAACGCCTTGGGCCGGTTCAGACGAATACGCCCGATCGGGCCTTCGACGGTCGTGATCAGGTCATTCATAAATCACCTCCCCGGCGAAGGCCGGGGTCCAGTTGGAAAGGTCGATATAACAGAGGATGTCACCAAGCCGATTAGCGTTCCCCAGCTGGACCCCGGCCTCCGCCGGGGTGGCTGCTATTCGGCAGCTGGTGACCATATCCATCATTGCCGGGTCAGTTCGCGGCCGACGATCATGCGCATGACCTGGTTGGTGCCCTCGAGGATCGAATGCACGCGCAGGTCGCGCCAGAAGCGTTCGATCGGGTAATCCTGGAGATATCCATAGCCGCCATGCAACTGCAACGCGCGGTCGACCACCGACGAGCCGGTGTCGGTCGCCAGCCGCTTCGCCATCGCCGCGAACTTGGTCTTGTCGGGCGCGTTCGCCGTGACCTTGGCCGCCGCGATGTAGAGCAGCGCACGCGCCGCCTCCAATTCTGTCGCCATGTCGGCAAGCATGAACTGCGTGTTCTGGAAGTCCGCGATGGCCTTCCCAAACTGCTTCCGGTCGCGCGTATAGGCGATCGCCTCGTCGAGACACCGCTGCGCGCCGCCGAGCGAGCACGCACCGATGTTCAGCCGCCCGCCGTCGAGCCCCATCATCGCGATCCGAAAGCCCTCGCCCTCGCCGCCGACCATGTTCGCGCCCGGCACGCGGACGCCGTCGAAGATCACCTGCCGCGTCGGCTGCGAATGCCAGCCGAGTTTCTTCTCGTTCGCGCCGAACGACACGCCGGGCATGTCCTTCTCGATCACCAGGCACGAAATGCCCTTGGGCCCCTCCTCACCGGTGCGGACCATGGTGACGTACACCTCGTTCTCGCCTGCGCCCGAGATGAACTGCTTCGATCCCGTCACGATCCAGTCGTCGCCGTCACGCACCGCGCGCGTCTTCAGCGCGGCGGCGTCCGACCCCGAACCCGGCTCGGTCAGGCAATAGCTCGCCAGCCGGTCCATCTTCACCAGATCGGGGAGATACTTGTCCTTCACCGCGGCCGATCCGAACCGGTCGATCATCCACGCCGCCATGTTGTGGATGCTGATGAACGCGCTCGTCGAAGGGCACCCATACGACATCGCCTCCATGATCAACGCGGCTTCGAGGCGCCCGAGCGCGATCCCGCCGCTCTCCTCGCTGACATAGATCGCCGCGAAACCGAGCTCGGCCGCCGCCTTGATCGTGTCGCGCGGGAAGATGTGCTTCTCGTCCCACTCGGCCGCATGCGGGGTGATCCGATCGGCGGTGAAGCGGCGCGCGAGCTCCTGGATCTCGCGCTGGTCGTCGGTGAGGTCGAACTGGTTGGTCATCGGGCTTTCCTGTGTCGGCATACTGGGCTTGACCCAGTATCTAGAGCGGCGAATGCTGACGCCTGTGGCTCTGGATCCTGACTTTCGTCAGGATGACGGGGTGGGGGAAGGATTTGGCTAGGCAACCCGCGGTCTATATCATGGCGAGCGGGCGCAACGGAACGCTCTACATCGGCGTGACGTCCGACCTGATGGCGCGGATCGTTCAGCATCGCGAGGGCGTGACCGACGGGTTCTCAAAGCGATACGGCGTGAACCGGCTTGTCTGGTTTGCGATGGCAGACACGATGGACGCGGCGATCACGCGCGAGAAACAGCTCAAGGTCTGGAAACGGTCGTGGAAGACCACGCTGATCGAGACGGACAACCCGACCTGGCGCGATCTGGCCGAAGACTGGGGCTTCGACCCCCTCCCCACCCCGTCATCCTGACGAAAGTCAGGATCCAGAGCCACGGGCGTTGCGCTCGATGGCTCTGGATCCTGGATCAAGTCCAGGATGACGGGGAGGGAGTGACGCACCCGATCACCCCATCGTCGGAATGACGAACGCATCGTTGTTCCGCGCCGGACCGCCATCTTCCGCCATCGCCGGCAGCGCGGACCCATCGGGCCAGCGTTGCGTGATCGTCTTGACCTTGGTCCAGAACTTCACGCCTTCCATGCCGTGCTGGTTGGTGTCGCCGAACGCCGAACGCTTCCAGC
Source organism: Sphingomonas sp. CFBP 13714 (assembly GCF_014842205.1). Classification (NCBI taxonomy): domain Bacteria; kingdom Pseudomonadati; phylum Pseudomonadota; class Alphaproteobacteria; order Sphingomonadales; family Sphingomonadaceae; genus Sphingomonas; species Sphingomonas sp. CFBP 13714. The sequence continues at coordinate 384,646 of NZ_JACYVG010000004.1, forward strand.
CGCCGAACGTGTGATACGCCACCGGCACCGGGATCGGCACGTTGATGCCGACCATCCCGACATTCACCCGCGCCGCGAACTCGCGCGCGGCGTGGCCGTTGCGTGTGAAGATCGCGACGCCGTTGCCGTACTGATGCTCGCTCGGCAACCGCACCGCTTCCTCGAAATCCCTGGCGCGGACGATCTGCAACACCGGCCCGAAGATCTCCTCCTTGTACGCCGACATCTCCGTGGTGACGTGATCGAACAGCGACGGCCCGATGAAGAACCCCTTCTCATGCCCCTGAAGCTCGAACCCGCGCCCGTCGACGACCAGCTCCGCGCCCTCGTTGACACCCGTCTGGATCCAGTTCTCGATGCGGCTGCGATGCGCCGCATTCACCACCGGCCCGTAATGCGCGTCATTGTCGGTCGAGACGCCCACGCGCAGTGCGGCAATCGCCGGGATCAGCTTCTCGCGCAGCGCGATCGCGGTCTTCTCGCCGACCGGCACAACCACCGGCAACGCCATGCAGCGCTCGCCCGCGCTCCCGAACGCTGCGCCCGACAGATCGGCAACGACCTGGTCGAGGTCCGCGTCGGGCATGACGATGCCGTGGTTCTTCGCCCCGCCCATCGCCTGGACGCGCTTGCCCGCCTCGACGCCGCGGCGGTAGACGTAATGCGCGATGTCGGAAGACCCGACGAAGCTGACCGCCGAGATCGCCGGATGGTCAAGGATCGCGTCGACCATCTCCTTGTCGCCGTGGACGACCTGGAAGATCCCCTCGGGCAACCCCGCCTCGAGAAACAATTCGCCCAGCCGCACCGGCACTGACGGATCGCGCTCGCTCGGCTTCAGGATGAACGCGTTGCCCGTCGCGATCGCGACCCCGCTCATCCAGAGCGGGATCATCGCCGGGAAGTTGAACGGGGTGATGCCGGCGCCGATACCGAGCGGCTGGCGCATCGAATAGACGTCGATCCCAGGCCCCGCGCCCTGCGTATACTCGCCCTTGAGAATGTGCGGGATGCCGCAGCAGAACTCGATCACCTCGAGCCCGCGCTGGATATCGCCCTTCGAGTCCGCGATCACCTTGCCGTGCTCGGACGACAGCAGCCGCGCGAGCTCGTCCATGTTCGCCTCGACGAGCCGCTTGAACTCGAACATCACGCGCGCGCGGCGCTGCGGGTTCGTCGCCGCCCAGCCCGGCTGCGCCTTCTGCGCGGCGGCGACAGCCGCATCGAGATCGGCCTGCGTGCCGAGCGTCACGCGAGCCTGGATCTCGCCGCTATTGGGATCGAACACGTCGCCGCTACGGCCGTCGCCGGAGGACGGTCCACCCGCAGTGCCGCCTGCGATCAGATGCTCGATGGTGCGAACGGTCATGGCGCCTCTCTTTGTTTTGCGGCCTCTACACCACCGCATCCCGCACGACACAAGCGATAGACTTGCAGGCGCTAGCTGCATATTTGCAGTCGGCATGGACTGGAGCGACCTGCCGATCTTCCTCGAAGTCGCCCGTGCGCAGCAGCTTGGTCGTGCTGCGGCGAGCCTCGGCGTCGATGCGACGACGGTCGGCCGCCGCCTCCGCCGGCTCGAGACCGCGGTCGGCCAGCGGCTGTTCGAGCAGGGCCCCGACGGCCAGATCCTGACCAGCGCGGGCGAGGACCTGCTCGCGCGCGCGACCGCGATGGCGGCGATCGCGTCTGACATCCGCACCCCGCCTGCGGGCCGGACCGAGGTCGACGGCACGATCCGCGTCAGCGTCGCGGAGGGTTTCGGCACCTGGTTCGTCAGCCGACATCTCGGCACGCTCGCACAGGCGCATCCCAAACTCGCGGTCGATCTCGTCGCGACCAGCGGCTTCCTCAACCCGACCCGGCGCGAGACCGACGTCGCGGTCCTGCTCGCCCGCCCGCGCCGCGGCCCACTGCGGACGCGCAAGCTCACCGACTATACGCTGCGGCTCTACGCATCGGCGGAGCATCTCGCGGCGCACGGCCCGGTCCACGGCATCGCCGACCTGCGCGACCGGCGGATGATCGGCTATGTCCCCGACATCGTCTACGCGCCCGAGCTGCGCTATCTCGACGAGATCCCGGGCGTCCGCGACCCCGTGCTGCGTTCGTCGAGCATCAACGCGCAGGCGCACATGATCGCCGCCGGCGCCGGCATCGGCGTGCTCCCCTGCTTCATCGGCGAGGCCTATCCCGGGCTTGTCGCGATCCTCCCCGACATCCTCATCAGCCGCGCCTTCTGGCTGGTCACGCACCAGGACACCGGCCGTTTCGACGCGATCCGCGCTTTTACCGACTGGCTCGTTGCACTCGTCGGCCGTGAGCGCGCGGTGCTGGTCGCCGACTAGGGCTGACGCGGCTCGCGCGAAAGAATTGCCTCGATCCGCGCGAGCGCCAGCTTGATCTCCTCCTGCTCGGCATGCGTGAAGGCGTCGCTGTCGACGATCATCTTGGCCGCCATCTTCGCGGTCAGCAGCGGCACGAGGAACAGCGGCACCGCATGCATCAGCGCGACCGCGACGATCTTGCCCCCCATCGTCACCGGAAAAACGTCGCCATAGCCGATCGTCATCGCGGTCACGAACGACCACCAGATGCCGACATCGACCGGCTTGCCCTCGAACGTCGCAAACAGAGCCGCGCAGATCAGGATGGTCGAGACATAGCCGACGATCAGGATCGGCAAGGCCTGGATGAACGGCCGCCACGATCCCTTTGCCCTGCGCGCCATGATACCCCCCGGTTGTTTCGGCGCATCATCCAGCAAGCGGCCGACATTACAAGCGGCACGCACGCGGCTGGTCGATCACGAACCCGATTGCCCCCGCGCGACAATTGCGCCTAGCTTGGCCGCATCCTCTTCCGGAGCGTTTCATGACCCTCAAGCTCGTCCTTCTTGCCTCGATCGCGCTCGCCACCGTTTCGTCGGCGCAGGTGCCCCAGACTGTTTCTGACAAGACTGCCCCCGCCGGCGGCGATGTTCCCGCCAAGTTCGTCCCCGCCACCGCCAACCGCGACTACGTCAAGCGCGAGGTGATGGTCCCGATGCGCGACGGGACGAAGCTTTACACCGTCATCGTCTATCCCAAGGGGCTGACCAACGCGCCGATCGTGCTGACCCGCACGCCGTATGACGCCAAGTCGCGCGCGACGCGGATGGACAGCCCGAGCATCCTCTCGACGCTGCCGCTTGCCGACGAGATGTTCGTCAAGGGCGGGTATATTCGCGTCTATCAGGACGTCCGCGGCAAATATGGCTCGGAGGGCGAGTATGTCGTCACGCGCCCGGTGATCGGCCCGCTCAACCCGACCAAGGTCGATCATGTCACCGACGCCTATGACACGATCGACTGGCTGGTGAACAAGGCGAACCTGCCCGAATCGAACGGCCGCGTCGGCATGATCGGGTCGTCCTATGAGGGCTTCACCGTCGTCATGGCGCTGCTCAACCCGCACCCTGCGCTCAAGGCCGCGGTGCCCGAAAGCCCGATGATCGACGGCTGGATGGGCGACGACTGGTTCCATTACGGCGCGTTCCGCCTCGCCAACATCGCCTGGCTCGGCGGCCAGACCGGCTACAAGGGCGCGGGCAAGGCGCCGCCGACCGGCGGCTATGACGATTACGAGAATTTCCGCCGCATCGGCTCGGCGGGCGACTGGGCCAAGGCGTCGGGCTACGACCAGCTTCCCTATTGGCAGCGCATGGTCGCGCATCCCGCCTATGACGGATTCTGGCAGGGCCAGGCGCTCGACAAGTTGCTCGCTGCCAACCCCTCGAACGTGCCCACGCTCTGGGAACAGGGGCTGTGGGATCAGGAGGACATGTACGGTGCGATCACCGCCTGGGAGGCGCTGAAGGCGAAGGGCAAGATGGGTAACAACCATCTCGTCATGGGTCCGTGGCGGCACAGCCAGGTCAATCGCGACGGCCGCAGCCTCGGCCCGTTCGAGTGGAACGGCGACACCGCGCAGCAATTCCGCGAACAGATGGTGCTGCCAATGTTCGACCAGTATCTGAAGGACGGCCCCGCGGTCACGCTGCCCGCCGCCGCGATCTACAACACCGGCGAGAATCACTGGGACAGGCTGTCGACCTGGCCACTCGCCTGCGAAAGCGGCTGTGCCGCACCGCTCAAGCCGATCTATCTCGGCGCCGAAGGCGGACTCGGATTTACCAAGGCGGCGAGCGGCGGCGACAGCTATGTCTCAGACCCCGCCAAGCCCGTCCCGCATCTGCCGCGCCCGGTCAATTTCGGCGACGGCCGCTGGGGCGACTGGCTGGTCAGCGACCAGCGCGGCGTCGACGGCCGCACCGACGTGATGACCTACACGACCGAGGTGCTGACGACCCCGGTGCGCGTGTCGGGCGCACCGATCGCGGACATCTATGCCAAGACGACGGGGACCGATGCCGACTTCGTCGTCAAGGTGATCGACGTCTATCCCGACGAGGTCGCGAGCGATCCGAAGATGGGCGGCTATGAACTGCCGATCAGCCTCGACATCTTCCGCGGCCGCTACCGCGACAGCTTCGCCAAGCCGAGTGCGATTCCTGCCGGCAAGTCGCAGCGCTACAAGTTCCGCCTGCCGACCGTGAACCACGTGTTCCAGCCGGGGCACCGGATCATGGTGCAGGTCCAGTCGAGCCTGTTCCCGCTCTACGACCGCAATCCGCAGACCTTCGTTCCCAACATCTTCCTTGCGAAGAAGGCGGACTACAAGAAGGCGACGGTAACGATCGAACGCGGCGGCGCGACGGCGAGCGCGGTGTGGCTGCCGGTGGTCGCGGTCGACCAGTCGGCGGTGCTGGCGAAGTAACTTCTTCGTCATTCCCGCGGAGGCGGGAACCCAGACTGGCTGGCCTCACGGCATCGTTAGCAAGGCCAGCCAGTCTAGATCCCCGCCTTCGCGGGGATGACAAGTAAGGACCTAGGCGATAACCGGCGCGGGCCCGAACAGCCCCGCCTGGTAATCGCGGATCGCCTCGCCGATCTCCTCGCGCGTCGTCATCACGAATGGCCCGTGCGCCACGACCGGCTCGTCGATCGGATCCGCATGGCCGAACACCAGCCGCACCGGACCTGACGCCGCGACCTCGACCGTATCGCCGTCCTCATCGAACGTGACGAGATGCCACGGCTCGACGACCGTACCGCCAACCTCGGGCCGCCCCTCGATCACATAGAAGAATACGCTGCGACCCCGCGGTGCCGGCAGTGTAACCCGCCCCCCCGCGGCCAGCTCGACCGTCATCATCGCGACCCCGGTCAGCGACTCGATCGGCCCCGCCTGCCCTGCAAACGTCCCCGCGATCACATTCACGACACCGCCGTCGACCGCGACCGCCGGAATATTCTCGCGCTGGAGCCCAGTATAGGCGGGCTTCGTCATCTTCAGCCGCCCCGGCAGATTGACCCAGAGCTGGAGGATCTCGAGCGGCCCGCCGTCGCGCTTGAACGACGCGGGCGAGATCTCCGCATGGATCAGCCCCGACCCCGCGGTCATCCACTGCACCCCGCCCGCCTGCATCACTCTTTCGTGCCCGCCGCTGTCGAGATGCGCCATCGCGCCGCTCAGGATGAAGCTGACCGTCTCGAACCCGCGATGCGGATGCGGCCCGAACGGCAGGCCGTTATTGCCCGGCCGATAGGTCTGCGGCCCATGATGGTTGAGGAACAGGAACGGGTCGACCTGCGGCAGCTGCGGCCCCGGCAGTGGGCGCCGCGTGACGAGATCGGCGATATCATCACGCTGGGCGGGATAGGTCCGCAGCACGCGCCGCATCTCAGTTCGCCTCGCGCACGGCCGATGCGGGCCGCTTGATCTCCGCCAGCAGGGCGTCGATACCGCTCAACAGGAAGTCGAGTGTCGACGTGTCGCTCAGCCGCCCGTCGGCGATCTTCTCGTGCACCGCCCCGATCACCGATTGCGGCCGCAGCAGCGTACGCGCACCGATCGACGCCAGCGTCTCGTTCAGCTGCGCCTGCGCGCGCGCGCCGCCGACCGCGCCCGGCGACGAGGTCAGTGTAAACACCGGCTTCCCCGTCAGCGTCGCCTTGCCATAAGGCCGCGACGCCCAGTCGAGCGCGTTCTCCAGCACGCCGGGCATGCCGTGATTATATTCGGGCGACGCAATCACGATCCCGTCCGCCTCGCCGATCGCGGCGCGCAGTGCGGCGACCGCCTCGGGTGGCGTGTCGGTATCGGCATCCTGATCGTACATCGGGATCGCGTTGAGCGGGAAGATCCGCAGTGTCGCCTTGTCCCCCAGCGCGTCGGCGAGCGAATTGAGGATCGCGGCGTTGAACGACTGGCGGCGCAGGCTGCCGGAAATACCGAGAAGGACGGGCATGCAGAAATCTCCTGTTGTCACGCGCGAGCGCCGGGCGACGGCGGCGCGCAAGATCTTGGTATGCAAATAGGCGACGGCACCGGCGCCCACCAGCGCAGGGTCGGCAACGCTGTGTTGCCCGGTTGGACGGCGATCACGTCCAGTAGAGGATCCGCGCCTCGGGCAGGCGCGCCGCGATCTCGTTGGCGAAGAAGGTGCGCAACGCCCGCATCGTGTCGGCATCGTAGACATATTTGACCGAGCCGAACTTGGTGCGCTTCTCGGTACGGTTCGCCATGCCGAGATCGAGCGACGAGCCGGGATACCAGGTCTGCAGCACCGCCTTGGACCCGGGTGTGTAGCGATGCGTGATCAGCTCGATCGTGAGGTCCGGGATATCGCCGAGCACCTGCCCCGCCTGCGCGATCAGCTCGGCATAGGCGTCGCGCCATCCCTCCGCGGCGATGATCGGCGCGATCGTCAGCCCGACCTTGTACCCCGCATCCGCCATCCGGCGCAGCGCGACCAGCCGGGCCGCGACCGGGCTCGTGCCGCCCTCGAACCGCGCATAGCCCGCGGGGTTGATCGAGGCCCGCATCCGCGTCCGCCCCGCGTGATCGAGCGCGAGCAGCGGCTCGACCGCGTCGAACTTCGTCGTGAAGCGCAGCTGCACGTCTGCCTCCCACGCGCCGAAATGCGCGATCAGCGCGGACAGCGACCCGGTGACGTGATCGATCGCGAGCGGATCGGTGTAACAGGACGCCTCGAACGTCGTGCCCTCGTGCGCGCGCGTGGCGGAGCGCGACGTGACCGTCCCCTGGCCGAGATGCGCGGGAAGCTCGGCCAGGATCTCGGGCAGGTTCGCATAGACCCGCGTGATCGGCGGCCCCTTCAAAGACCCCGCGAGATAGCAATAGCCGCAATGCGCAGGGCACCCTTCGGCGAGATCGATTCGCCAGTCGGCGCTCGGCGCGATCGGCTGCAACCGGCGTTTCGACGGCGGGGCGACGACGAGCGCCAGCGTCGCCTTCGCCTGTGCATATTGCTGCCGGGGATCGTCGGGCAGGTCGAGGCGGAGACGATCACTGGGCAGCGTCGTCACCGCCACGTCCAGCGCACGCGCGCGCGCGACGATCTGTTCGCCATGGTCCCAGAGGAGCGACGACGGCGTCGCGAGGAGGCGCCGCGGCACCCAGAGGCGGGAGGAAGAGGGCGACACCATCGCACCATAACGCCCGCCCCACGCCAAGCGTTGCGGCTATTTGACCGGCCGCTTCTCGAGTTTGCGCGCGAGCGTCCGCCGGTGCATCCCGAGCTGCCGCGCAGTCTCCGAGATGTTGAACCCGGTTTCCGCCAGCGTTGCGTGGATCCGCTCCCATTCGAGCGTCTTGATCGTCGCGCGGCGTTCGGTCACCGCGGTGTCGACCTTGCCCTCGGTCCGGTCGAACGCCGCCTCGATGTCGTCGGTGTTCGACGGTTTGACCAGATAATGCGAGGCGCCGAGCTTGATCGCCTCGACCGCGGTCGCGATGCTTGCAAAGCCGGTCAGCACGACGACGAGGATATCGGGGTCATGCGCGTGCAGCGTCTGGACGCAGACCAGCCCCGACGCGCCACCGAGCTTCAGGTCGACCACCGCATATTGCGGCACGTCGTCGGCGAGCAGCACGACCAGATCCTCATGGCTCGCCGCAAGCCGGACCGCATAGCCGCGCCGCTCGAACGAGCGTTTCAGCGTGCGCGCAAACGTCTCGTCGTCCTCGACGATCACGAGGCGCTTGACCGGGGGGATATCGGGCTCGCTCATTCGTCACGCTCCAGGGCGATCGCCGCCAGCGGCAGCATCAACGTCACTTCCGCGCCACCCGTCTCGCGGTTGGCGACCGCCACGCTGCCCCCCAGCTTGCGCATCGCATTGACCGCGAGGAACAGCCCCAGGCCATGGCCGGGATCGCGCTTGCTCGACTGATAGGGCTTGCCGAAGCTCGCCAGCTTGTCGCGCGTGAACCCAGGTCCGTGATCGCGGACGATCAGCGCCAGATGATCGCCCGACCGCTCGCCTGAAAACCCGACCCAGGCGGGCGATGCTTCGGCGGCATTGTCGAGCACGTTGGCGATCACCTGCTTGAGCGCGGGATCCGAGACGATCAGCGGATCGTCGCCGAGCCGGCTGGTATAGTCGAACTCGACACCGGCGTGCAGCGCGCGCCAGTCCTCGACGATCGCGTCGAGGAAGACATGCAGCGGCACGACCTCGGGCGCCTCGCCGCGCGCCTCGCCCGCCGCGAGCAGGATGTTGGTGACGATCGTCTTGCAGCGCTGGACCTCGGCCTGCATCTCGCCGATCTCCTCGAGCATCCCCGCATCGGTGGCGAGCGCGGGCATCCGCTTCCAGTCGTTGAGGATGACCGCCAGCGACGCGAGCGGCGTCCCCAGTTCGTGCGCGGCGCCCGACGCGAGCAGGCCCATGCGGACGATATGATCCTCCTCCGCTGCCTGCTGGCGCAGGTCCGCCAGATGCTCGTCGCGGGCGCGCAGATTGCCCGTGATCCGCGTCATGAATAGTACGAGCAGCGTCGCGACGAGCAGGAAATTGAGCAGCGACCCGACCGTGTAGAGCGCGAAATACTCCCCCGCATAATCGGTCGGCAGGGCAAGCGGACGATACCGGATCGTCAGCAGCCCGAAACACCCGCCCGTCACCCCGACGATCGCCCAGCTCGACCAGCGATCGAGCAGCACAGCGCCCAGCACGACCTGCAACAGATACAGCGCGATGAACGGATTGGTCGCGCCGCCACTGAGGTAGAGCTGGACGGTCAGCAACCCGACATCGAGCAGCATCGCGAGCAGCAGCTGCGCGTTCGCCCCGCGCTGCCAGCCATAGAGCCGCATGCTCGCCAGGTTGAGCGCGACCGACGCCGCCATCGCCATCAGCATCGGCACCAGCGGCAGGTCGATCCCCAGCAGGAAGCGGACCGTCAGCACGGTCACCAGCTGTCCCGCCACCGCGATCCAGCGCAACGTGACCAGCTGCCGCATGTTCGCATTGCCCGCGGCATCGGTGTCCGCGCGCGCACGGCTGACCCAGGCCTGCCACCGCGAGGAATCCATCGCCAATCTCATGGTGTTTTGCGTTGTCACGCGGTCGCTCTCTCCTGCGACGGTCTCAACGCACGACGTCGCCGATCAGCGTCTATCACGACGACGATCGTGGCGCACGAACACGACGAAGCCGATCACCGTCATCGCGGCGAGGCCGAACCATGTCAGCATGTAGACGAGATGATTGTTCGGAAACGCGATGACGGTCTGGCCGCCGACCGGTGCGCCGTCCCCGACCTTGTCCGCGTCGATGAAATAGGGCGCCGTGCGGCCAAGGCCACGCGCGCCCGCGATCGCAGCCACGTCGCGCGAATACCAGTTGTCGGTCGCGGGATCATTCTTGCGCAGGAACCCGCCGCCGGGTTCGGTGATCCGCAGATAGCCCGTCACCGTCACCGGCCCGACCGGCCGTACATAGGCGCTGCGCTGTTCAGGCGAGATATAGCCGCGGTTGACGAGAACATCGAAGCCCTGCGCAGTCCGCAGCGGCGTCATCACCCAATAGCCGCTACCGAGTGCGGTTGCGGCGCGGACCAGCGTCGTGCGGTCATGCGCGAAGACGCCGCTTACTTCGATCCGGCGATACGCATCGCTGCTTGCCGTGATCGTCGGCCAGTATGCCGGGCCGGGCGGCGCGACCGGTGCGGCCTGTGACCGGGCGGCCACCTGCCGGATCAGGTCGAGCTTCCATGCGCGCCGCTCGACCTGCCACACACCCAGAGCGCAGAACCCGGCGAACAGCAGCAGCGCGATGAAGCCCGCCACCCAAATCGCCGGCCGCGGCCGGGCATGCCCTGTCATCACATATCTACCGCGGCCTGCATCGGCATCATGTTGGTGTTGAGGTGATACATGACCCAGATCGAGCCGCTGAGCGTGATCACGACGAGGATGATCGTGAAGATCAGCGCCATCATCGTCCAGCCATTCTCGGACTTTCCGTTCATGTGCAGGAAGTAGATCATGTGGACGACGATCTGGATCACCGCGAACAGCATGATCACCAGCGCGGCGGTCGACGGATCCTTGAACGCGCCGGTCATCACGGCCCAGAACGGAATCGCGGTCAGGATGACCGAGAGGAAGAACCCCTTGAGGTAGCTCTTGCGCGTCCCGTGCGACGCGTGGTCGTCACCATGCCCATGATCGTCATGGGCGTGGTCGGCATGCGCGTCGTGCGCGGTGGCGGGGCGGTCGGTCATCGCAGCGAACCCATCAGATAGACGAAGGTGAAGACGCCGATCCAGATGACGTCGAGGAAGTGCCAGAACATGCTGAGGCACATCAGGCGGCGCTTGTTCGCGGCGATCAGGCCGTGCTTCTGCACCTGCACCATCAGCGTGACGAGCCAGATGAAGCCCATCGTCACGTGCAGGCCGTGCGTGCCGACCAGCGTGAAGAAGGACGACAGGAACGCGCTGCGCGTCGGACCCGCGCCCTCATGGATGAGGGTGGCGAACTCGTACATTTCGATCGACAGGAAGGCGAGGCCGAACAGCCCGGTAAAGGCCAGCCACATCTGCATGATGCGCTGACGCCCTTCCTCCATCGACAGCATCGCGAAACCGTAGGTGATCGACGAGAACAGCAGCATCGCAGTGTTCACCGCGACGAGCGGCAGCTCGAAGATCTCCTTGGGCGTCGGTCCGCCGGCATAGCTGGTGCCGAGCACGCCGTAAGCTGCGAACAGCACCGCGAAGATGAGGCAATCGCTCATCAGGTACATCCAGAAGCCCAGCATCGTGCTGCTGCCCTCGGGATGGTGATGCTCTTCGAGCTGGTAGAACGAGAGGGGCTCACCCTTCTCGTCCAGACCGTCCTTCTTCAATGATACCGAAGACATCGCGTCAGGCTCCCTGGGTCGCGAGCATGCGGGTGCGCGCGTCCTCGCTGGCGATCACGTCCTCGACCGGGATGTAGAAGTCGCGCTTGTAGTTGAAAGTGTGGAAGATCGTCGTGGCGAAGATCCCGACCAGCGTCAGACCCGCCAGCCACCACATGTACCAGATCATCGCGAAGCCGAAGGCGATGCTGAGCACGCCCAACACGACGCCGGTACCGGTGTTGCTCGGCATGTGGATCGCGCGGAAGCCGCTGACCGGCCGCTGATGCTTGCGGTCCTTCATGTCGTACCAGGCATCCAGGTCATGGACGACGGGCGTGAACGCGAAGTTATAGTCGGGCGGCGGCGACGAGGTTGCCCATTCGAGCGTCCGGCCGCCCCAGGGATCGCCGGTGTGATCGGCGAGCGCCTCGCGGTTGCGGATGCTGACGAAGATCTGGATCAGGAAGGCAGCGATGCCGACCGCGACCAGTGCTGCACCGAAGGCGGCGATGACGAACCAGATCTGCAGGTTCGGATCGTCGAAATAGCGCATGCGGCGGGTCACGCCCATCAGGCCGAGCACATAGAGCGGCATGAAGGCGAAGTAGAAGCCCGACACCCAGCACCAGAACGACACCTTGCCCCACTTCTCGTCCAGCTTGAAGCCGAACGCCTTCGGGAACCAGTAGTTGATCCCGGCGAACATGCCGAACAGCGTGCCGCCGATGATCACGTTATGGAAATGCGCGACCAGGAACAGCGAGTTGTGCAGCACGAAGTCGGCGGGCGGCACCGCGAGCAGGACGCCGGTCATGCCGCCGATCGTGAAGGTCACCATGAAGGCGATCGTCCACATCATCGGCAGTTCGAACCGGATCCGCCCCTTGTACATGGTGAACAGCCAGTTGAAGATCTTGGCCCCGGTCGGGATCGAGATGATCATCGTGGTGATGCCGAAGAACGAGTTGACGCTGGCCCCCGACCCCATGGTGAAGAAGTGGTGCAGCCAGACGAGATACGACAGGATCGTGATGACGAGCGTCGCATAGACCATCGAGCTGTAGCCGAAGAGGCGCTTGCCCGAGAAGGTCGAGGTGACTTCCGAGAAGATGCCGAACGCCGGCAGGACCAGGATGTAGACCTCGGGGTGACCCCAGATCCAGATCAGGTTGACGTACATCATCGGGTTGCCGCCCGCGTCGTTCGTGAAGAACGCGGTACCGATGTACCGGTCGAGCGACAGCATCGCGAGCACCGCGGTCAGCACCGGGAAGGCGGCGACGATCAGGATGTTGGTGCACAGTGCGGTCCAGGTGAAGATCGGCATCTTCATCATGCCCATGCCGGGCGCACGCATCTTGACGATGGTCGCGACCAGATTGACGCCGGACAAGAGTGTCCCGATGCCCGCGATCTGCAAAGCCCAGATGTAGTAATCGACCCCGACATCGGGCGAATAGGCGATCCCCGACAGCGGCGGCATCGCGAGCCAGCCGGTCCGCGCGAATTCGCCGATGAACAGCGACATCATGACGATCACGGCACCCGCCGCGGTCATCCAGAAGCTGAAATTGTTGAGGAACGGGAAGGACACGTCGCGCGCACCGATCTGGAGCGGGACGACATAGTTCATCAGCCCCGTGACCATCGGCATCGCCACGAAGAAGATCATGATCACGCCGTGCGCGGTGAAGACCTGGTCATAGTGATGCGCGTTGAGATAGCCTTCGCTACCCCCGAACGCCATCGCCTGCTGCAGGCGCATCATGATCGCGTCGGAGAAGCCGCGCAGCAGCATGACGATCGCGAGGATCATGTACATGATCCCGATCTTCTTGTGGTCGACGCTGGTGAACCACTGGTTCCACAGATAGCCCCACACCTTGAAATAGGTGAGCGCGGCCAGCAGCGCGGCACCGCCGATCGCCACCATGCCGAACGTCGCGACGACGATCGGTTCATGCAGCGGCAGCGATTCCAGCGTCAGTCGGCCGAAGATCGTCTTCAATATGGAGTCTGACATGAGCTTTTCTCTAGCCGTTCGCGACGGGGCGCGAGCCCGGCATGGTTGAGGGGGTCAGCATGGTGTGATTGCGGTTGGCAGGCGAGCCGGGCGCGGCGTTGGCGCCGTCGCGTTTTATGTCGGCTGGCGCAGACCAGTGTTTACCGCTCCCCTTTTCGTCGCCGTCCTTCATCAAGCCGCCCTCGGGTCGGGGGCCGGCGTCCTGCGGCCCGCTGCCGCCATTGACGCCGGGCATCGCCATGCCGTCATGCGGGTTCTTGCCCATCATGTCCGACATGCATGGCTTGCCGGGCTTCACGCACTGCTCGACGATCGCCTTGAACAGCGAACTCTCGACACCGCCGAAATAGCGGACCGGCACCTTCTCGCTCGGCTTTTCGAGCTGCATGTAATTCGCACGGTTCAGACCGCCGCCGCCGTTCCGGACCTTCGCGACCCAGGCATCGAAGCCCGCGTCGGACACGCCGTGGAAGCGGAAGCGCATGCCCGAAAAGCCCGCGCCGCTATAGTTGGACGAGAAGCCTTCGTAATTGCCGGGCTTGTTGATCACCGCATGCAGCGTCGTCTCCATCCCGGGCATGGTGTAGATCATGCCGGCGAGCGCAGGGATGTAGAAGGCGTTCATGACCGAGGACGAGGTCATCTTGAACCGCAGCGGGCGATCGACCGGCGCGGCCAGTTCGTTGACCGTGGCGATGCCGTATTCGGGATAGATGAAGAGCCATTTCCAGTCGAGCGCGACGACCTGGACGTCGAGCGGCTTGCCGCCCGTGATCGTCTGCTGGTTACCCGCGAGCTGCCCCACCGGCGTGTTCTCGCCGATATCGCCACTCTGTGCCGAGATGCGGCCGAGCGGACGATAGGGATCGAGCAGATGCGTGCTGGTCCAGGTCAATGCGCCCAGTGCGATGATGATCAGCAGCGGCACGCCCCAGATCAGCAGCTCGAGCCCGACCGAGTGATCCCAGGTCGGCTCGTACTTCGCGCTCTTGTTCGTCTGCCGGTAGTGATAGGCGAAAAACAGCGTCAGCGCGATCACCGGGACGATGATGATGAGCATCAGCCCGGTGGAGATGAGAACCAGGTCACGCTGCTGCACCGCAATATCGCCAGATGGCGACATCACGACCCAGTTGCATCCACTGATCAACAGCGCGGGCAGCAGGGCTGCTGCGCGTAAGAGCCAGGATCGGGGCCTGGAATTCGATAGCTCGGCGGTCATGTACTCGCCCCTACGCCGCTGTTAGATCATTCCATAGTGGACAATTTGTCCAATGGGCGCCGCACTGCAGCAAAGGCATGGCGCTCATGATGCGACAGAGATAGGTCTCTCGGTGTGACTCCGAAAGGCCCTGCCCGCAGTCGACGAAAAGGCGTATGATCGGTGCGCCGTCCGAAAAGGCCATTGGGCGGCGAGCCGCCTCACGGAAGCGAGTTTGAGAATGAGTGCACACGCCGCATCGACGTCTTTTGAAGACGATGCCCGCGATCTTCACGATCACGGGAAAAAGGTGTCGCCGGGCGAGATCGCGATCGGCGTCGTCATTGGACGCACGTCCGAGTTTTTCGACTTTTTCGTCTATGCGATCGCCTCGGTCATCGTCTTCCCGACGCTGGTCTTCCCCTATGTCGACCGGCTGCAGGGGACGATCTACTCGTTCGCGGTCTTCGCGCTCGCCTTCATCGCGCGCCCGCTCGGGTCGGTGATCTTCATCGCGGTCGACCGGCTCTATGGCCGCAGCGCCAAGCTGACGATTGCGCTGTTCCTGCTCGGCACGGCGACCGTGGCGATGGGCTTCCTCCCCGGCTATGCGCAGGTCGGCAACTGGTCGGTCGTGCTGCTGTCGATCCTGCGTATCGCGCAGGGCATCGCGCTCGCAGGTGCCTGGGACGGTCTCGCCTCGCTGCTCTCGCTCAACGCGCCCGAGGGACGCCGCGGCTGGTACGCGATGCTGCCACAGCTTGGCGCGCCGTTCGGCCTGCTGGTGGCCAGCGGCCTGTTCGCCTTCTTTGTCGCGACGCTGCCTGCCGCCGACTTCATCGACTGGGGCTGGCGCTATCCGTTCTTCGTGGCCTTCGCGATCAACGTCGTCGCGCTCTTCGCCCGCCTCCGCCTCGTCGTCACCCCTGAGTTCACGACGCTGTTCGAATCGCGTGCGCTGCAGCCGGCGCCCGTGCTCGACACGATTCGCGCGGAAGGCCGCACCATCGTGCTCGGTGCCTTCGCCCCGCTCGCGAGCTTCGCGCTGTTCCACATGGTGACGGTGTTCCCGCTGTCGTGGATCGTGCTGTTCACGCGCGAGACGCCGGGCCGGTTCCTGACGATCGAGGTGATCGGCGCGGCGATCGGTCTGTGCGCGACGCTCGTTTCCGGGCTGCTGGCCGATCGCATCGGTCGCCGTACGCTGCTCGGCAGCACCGCGGTGCTGATCGCGCTGTTCGCGATCGGCGCGCCGATGCTGCTCGACGGCGGCGCAACCGGTGAGTGGGTGTTCATGATCGTCGGCTTCGCGCTGTTCGGCCTGTCCTTCGGCCAGTCGTCGGGCTCGCTCGCGACCAGCCTCGGCAAGACGCACCGCTATACCGGCTCGGCGCTGACGACCGATCTGGCCTGGCTGTTCGGTGCGGGCTTCGCCCCGCTCGCCGCGTTGCTCCTGTCGAGCAAGCTCGGCCTCGCTGCCAGCGGCGCCTATCTGTTCTCGGGTGCGGTCTGCACGCTGATCGCGCTTGGCGTGAACAAGGAACTGGCGAAGCGCGCCAACGAAGGCTGAGCCAACCCCCGGGCCGGCTTACAGCTGCCCGCCAATCCAAACTGCACGACTGACGTCACCCGCCGCACCCGCGGCGGGTGACGTTACGGTTTCAGGCCCTGTCAAAACCCTACTCGTCGGTACAAAAGGCGATTGACGCCCGCCCGCGCTTACTATACCGAGCGGTATCGAAGACGATCGGGGTCCAGGGATCCTGCTCCGGTCTTCACCTACTGATGATTTTGCTGCCGCCCCGAAGCGCTGCACCACAATTTGACCTGTTCCCACGCGGCACCTTCGCCGCGTGCCCCTTTGTCCATCCGAAGAGACCCGACCATGGCCTATCTCGACCTCGACAACCTGTTCGCCGCCCCCGTCGCCAGCCGGCCGACGATCAGCGCCGCGCAGACCGAAGGCCGGGCCGGGTTCACGCAGCTCGAATGGCACGTCATCATGCTGGCCAAGCAAGACGGCCTGCGCAGCCTGGCGGTGCCGGGACGGCTGGACCGCGCGCTGCGGACGATCTTCGGCCTGTCCGAGCGTTCGCCGTTGGCCGACCCGCGGCTCGAGGCGCTGCGTCGGCTCGCGGTCCATGCGTGGCGCCACGGCTTCGCGCTGCCGGTCGCCGAGATCGAGCGGTTCCTCGCCGCCGGGTTCCATCGCGGCCAGATCGAAGTCCTGGTCCAGCGCGTGACGGGCCTGCGCGTCGCATCCTAAGTAATATCCGGCCGGTCGTCAGTCCGCACTGAGCGCCTTGCGTAACGCGGCGTGCCAGCCGGCGATCAGCACGGCGCGGTCGCTCGCCGCCATGCGCGGTTCGAAACACGCCCCCCGCCGCCACGTCTGCGACAACGCATCCAGATCGGGCCAGACGCCGGTCGCCAGCCCCGCATGGAACGCCGCGCCCAGCGCGGTCGTCTCGAGATGCGTTGGCCGCTCGACCGGTGTCTCGAGCATGTCCGCGAGAAACTGACACAGCCAGTCGTTCGCCGCCATGCCGCCGTCGATCCTGAGCGTCGCGGGCGCCGCGCCGCCGTCCGCGACCATCGCCTGCGCCAGATCGAGCGTCTGATAGCCGACCGCCTCGAGCGCGGCGCGTGCGAGATGCGCGCCCGTCGCGCCCAGCGTCAGCCCGGTGATGAGCCCGCGCGCGTCGGGATCCCAGTGCGGCGCGCCCAGCCCGACAAAGGCGGGGACCATGTAGACGCCGTGGCTGTCGGGAACCTCGGTCGCCATGTCGTGCGTCTGGTGCGCGCTGGTGATCACGCCGAGCCCGTCGCGCAGCCACTTGACCGCCGCGCCGGCGACGAAGATCGATCCCTCCAGCGCATAGGTCATCTGCCCGTTCAGCCGATAGGCGGGCGTGGTCAGCAACCGGTGGTCGGACGCGATCGCCGTGTCGCCGGTGTTGAGCAGCATGAAACATCCCGTTCCATAGGTCGACTTGACCATGCCGCGCGCGAAGCAGGCTTGGCCGAACAACGCCGCCTGCTGATCCCCCGCCATTCCCGCGATCGGAATCGGGACGTCGAACAACCCCGGTGCGGTCGTGCCGAACACATGGCTGTTGTCGTGCACCTCGGGCAGCATCGCCGGTGGCACGCGCAGCAGCCGGCAAAGCGCGTCATCCCAGTCCTGTCGGCGAATGTCATAGAGGAGCGTGCGCCCGGCATTGGTCACGTCGGTGGCATGCACCGCGCCGCCGGTGAGCCGCCACAGCAGGAAACAGTCGATCGTGCCAAAGGCGAGCTGCCCTTTGTCCGCGCGCGCCCGCGCACCCGGCACGGTGTCGAGGATCCACGCGATCTTGGTCGCGGAGAAATAGGGATCGAGCCGCAAGCCGGTCTTGTCGCGGACCATCTGTTCCGCGCCCTCGGCCTTCAGGCTCTGACACACGTCTGCGGTGCGGCGATCCTGCCACACGATCGCGGGGTAGATCGGCGTGCCCGTCGCGCGATCCCAGACGATAACGGTTTCGCGCTGGTTGGTGATACCGATCGCCGCGATGTCGCGCGCGGGCACGCCGCCGCGTGCGATCGCCTCGCGCGCGGTCGCCAGCGTGTCGCGCCATATGTCCTCGGGGTCATGCTCGACCCAGCCAAGTCGCGGATAATGCTGCGCGAATTCGCGCTGCGCCGTCGCGACCGGTCTGGCCGTCGCATCGAACAGGATGCTGCGCGTCGATGTCGTACCCTGATCGATCGCGAGGACGTGCGTGGCTTGGCCCATGCGGCTCTCCTTTGCGACCGCTCTAGGCCGCCCCACCGCCCCGCGTCGAGGCTAGCCACCGGTCGGCCCGCGGTGGTAAACGGGAGACGATGATGAAAACGCCCGCGAAATTCGACGTCGACCTGTTGATCGTCGGTGGCGGCATCAACGGCACCGGGATCGCGCGCGATGCTGCCGGGCGCGGACTGTCGGTCCTGCTGGTCGAGCAGGACGATCTCGCCAGCCATACCTCGTCAGCCAGCACCAAGCTGATCCATGGCGGGCTGCGCTATCTCGAATATGGCGAACTCCGGCTGGTGCGTGAGGCGCTGATCGAACGCGAGCGGCTGCTGGCGATCGCGCCGCACATCATCTGGCCGCTGCAGTTCGTCCTGCCGCAGACGCATTCGCCGCGTCCTGCCTGGATGGTCCGGCTCGGGCTGTTCCTCTACGACCATCTGGGCGGCCGCAAGATCCTGCCCGCGACGCGGACCGTGCGTCTCGACCGCGATCCGCTGGGCGACGGGCTGAAACCCGGCGCGACGCGCGCTTTCGTCTATTCGGATTGCTGGGTGGAGGACAGCCGGCTGGTCGTCCTCAACGCGCGCGACGCGGCAGAGCGCGGCGCGACGATCCTGACGCGCACCCAGCTGGTCGCGGCGACCCGACGGGACGGCGGCTGGTCCGCGACGATCGCCGATGCGCAGGGCGAGCGCACCGTCACCGCCCGCGTGCTCGTCAACGCGGCGGGACCCTGGGTCGCCGATGTGCTGGGGAAGGTGCCCGATTCGCGCCGCGACCGCGGCGTCCGGCTGATCAAGGGCAGCCACATCGTCGTGCCGCGCCTCTATGCGGGCGATCACGCCCTGCTGTTGCAGAACCCGGACAAGCGCGTCGTCTTCGCGATTCCCTATGAAGGTCGCTTCACGCTGATCGGCACCACCGACGAGGCGTGGCAGGGCGCGCCCGGCCCCGCGACGATCGACGCCGCCGAGACCGCCTATCTGTGCGACACCATCGACCGGTATTTCCAGCGTGGCATCACCCCCGCCGACATCGTGTGGAGCTATTCGGGGATCCGCCCGCTCTACGACGATCACGCGGCCAGTGCGTCGGCGGTGACACGCGACTATGTGCTAGATCTCGACGCCGCGGAGGATCGCGCCGCGATGCTGAGCATCTTCGGCGGCAAGATCACGACCTATCGCAAGCTCGCCGAGCACGCGCTGATTCAGCTTGCCCCCTTCTTCCCCGATCGAAACACGGACCTGACAAAAAGCTGGACCGCGACGATCGCGCTGCCCGGTGGCGATCTGCCCGAGAGCAATTTCGACCGGTATCTCGAAGCGCTGATCCGGGCGTACCCCGACCTGCCGACTGAACTGCTGCGCCGACTCGGCCGCGCCTACGGGACGCGGGTGGACCGGATCCTCGGTGCGGCGCGCACCACCGCCGAGCTTGGCGAGGATTTCGGCGCGGGGCTTCATGCTGCCGAGATCGACTATCTCGTCGATCAGGAATGGGCGCGGTCGGCGGCCGACATCCTCTATCGCCGCAGCAAGCTCGGGCTGCACGTACCCGCCGACGCCGCCGCACGGATCGACGTATATCTGGCCGGTCGCATCGATGGGGCGGCGGGAGGCGCACCGCCCCCCGCCGCAGCGCCCGATCAGATCCGCGTGTCGCCCGCATAGGCGAACAGCAGGTCGGCATCGTCGCTGGCCTCGATCCGCTCGGACCCGGTCACGGTGACGCATTCGCCCGCCTTGAACACGACGCCCGCGACGCTGCCCGTTCCGGTGATCGGGATCAGCCAGGCGGTCCGCCCTTCAGGAAGGGTCACCGCATGCTCGCCACCGGTCCAGCGCTCGAGCACGAACTTGGGGCCTTCGACCTGGATCGTCCGACCTTCGGAGACGACGCCCGGCGACGTGATCGGCTGATAGGGCACCGGATCCGAGACCGCGATGCCGTCGTCGAGGTGTAGTTCGCGGTCGCTGCCATAATCATAGAGGCGATAGGTGGTTTCCGAATTCTGCTGAACCTCGATCACCGTCAGGCCGCCGCCGATCGCGTGGATCGTGTCGGAGGCGCAGTACATGAAATCGCCCGCCTTGACCGGCTTCCAGTAAAGCTTGTCCTCGATCGTGCCGTCGATCGCGGCCGCGCACAGGTCGTCGCGCGACATCGGCGCCTTGGTGCCGACGGCGATCGTCGAATCGGGTTCGGCGGCCAGCACCGTCCAGCATTCGTCCTTACCTCGTGGCAGGCCGCGCGCATGCGCCTGGTCGTCGTCGGGATGGACCTGCACCGACAACTTCTCGCTGGTGAACAGATATTTGATCAGCAGATCGGGGGTCGTGTCGCCGGGTTCCTGGAACCAGACCTCGCCGATCGCCGGCGCATCCGGGGCGGGATCGTCAAAGCCGGGCCACAGCGTGTGGCGTCCCCAGGGCTTCTCGACACGATGGGTGTGAAGCAGGGTGGCGGGCATCAAACGTTCCTTCTCAAGGCTGGCGGACTGGCGCGACATAGCGCCCCGGGGCCCAACTGGCGAGACGCCGGGAATGTCCCGTCGTCGACGCGGCATCGCGCCAGGCGTATCGCGCCCGTCGACCGGTGAATTGTGGCTGAATAGACCGCCCCGAAGGCCGCTGCTTCAGACGCCTCCAAACCCCCTCGCTAGGGGGGATTGTTCGCGTGCCCCCGGTTACGCTAAGGACGACGTCCATGCGTATCCCCCAGTCTCGCGCGCTCTCGATCGCGCTCCTCGCCGCCATAGCGCTCCCCATGGCCGGGTGCGCGAGTTCGCGCACCTCCACCGACATCCCGTATGTCGCGCGCGACGTGGGCACGCTCTACTCGCTGGCGAAGAAGCGGCTCGACCAGGGGCGCTACAAGGAATCGGCGCAGCTGTTCGACGAGGTCGAGCGCCAGCATCCCTATTCGATCTGGGCCCGCCGCGCGCAGATCATGAGTGCGTTCAGCTATTATCTCGACACCGATTATACCAAGTCGATCCAGTCGGCGCAGCGGTTCATCGCGGTCCACCCGGGCAACCGCGACGCGCCTTATGCCTATTACCTGATCGCGCTGGGCTATTACGAGCAGATCACCGACGTCACGCGCGACCAGAAGATCACGCGCCAGGCGCTCGACGCACTGGGCGAGCTGACACGGCGCTATCCCAACACGCGCTATGCGTCGGATGCGCGGCTGAAGATCGATCTCGTCAACGATCACCTTGGCGGCAAGGAGATGGAGATCGGTCGCTTCTACGAGACGCGCGGCCAGTGGCTCGCGGCGAACGGGCGGTTCCGCACCGTGATCGACCAGTATCAGCAGACCACGCACACCCCCGAGGCGCTGATGCGTCTGACCGAAACCTATCTCGCGCTCGGCGTCCCGGTCGAGGCCGAGAAGGCCGCGGCCGTGCTGGGTCGCAACTATCCGGGCACGCCCTGGTATCAGCGTGCGTACAAGCTCATGCAGGAGCATCCGGTCAAGCCGCTGGCGCCGATCGCGACGGGCGCGCAGATCGTCCCCGCCGGCACCCCCGGCGCGCTCCCCGCCGCTGGCCTCGGCGAGACCCCGGCAATCCCGGGCTCGCCCGGCAATGGCGGCTCTGGTTCCGCTGCGGCAGGCGGGTCGGGCCCGGTCGGCCCCGCCGGCACCACGCGCACCACGCCCGGCAACTAAGGACATAGGGGCGCGGCCCCTGCCCCCGAGCAACGTCATCCTGACGAAAGTCAGGACCCAGAGCCATTAACGGCACGCTCGTAACCCTGGGTCCTGACGTTCGTCAGGATGACGATTGGCGTCGCGCGCTTCGAAATGACGAACGGCCCCTAGCCCCGCTGACGAACCAGAACATTGGGGGATCATTTTCGCATCCGGATCGTCTAAGGGACGAACCGATGCTGACAGAACTCTCCATCCGCGACGTGGTATTGATCGAGGCGCTCGACCTCGGCTTCGGCCCGGGGCTCGGCGTGCTGACCGGCGAGACCGGCGCGGGCAAATCCATCCTGCTCGATGCGCTCGGACTTGCGCTCGGCGGCCGCGGCGACAGCGGACTGGTCCGGCATGGTGCTGCGCAGGCGGTGGTGACCGCGACCTTCGACCCGCCCGCCCCCGGCACGCCGCTGATGGCGCTGCTCGATGAGAACGGGCTGACGATCGAGGCGGGCGAACCGCTGATCATCCGCCGCATCGTCAAGGCCGATGGCGGCAGCCGCGGCTTCGTCAACGACCAGCCGGCCTCCGCCGGGCTGCTGCGCGAGATGGCGCCGACGCTGGTCGAGATCCACGGCCAGCATGACGAGCGCGGCCTGCTCAACCCGCGCGGCCACCGCGCGCTGCTGGACATTTTCGGCCGTACCGAACCCGCCGCGACGACCCGCGCCTGGACCGCACTGCGCGAGGCCGAGGACGCGCTGGCGACCGCCCGCGCGGATATCGAGAGCGCGGCGCGCGACCGCGACTGGCTCGAACACACCGTCGCCGAACTGACCGCGCTGGGGGCCGAACCCGGTGAGGAGGAGACGCTCGCCGATACCCGCCGTTCGATGCAGCGCGCGGAGAAGATCGCGGACGACCTGTCGGCGATCGACGACTATCTCGAAGGGTCGGATGGCGGGCTCGCCAAGCTGCGCCAAGCCGCGCGCGTGCTGGAGCGGATTTCGGGCGATCATGTCGCGCTGGCCGACGCGCTCGCCGCGGTCGATCGCGCGGTGATCGAGGGATCGGTCGCCGAGGAACGGATGCGCGATGCGCGGATCGACCTCGCCTATGACCCGCGCAGCCTCGAGGATGACGAGGCGCGGCTGTTCGAACTCCGCGCGATGGCACGCAAGCATCGCGTCCAGCCCGATGACCTCGCCGCGCTGACCGACGAGATGCGCGCCCGGCTCGAACGACTCGACGCGGGCGAAGGCGGTATCGCGGTGCTCGAGGCAGCGCTTGCCAAGGCGCGCGCCGCCTACGACAAGGCCGCGGACGCGCTCTCGGCCCGCCGTGCCAAGGCTGCGCTGCGACTCGACACTGCGGTCGCGGGCGAACTCGCGCCGCTGAAACTCGACGCCGCCCGCTTCCGCACCGTCTGCGCCCCGCTCGGCGAGGAGGGCTGGTCGGGCGCGGGCAAGGACCGTGTCGAGTTCGAGATCTCGACCAACCCCGGCGCGCCGTTCGCCGGCCTCACCAAGATCGCCAGCGGCGGCGAATTGTCGCGCTTCATCCTCGCCTTGAAGGTCGCGCTCGCGGAGGAAGGCGGCGCGACGACGATGGTGTTCGACGAGATCGACCGCGGCGTCGGTGGCGCGGTCGCCAGCGCGATCGGCGAGCGACTCGCACGGCTCGCGCAGAGCACGCAGCTGCTCGTCGTCACGCACAGCCCGCAGGTCGCGGCGCGCGGCGCCAAGCATTTGCTGATCGCCAAGAGCAACGACGGCACCGTCACGCGCACCGGGGTCCGCGCGCTCGACGAGGCCGAACGCCGCGAGGAGATCGCACGCATGCTCTCGGGCGCGACGATCACCGATGAGGCGCGCGCGCAGGCCGAACGACTGCTGGAAACCGCCTGACACTCTTGCCGCGCGCGGGGCAGCTGCCTAACCCCGCGATAATGACCGCGCTGCCCACGTTCGCCCTTCCCGCCACCGAAGCGGAGGCCGCCGCCGAGCTGGCGACGCTCGCCGAGCGTATCGCCTATCACAATGCGCGCTATCACACCGACGACGCGCCCGAGATCAGCGACGCGGAGTATGACGCGCTGGTCCGCCGAAACACCGCGATCGAGACCGCCTTCCCCGCGAGCGTCCGCGCCGATTCGCCGAGCCGCAGTGTCGGCGCCGCCCCCGCCGGGCATCTGTCGAAGGTCGCGCACGCCAAACCGATGATGAGCCTCGACAACGCGTTTTCGGACGCGGAGGTCGAGGAGTTCGTCGGCCGCGTCCGCCGCTTCCTGAAGCTCGCCGACGACGCCCCCGTCGCGCTCACCGCCGAGCCCAAGATCGACGGCCTGTCATGCTCGCTGCGCTACGAGGACGGCCGGCTGGTCCAGGCGCTGACCCGCGGCGACGGCCAGGTCGGCGAGGACGTCACCGCCAATGTCCGCACGATCGCCGACATCCCGCAGCAACTGGCCGGCGAGCCCCCCTACCCTGCGGTCTTCGAGATCCGCGGCGAGGTCTACATGGCCAAGGCCGACTTCGCCGCGCTCAACGCCCGCCTGCTCGCGGACGCCGAGCAGACCGGCAAGGAGGCGCGCCAGTTCGCCAACCCCCGCAACGCCGCCGCCGGCTCGCTCCGCCAGAAGGACGCCGGGATCACCGCCGAACGCACGCTGCGATTCCTCGCGCATGGCTGGGGCGAGGCGAGCACCGTCCCCGCGGAAACACAGTCCGCGATCGTCGACCAGTTCCGCGCCTGGGGCTTCGCGGTCGCCGACGCCTTCGCGCGCGTCGAGGACGAACAGGGCGCGCTCGGAATCTACCGTGCGATCGAGGCCGGCCGGGCCGAGCTCCCCTTCGACATCGACGGCGTCGTGTACAAGGTCGACCGGCTCGACTGGCAGGCGCGACTCGGCCAGGTCGCGCGCGCACCGCGCTGGGCGATCGCGCACAAATTCCCTGCCGAGCGCGCGCAGACCACGCTCAACGCGATCGACATCCAGGTCGGGCGCACCGGCGCGCTGACCCCGGTCGCGCGACTCGACCCCGTCACCGTCGGCGGCGTCGTCGTCACCAATGCGACGCTCCACAATTTCGACGAGATCGAAAGGCTCGGCGTCCGCGTCGGCGACCGCGTCCTCGTCCAGCGTGCGGGCGACGTCATCCCGCAGATCGTCGAGAGCCTGACCGTCGCCGAGGATCGCCCCGCCTATGTCTTCGACCGGCTCTGCCCCGAGTGCGGGTCGGCCGCCGAGCGCGAGGAGGGTGAGGTCGTCTATCGCTGCACCGGCGGGCTGATCTGCCCCGCACAACGTGTCGAGCGGCTCATCCATTTCACCTCGCGCCACGCCTTCGACATTGGCGGGCTCGGCCAGACCCTGGTCGAGGCGTTCTTCCGCGATGGCCTGATCGAATCGCCCGCCGACATCTTCCGCCTGACCGAGGAGCAGCTGGTCGCGCGCAAGAAAGACGGTCGCGTCTGGGCGGCCAAGCTGATCGCGGCTATCGACGCGCGCCGCCAGATCGCGCTCGACCGGTTCCTCTTCTCGCTCGGCATCCGCCATGTCGGCGAGATCACCGCACGCGACCTCGCGCGCCGCTATCGCTCGGCCAAGGCGCTCGGCAGCATGCTGCGCCGCGCGGTGTTCCTGTATCACAGCATCACGCCGGTGATCGGCGAGCCCGAGCGCAAATATGTCCTGCGCCGCGACAAGCTGCTCGTCGGGGTGATCGAGACGGCGGGCGTCGGCCCCGAGGTCGCCAACGCGCTGATCGGCTTCTGCGCCGAGCCGCACAACCGCGCGGTCGTGTTCGACCTGCTGCGCGAGGTGACGCCCGCCGACGTCGTCCACGAAACCCGCGATTCGGACGTCAGCGGCCAGACGCTGGTCTTCACCGGCAGCCTCGAGACGCTCAGCCGCGATGAGGCCAAGGCGCAGGCCGAGCTGCTCGGCGCTCGCGTCGCGGCGTCTGTCTCGGCCAAGACCGACCTCGTCATCGCCGGCCCCGGCGCGGGGTCGAAGCTGAAGAAGGCAACCGACCTCGGGATTCGCGTGATCACCGAGGCGGAATGGGCGGCGATCGTCGCGGCGAGCTGAACGCGCAACGCCTCACGCACTTGATCGAGATTGGTTCCGTGGCGGACCAATCGATGCCGGGCCGTGGCTTTTTTGCAACGCAATATGACGGAGTGCGTCCGGCGCAACTCGCGACTCGCCAATGTCATGGAACCGAAATATTTGGAGCGCAGGGGCGCGACTGACCGAACGATACGTCGCGGATCTCGAGCATAAGCTCAAAGGGGACATTTCAAATGCGTAACAACCTTTTCCTGGGTGCGGCGGCCGTCGCGCTCATGGCCCCAGCCAGCGCTTTCGCGCAGTCGACGGCAACGGCCGAGGTAGAGAACGATATTGTCGTTAGTGGGACGCGCGCACAGCCGAACATCAACGGGATTCAATCGCCGGATACGCCCAAGGCAAAGGCAGTCATCACGCAGGAGCTGATCGAGCGCCGGACGCCCGGCCAGACGATTTTGGACACGATCAACCTCGTCCCAGGCGTCAGCTTCACCAACAGCGACCCCTATGGTGGTTCGGGTGGCCAGCTGCGCATCCGTGGCTTCAGCGGTGACCGCGTTTCCCTGACGTTCGACGGCATCCCGCTGAACGATTCCGGCAACTATTCGATCTATTCGAACCAGCAGCTCGATCCGGAACTGATCGAACAGGTCAACGTCAATTTTGGCGCGACGGACGTCGACTCGCCGACCGCCAGCGCCTCTGGCGGCACGGTCAACTATCGTTCGCTCACGCCGACGGACCAGATCGGTGCGGTCGGGGCATTCTCCCATGGCACGAACGACATGAACCGCGCGTTCGTCCTGCTGAATACCGGTACGCTGACGTCGTTCGGAACCAAGGCATGGGTTTCAGCCAGCACGCAGCGCTACGATCAGTTCCGCGGTTTCGGAAAGATCGACAAGCAGCAGTTTAACGGCAAGATCTACCAGCCGATCGGTAGCGGTCGCGACTTCATATCGGTTGCTGCGCACTATAACCAGAACCGCAACAGCTCATACAGCAATCCCACGATCGGAAACATCCGGACGCGTCTGGCGACTGGCGGCACGACCATCCCGGCGGCAACCACGATCACGCCAGCTACGCCCTACACGCTCGACCTGAGCAACTCGCAATATGACTATGTGTTCGACGACACGTCGTCCACCTACCTGTACGACTATACGTGCAACCTTGCCTCGGCGAACGGTGGCGCAGGTCAGCAGAGCGATCGCAACGCGTGTGGCAACGTCCGGACAACGGCGATCAATCCGTCCAACACGGGCAATGTCCGCGTCAACTCCCGTTTCGGCATCACGGACAAGCTGACCTTCACCTTCGACGGCGCTTACAGCTTCACGCGCGCCAATGGCGGCGGCTCGGCGCTGTTCGCTGAAAGCAATGCGGCAGCAACAGCTGCAAACGGCACTTACGCTCAGCAATATCAGCGCGTCGGCGCCGGCATCGCAGCCGGAGCGGATCTGAATGGCGACGGCGACACGTCCGACCTCGTGCGCGTCTATTGGCCATCGAACACCCGTACGCAGCGCTTCACCGCTATCGCCAACCTGCGCTACGAGTTCGACTCGCACAATGCGGTTCGTCTTGCCTACACTTGGGATCGCGCGCGGCATCGTCAGACCGGTGAAGCTAGCCGCCTGGACGTCACGGGTCAGCCCTTCGAAGTCTTCAGCGCCCTGGACGGCGAAGGCCAATACGCAATCGAAGATGCTGCAGGCAACGTCCTGAACAAGCGCAATCGGTTGTCCTACGCAATCCTGCACCAGATTTCGGGGGAGTATCGCGGCACCTTCTTCGAGGACAAGCTCGACGTCACCCTCGGTGTTCGCGCCCCGTTTTTCCGTCGCAACCTGACCAACAATTGTTACACGATCGCTGGCAACTCGAGCGACGCGTATTGCACCTCGCAGACGGCTGCACAGGTTGCGGCAAATGCCACGACCGCCGCCTTCGGCCTGCCGTACAAGAACCGTATCAAGGCCTATGATGCCGTGCTGCCCAACGTTGGGTTCACCTATAGCATTTTCGATCATCTGAGCACCTTCGGCAGCTATGCGAAGGGTGTTTCGGTTCCCAAGACCGACAACCTCTACTCATTCGACGACGTGAAGATCGCACCCGTCGCAGAAGTGCAGCCGGAAAAGACCGACTCGTTCGATCTGGGCCTGCGGTACAGCTCGCGGATCATCCAGGCGCAGGTGGCAGCCTGGTATATTTCGTATAAGAACCGCATCATCAGCTCGACAGTGCAGCTCGAGGGTGGCGGTACGCAAAGCCTCGACCGCAACGTCGGCAAGGTCGAGAGCAAGGGTATCGACGCCAGCCTCGGAATTCAGCCGATCAAGCACGTTTCGCTCTACGGTTTCGTATCCTATCTCGACTCCGAGCTTAAGAATGATGCCACCAATCCGCTGACCGGAGAGGTTCTCGTCGCCACGAAGGGCAAGTTCGTCGTCGAGACGCCCGAGTGGCAGTATGGTGGTCGTGCGCAGGTCTCGTTCGATCCGGTGTCGGTCGGTGCGCAGGTCAAGCATACGGGCAGCCGCTGGATTACCGACGTCAACGATCTCCGTGCGGCAGGCTATACCGTCGTTGATCTCGACGCCCGGCTCGATCTGAAGATGTTCGGTCTCGACAACACTTTCTTCCAGCTGAACGTGTCCAACCTGCTGAAGGAGCGTTACTTCGGCAACCTGAGCACGAACACGATCGCGTCGAACAATCCGCGCCTCACCTTTGGTGCGCCGCGGACCTTCATCGGATCGGTGCATTTCGGCTTTTAAAAGCTGCGCCACACGTATGTAGATTAAAAGCCATCGTCCCACCCGGGACGATGGCTTTTTATTGCAAAACGGCGCCGCTGATTTGGGAGTGGCGCCCACACGACCAGCCGTTCCGATCGCCATCGCGATAGAGGACCCAGCTTTTGCGCCCGCCGCCGCCCGCGTGTAAGACCGCGGCCAATCATGGCCAGTTCTTCCGCACCGCCCCCTGCCCCCGCCCCCGGCGCCGCGCCGCGCCTGCCCTTTTCCGCGCGGCCGTTCTTCGAGAACAAGGCGCGCGCGTTCTGGACGCTGCAGGCGGTGGGCTGGAGCGGCTATCTGATGTTGCGCGGCGTGTCGTCGGTGTCGAATGGCCTTACGCTCACCTCGATCATCCCGGTCATCATCGAGGCGATCGTCGGCTATTGCATCACGCTGCTGCTCTCGACGCTCTATGGCTATTACCGCCGCATCCCGCGCGTGATCGGGCTGTTCCTGACGATCGCGACGCTGGCAGCGGCGACGTTTCTCTATGCGGTGCTCGACGCCTTTTCCTTCTCGTTCATCCAGACCGCGACGCCGGGGATCACGATCACCCGCATGCTCGGCTTCGTGTTCCTCAACTTCGTCACGCTGGCGGGCTGGTCGGCGCTGTATTTCGGGATCAACTTCTACCTGATCGTCGAGGAGCAGATCGATCAGATGCAGCATCTGGAGAATCAGGCCTCCTCGGCGCAGCTGGCGATGCTGCGCTATCAGCTCAACCCGCATTTCCTGTTCAACACGCTGAACTCGATCTCGACGCTCGTGCTGCTCAAACAGACCGAGCGGGCGAACGCGATGCTGTCGCGGCTGTCGTCGTTCCTGCGCTACACGCTGGCCAATGAGCCGACCGCGCACGTCACCGTCGCGCAGGAGATGGAGACGCTGAAGCTGTATCTCGAGATCGAGAAGATGCGGTTCGAGGACCGGATGCGGCCCAAATTCGACATCGACCCCCGCGCCGAACGCGCCCGCCTGCCCTCGCTTCTGCTGCAACCGCTGGTCGAGAATGCGATCAAATATGCGGTCACGCCGCAGGAGGAAGGCGCCGAAATCTGCGTCACGGTGCGGCTGGCCGGGGAACGGGTGCAGATCGCCGTATCCGATACCGGACCGGGCTTGATCGAGGGGCGGATCAGTCCAAGCCTTTCAACAGGCGTCGGGCTCGCTAATATTAGAGACAGGTTGGCGCAGGCATATGGCCCCGACCATCGTTTTGAAACCCGCTCCACGCCCGCTGGCGGCTTCTCGGTCGAGATCGAGATTCCCTACCAGCTTGAAGACGTGAACAGAGAGGCCGCATGACCATCCGTACCATTCTCGTCGACGACGAGCCGCTGGCGATCCAGGGGCTCGAACTCCGCCTCCAGGCGCATGAAGACGTCGAGATCATCGAAAAATGCTCGAACGGCCGCGAGGCGATTCGCGCTATCAAGACGCACAAGCCCGATCTCGTCTTCCTCGATATCCAGATGCCCGGCTTTGACGGCTTCTCCGTCGTCCAGGGGCTGATGGAGGTCGAACCACCGCTGTTCGTGTTCGTCACCGCCTATTCGGACCACGCGCTGCGCGCGTTCGAGGCGCAGGCGGTCGATTATCTGATGAAGCCGGTCGAGGAATCGCGGCTCGCCGATACGATCGAACGCGTCCGCCAGCGCCTGTCGGAAAAGCGCGGCGTCGAGGAGGTCGACCGTCTGCGCGAAGTGCTCGCCGACGTCGCTCCCGATGCCGCCGCCGACATGCCGGACGGCGATGCGGTGTCCGCCAACCGCTTCGAAAAGCTCATCAACATCAAGGATCGCGGCCAGATCTTTCGCGTCGACGTCGACACGATCGAGCGGATCGACGCGGCCGGCGACTATATGTGCATCTACACCGGCGACAACACGCTGATCCTGCGCGAAACGATGAAGGATCTGGAGAAGCGCCTAGACCCGCGCCGGTTCCAGCGCGTGCACCGCTCGACGATCGTGAACCTGGATCTGGTGAAGCAGGTGAAGCCGCATACCAACGGCGAATGCTTCCTCGTGCTCAATTCGGGGGCCAGCGTGAAGGTGTCGCGGTCGTATCGCGACGTCGTGGCGCGCTTCGTTCACTAGAACGCGGCGGGTCGTCTCCCGCCGCTCCATACTCCCTCCCGTCATCCTAACGAAAGTCAGGATGACGGGAGGGCGAGAGGCGCCGCCCCGCGATCGGCGCTGCCCCACCTCGCCCGCCCTCTCGCAAAACCATGCTGCATCTGCTAACGCCCGCGGCCATGCTGAACCTGAACAATATCACGGTGCGCCTCGGCGGACGCGTTATCCTCGACGGCGCCAGTGCGGCGCTGCCGCCGGGCAGCCGCGTCGGGCTGATCGGCCGCAACGGCGCGGGCAAGTCGACGATGGTGCGCGTGATCGCAGGCCAGCTGGAGCCCGATGACGGCTCGGCGGACATGCCCAAGGGTGCGCGCATCGGCTATCTCGCGCAGGAAGCCCCGCACGGCGTGAAGACCCCGTTCGAGACCGTGCTCGAGGCCGATCTCGAACGCGCCGCGCTTATGCTGGAGAGCGAGACCAGCGAGGATCCCGACCGCCTCGGCGACGTGTACGAGCGGCTGATCGCGATCGATGCGTACACCGCGCCCGCACGCGCCGCGCAGATCCTGCTCGGCCTCGGCTTTGACGAGGAGATGCAGGCCCGCACGCTCGACAGCTTCTCGGGCGGCTGGAAGATGCGCGTCGCACTCGCCGCGCTGCTGTTCTCGCAGCCCGACCTGCTGCTGCTCGACGAGCCGTCGAACCATCTCGATCTCGAAGCGGTGATGTGGCTCGAGGACTTCCTCAAGAGCTACAAGGCGACGATCGTCGTCGTCAGCCACGAGCGCGATTTCCTCAACAACGTCGTCGATCACATCCTGCATCTGCAGGGCGGCAAGATCACGCTGTATCCCGGCGGCTATGATGCGTTCGAGCGTCAGCGTGCCGAGCGTCTGGCGCAGATCGAGGCCGCGCGCGCCAACCAGGCGGTGCAGCGCGAGAAGCTCCAAGAATATATCGCCAAGAATTCCGCGCGCGCCTCGACCGCCAAGCAGGCCCAGTCGCGCCAGAAGATGCTGGCAAAAATGCAGCCGATCGCCGAGAGCTACAATGATCCGACGCTCTCGTTCGGCTTCCCCAACCCGACCGAGCTGCGCCCACCGCTGATCACGCTCGACATGGCGACGGTGGGCTATGCGGACGTGCCGATCCTGAAGCGGCTCAACATGCGGCTCGATCCCGACGACCGGGTCGCGCTGCTCGGGCGCAACGGCAACGGCAAGACCACGCTTGCGCGGCTGCTCGCCGCGCAGCTGACGCCGATGGACGGCGACATGGCGTCGTCGAACAAGATGAAGGTCGGCTATTTCACCCAGTATCAGGTCGAGGAACTCGATCCGCACGATACACCGATCGAGCATATGGCGCATCTGATGAAGGGCGCGACGCCCGCCGCGGTGCGCGGCCAGCTTGGCCGGTTCGGCTTTTCCGGCGACAAGGCGACGACCAAGGTCGGCAAGCTGTCGGGTGGCGAACGCGCCCGCCTCGCGCTCGCGCTGATCACCCGCGACGCGCCGCATTTGCTGATCCTCGACGAGCCGACCAACCATCTCGACGTCGACGCGCGCGAGGCGCTCGTGCAGGCGCTCAACGCCTATACCGGCGCCGTCGTGCTGGTCAGCCATGACCGTCACATGCTCGAACTCACCGCCGACCGGCTCGTGCTGGTCGATGGCGGCACGGCGAAGGAATTCGACGGCAGCCTCGACGATTACATCGCGTTCGTCCTGAAGGGCGATGCGGGCAAGGGCGATGCGGCGTCGAAGGCCGACAAGAAGGCGGGCAAGAAGGCCGCGGCGGAGGCCAAGAGCAACGACGCCGCGTTGCGCAAGACGCTGCGCGAGGTCGAGGAGCAGACCGCGAAGTTCACCAAGGAACGCAACGCGATCGACCGCGCGATGGTCGACCCGGCCAATGCCGAGCCACGCTTCTCGCGGATGTCGATGGGTGATCTCAGCAAGCGCCGCGCCGAGGTGAATGCGAAGCTCGAGGCAAGCGAAGCCAAGTGGCTCGAGGCGAGCGAGGCTCTGGAGGGCGTGGCGGCCTGACGGTCATGGTCTGACGGGCGTTGCACCATCCGGGTGCCGCCCCCACCCCCGTCATCCCGGCGAAAGCCGGGATCTCCCGGTTCGGGCCACGGCACCCGACAACGGGGATACCCCAGCTTCCGCTGGGGTGACGAAGTCTGTCAGAAGCGCCGGCTGATGAAACCGGCGAAACCCGGTGGAGTCAGCCCTCGTCGGCGTCGCTCGCCGCAGGCCGCTCGAACCATGCCTCGACCGGCCCCGACAGCTTCAGCGTCAGCGGGTTGCCGTTGCGATCGACCTTCTTGCCGAGCGCGACGCGGATCCAGCCTTCGGAGATGCAATATTCCTCGACATCGTGGCGCACGCCATCCTTGAAGCGGATGCCGATCCCGCGCTCCAGCAGCTCCTGCTGGAAGAACGGGCTGCGATGGTTGGTCGAAAGGCGATCTGGGGGCGTGTCGGTCATCGCGCGCGCTTAGCCGCAAGCGGGCGGGTGGCGCCACAAAAAAACGGCGCCGGGATTGCTCCCGACGCCGCGTTTTGCGTCAGATCAGATCAGCTGCAGACCTGCACCTGGACCTGATCGCCATAATAGGGATCGACCCGCCACTCGCTCCAGCACCGCGGGCGATAATCCTGGCGGTAATAGGTCCGTACCGGCGGACCATCATAATAGCCGCCATTATAATAGCCGCGGTCAACATAGCGGTCGCGGTTGCTGCTCGCGATCGCTGCACCCACGCCGAGCCCGAGAATACCCCCGAGCACTGCCGCACCCGCGACATTGCCACCGCCGCGATGGTGATACCCGCCCCAGCCACCGCCACGATAGCCGCGACCCCAACGCTGCGCATCGGCCGGCGCCGCCGCGGTCAGCGCGGTCGCTGCAAGTGCGATGCCGAGACCTGCCTTCTTCATCAATCCGTTCATCGGGAACCTCCTCTACGTCCGGTCCGCAAGAAGCAAACGCATGAACCGCGACCGTGGTCCCGCTCTATCCGAGTCGGGCTGAACCGAAGCGGAATGTGCTGTTAAGCTGAGGTTTAACGGCGTGGAGAGCATCCCCGCCCCGCCATGACGGCCTGCTAGGTCTCGTCGCGATATTTCATCTCCAGGAAGCGACCGCGCGTCGCCAGCGTGTCGAGATCGTCCTGCGCGAGCCTTTGCGTCATCTCGCCAATCTCCTGCTCGATCAGCGACAGTCCCGCGACGAGTTCGGCATCGGGCGTGCGGCCATTACGCGGCGTCGTGCGCAGCGCCTGGGGCACGCGTTCGTAATCTTTGACGAACGCGGGCAGCTGCTCGCCGACCAGCTTGCGCACCTCGATCGCCTCGGGCGCGTCGTCGGCGAACCGCGCGAGCTGCGGCGCGAGCGTTTCGAGCCGCAAGCCGATCCGGTCGACCAGGGTCACCGCGGGCGCGGGCAAGGCGGGGCGCTGCGCCTCCAGCCAGCGTTCGGTCTGCAGCGGCAGCGCCTTGATATCGACCGATGCGAGCCGCTCGGGCGTCGGCGCGCGCTCGGCGGGCCACACCGCGAACAGCAATGTCGCCGCGACCAGCAACGCCGTGACCAACATAAAACCGCCGATCCCGAGCGGGACGATCCAGCCGATCACCATCGCCGCAATAAGGATCGCGACGTCGGCGATCGCGATCCGCGTCAGCCGCTTGCCGATTGTCTGAGTCCGGCGCGTCCGCCCCCGCGTCGGCAGACGTGCCGCGCCGACGGCGCCACGGTCGTCCGATATCCGCGACCAGGAGGCGCGCGCGCTGGCGATGGCGTCGTCGACTTCGCTCACGCCCTACATCGCCTCCAGCTTGAACGCGCTTGGCGACGGGCCGCCTAGTTGCCCCCCATTTTGACCTTGCGTGGCGCCCTCCGCCCGCGCGATATAACCGCGCGACTTGTCGACCTCATTCGACAGCGCGCCGACCGTGGTCTTCATGCTGCCGAGCGCCTTCAGCTTGAACACGTCGATCGCATCCATCGTGTCGTAGATATTCTGGAACGCGCGTTGCAGCGTCTCCAGCGGGATCGTCGCCGATGCGGCCTGTTCATGGATCTGCGCGGTCTGCGACTTGAGCAGCTTGCCGGTCGAATCGATGATGTTCGCGGTCGTCGTGTTGAGCGCGGTGATCTGTTCGAGCACCAGCTTCTGGTTGGTCAGTGCCTGCGCGACCGTCACCGCGGTGCGTAGCGCGGACACGGTCGTGGTCGAGGCGCGGTCGACGCCCTTCACCAGCTCGACATTGTTCTTCTTGACCAGATCGAGCGCGAGATAGCCCTGCACGGTGACCGCCATCTGCGTCAGCAGGTCCTGCGTGCGCTGGCGGGTGTAGAACAGCGCGGTCTCGCGGATCGCCTTGGCCTTGGCCGGATCGCTGTGGTCAAGATCGTTCGCGACATCCTCGAGCTTCGCATCCATCGTCTTCGACAGATGGATCATCTGCTCGAGCCGCCCCATCGCCGCCCACAGATTGGCGCGCTCGGTATCGATCGCGGCATTGTCCATGAGCAGCTCGTCCTTGCCCGACGACAGGCTCTTCAGGATCTGCGCGATATGCGTCTGCGACGATTTGTAGCCGTCGAAATAGTTGCGCATCTTGCCGCCGAACGGGATGATCCCGAACAGCTTCTGCGGCGCGGTCAGGTTGCCCTTCTTGCCGGGATCGAGATCCTCGACGACGCGGCGCAGCTCGGCCAGATCCTTGCCGACGCCGGTTTCCTGATCCATCGCGCGGACCGGGCGATCGAGGAACCGGTTCGACTGGCCCGCCGCCTCGCGGATTTCCTTCGCCCCCATCGCGGTGATCGCATCGACGCGCTTGCCGAATTCGGGGCTGTTGACGTCCTGCGCGACCAGATCGGTGACAAAGCCGGCGACCCGGTCATCGAGCTGCGACTTCACCCCCGCATCGACCGGCACGAGTCCCGCGGCTTTCGTCGCGGAGACAGTCGGCACGGGGTCGGGCGGCGTCAGGACCAGGCCGGGCTCGGTCGTCAGCGTCTCGGGTGTCGTCGCCATGCAATCCTCCAATCGGTGCCGCATCCTAGGGGAACGACACCCGCATTCAACTGTGGTGTCTAGATAATACACGCAAGCCACGCAATCGTCTTGGCGGCTCGCCCGGAGACTGGCGCAGGCCACCCCGAAACAGGCTCGCGATCGGCGATTTTTCCGGCAGCGGGGAACCATTCGGGCGGCAATCGAAACGCCAAACTTGCCGCATCGCGGAATAAACGCTAAGCGCGCCTGCAAATTCCGTCCAAACCGAAAGCATTCCCATGAGCCTCCGCAACGTGGCGATCATTGCGCACGTCGATCACGGCAAGACGACGCTGGTCGACCAGCTCTTCCGCCAGTCCGGCACCTTCCGCGACAACCAGCGTGTCGAAGAGCGCGCAATGGATTCCAACGACCTCGAAAAGGAGCGCGGGATCACGATTCTCGCCAAGCCGACCTCGGTCGACTGGACGCCCCCGGGCGAGAGCGAGAGCATCCGCATCAACATCGTCGACACGCCCGGCCACGCCGATTTCGGCGGCGAAGTCGAGCGCATCCTGTCGATGGTCGACGGCGTCGTCCTGCTGGTCGATTCGTCGGAAGGCGCGATGCCGCAGACCAAGTTCGTCACCGGCAAGGCGCTGGCCCTCGGCCTCAAGCCGATCGTCGTTGTCAACAAGGTCGACCGTAACGACGCGCGCATCCAGGAAGTGCTCGACGAAGTGTTCGATCTGTTCGTGTCGCTCGACGCGAACGACGACCAGCTCGATTTCCCCGTGCTCTACGCCTCGGGCCGCAACGGCTATGCCTCGACCGACATGGATGCGCGCGAAGGCACGCTGATCCCGATGTTCGAGACGATCGTGAAGCACGTGCCGCCTCCGGCCGTGGAAGTCGCCGGCGTGCCCTTCACCTTCCTCGTCACGCTGCTCGACCGCGATCCGTTCCTCGGCCGCGTCCTCACCGGTCGCGTCAATTCGGGCACCGTGAAGACCAACCAGGCGATCCACGCGCTCGATAACGACGGCAAGATCATCGAGACGGGTCGTGCGTCCAAGATCATGTCGTTCCGCGGCCTCGACCGCGTGCCGGTCGACGAAGCCAAGGCCGGCGACATCATCTCGCTCGCAGGGCTTTCGGTTGCGACCGTGGCCGACACGATCGCCGACATCACGGTGACCGAGCCGCTGCACGCGCAGCCGATCGATCCCCCCACGCTGTCGATGCGTTTTGCCGTGAACGACTCGCCGATGGCGGGCCGCGAGGGCACCAAGGTAACGAGCCGCATGATCCGCGAGCGTCTGTTCCGCGAAGCCGAGTCGAACGTCGCCGTGAAGGTGACCGAGGCAGCCGACAAGGACAGCTTTGAAGTCGCCGGTCGTGGCGAGCTTCAGCTGGGCGTGCTGATCGAGACGATGCGCCGCGAGGGCTTCGAGCTCGGCATCTCGCGTCCGCGCGTGCTGTTCGGCGAGGACGAGGACGGCAAGAAGACCGAGCCGTACGAGACCGTCATCATCGACGTCGACGAGGAGCATTCGGGCACCGTCGTCGAGAAGATGAACATCCGTAAGGCCGAGATGACCGACATGCGTCCGTCGACCGGTGGCAAGACCCGCATCACCTTCTCGGCGCCAAGCCGCGGGATGATCGGCTATCACGGTGAATTCCTGTCCGACACGCGCGGCACGGGCATCATGAACCGGCTGTTCGAGAAGTACGGTCCGCACAAGGGCCAGATCGAAGGCCGCAAGAACGGCGTGCTGATCTCGAATGGCTCGGGCGAAGCGAACAACTACGCACTGGGCCCGCTCGAAGAGCGCGGCATCCTGTTCGTGGGTCACGGCGAGGCACTCTATGAGGGCATGATCGTCGGCGAGAACGCCAAGCCGGACGACCTCGAGGTCAACCCGATGAAGACCAAGGCGCTGACCAACTTCCGCGCAAGCGGCGGCAAGGACGACCAGGTCCGCCTGTCCCCGCCGAAGCGTGCGACGCTGGAGCAGGCGATCGCATACATCGACGACGACGAGATGGTCGAAGTCACGCCGAAGTCGATCCGTCTGCGCAAGCGCTTCCTCGACGCGAACGAGCGCAAGCGCGCGAGCCGGGCTAAGCAGAGCGCGTAAGCCTGGCATGGCGAAGCCGGCCAGGCTTACAAGCTCGGCCGGCCTCGCTCACGCGAGGTCCGACGACGCGGCTTAGCCGCGGCGCTCCCCAAAACGAAAAAGGCCGGAGGGAAACCTCCGGCCTTTTTCGTGTCCAGCGAAGCGCCCAGCCCTACCCTAGAATAGCCGCCGCCCGATCCGCCAGCCGCGCGATCGCCGCGCGGTGGATGCCGCGGGTGCTCGCGACAACCCCGAACGCCTGCG
Organism: Sphingomonas sp. CFBP 13714; assembly: GCF_014842205.1. Taxonomy (NCBI): domain Bacteria; kingdom Pseudomonadati; phylum Pseudomonadota; class Alphaproteobacteria; order Sphingomonadales; family Sphingomonadaceae; genus Sphingomonas; species Sphingomonas sp. CFBP 13714. The sequence continues at coordinate 422,924 of NZ_JACYVG010000004.1, forward strand.
GGCGCGGCTTATTGAACACCAGCGGGATGCCGACGGCGTCGGTCACTGCGGCGCCCGCCTCGCTCGCGACCAGCGCGGCGGCGGCGATGTCCCACTCATTTCCCCAGCGCAGCGTCGCGACCAGATCCGCCCGGTCGGCCGCGACCATCGCGATCCTGAGCGCGATAGAATTGGGTTTCTCGACCACCACGAGATCGCGGTCCGCCTTGGGCAGCGCATCGGTCGGCACGCGCGATCCGGGAAAGTCAGTGCGGGATCCGGCGCGCAGCACTGCACCGTTGAGCGTCGCGCCTTCCCCCAGCGCCGCCGACCAGATCTCGCCTCGCGCCGGCGCATCGAGCACGCCGATCACCACCCGCCCGCGCTCGACCAGCGCGATCGACACGCACCAGCCCGGACGTGCCCGGATATAGTCGCGCGTGCCGTCGATCGGGTCGACGACCCAGAGCCGGTCGCGCGCGAGCCGCGCGGGATTGTCGGCGGTTTCCTCCGACAGCCAGCCGGCATCGGGCAGCAGTGCGGACAGCCGCACCTTCAACATCCGGTCGATATCGATATCGACCTCACACACCGGGCTGCCCGGCGTCTTTTCCCAACGGTGGAAATCGGTCCCGAACCGCGCGAGCGCCATCTGCCCGGCTTCGGCAGCGATCGATTCGACCGCCGCGCGCAACGTCGTGACGGGACCCGGGGGCGGTTCAGCCACTCGCCACCGTCATCCCCTCCACACGCAACGTGGGCACGTTGATGCCGTAGCGGAATTCGAGGTCGTTGGCGGGGGTCATCGCCAGGAACATGTCCTTCGCATTGCCCGCGATCGTGAATTCGGCGACCGGCCCCGTGATGACGCCATTCTCGATCCTGAAGCCCGCCGCGCCGCGGCTGTAGTCGCCGGTGACGCCGTTGGCGCCGCCGCCCATCAGTTCGGTGACATAGACGCCCGACACGATATCCTCGATCAGCGTCTCGGGCGGCATCGTGCCCGCTTCCATGAAGACGTTGCTCGTCGATACGCCCGGCGCGCCGTTGACGCCGCGCGCGGCATGGCCGGTCGGCTCGAGCCCCAATTGCCGCGCCGAGGCCGAATCGAGCAGCCAGCTTTCGAGCATGCCATGTTCGATGATCGCGGTCGGCGACACCGGCAGCCCCTCGCCATCGAATGGCCGCGACCGCAATCCGTAGGGCCGATGCGGATCATCGCGGATCGTGATGCCGTGCGCAAACACCTGCGAGCCGAGCGAATCGAGCAGGAAGCTGGTCTTGCGCGTGATCGCCTGCCCCGCGATCGCCGCGATCAGATGGCCGAGCAGCGAGCTGCCGACGCGAGGGTCATATACCACCGTCATCGGCCCGCTCGCGAGCCGCCCCGGATTGAGCCGCGCGACCGCCTGCTCGCCCGCGCGCTGCCCGATCGCCTCGGGCGACTCGAGATGCTGGCGGTGCCGCACGCTGTGATAGGCATAGTCGCGCTGCATCGCGCCGCCCTCGCCCGCCAGCACGCTCGCCGACACGCCATAGGCGGTCGAGGCATAGGCGCCCGCAAAGCCGTGGCTGGTGGCGAGCGCCCAGACGCTGCTCGACGCGCTCGCGCCGCCGCCTTCGCTGTTTGTCACGCCGGGCACCGCACGCGCCGCATCCTCCGCCGCGGTTGCCGCATCGCGTAGCTGCTCGGGCGAGACCTCACCATGATCGGCGAGCCCGAGCATCGGCGGCACGCCGTGCAACAGGCGGTTTTCGGGGGCGAGGCCGGCCCAGGCATCCTCGGGGGCCTCGCGCGCCATCGCCACCGCGCGCGCCGCGAGCGCGTCCATCGCCGCGGACGACAGGTCGGAGGTCGAGACGCTCGCCGACCGCTTGCCGACGAACACGCGCAACCCCAGGTCCTCGCTTTCCGACCGGCCGATATCCTCGAGCTTGCCGAGGCGGATCGAAACGTCGAGCGAGGCATCGGCGGCGAAGACCGCATCGGCGGCATCCGCGCCGGCGGCCTTGGCGCGCGCTACGATGTCATGGGCGCGGTCGCGGGCTTGATCGGGTGTGAGCATGTCGCCGATCTAGGGTCACAGGCTCGTGCCGACAACCACGCAGGCAAGGAAGATCAGCAACCCCGTGAAGCGGTTGGCACGGAATCGGGCGAGCGCGCCGGTGCCGTCGTCCGCGCGCAGCGTCGCGACCTGCCACCCCAGATGCAGCGCGGCGGGCGTCAGCGCGGCGATCGCGAGCGGATCGGGCCGCATCGTCCAGAACGCCGCTGCCCAGAACCCGACCGCGATCGCATAGAAAATCCCGACCCCCGCCTTTACATGCCGCCCCATGCGCAGCGCGGACGACCGAACGCCGATCATCGCATCGTCCTCGCGGTCCTGCAGCGCATAGATCGTGTCATAGCCGATCACCCAGGCGATCGATCCCGCATAGAGCAGCCACATCGGCAACGTCAGCGCGCCGGCGATGTCGCTCCACCCGACCAGCAACGCCCAGCTGAACACCAGCCCGAGCCATGCCTGCGGCCACCAGGTGATGCGCTTCATGAACGGATAGGCGGCGACCGGCGCGAGGCTCGCCAGCGCGACGACCGCGGCGAGCGGCGTCAGCTGCACCAGCACGACCAGCCCGACGAGCGCCAGCACGCCCAACCAGATCCACGCCAGCCGCAGAGAGACGAGCCCGCTCGGGATCGGCCGCGCGCGCGTCCGCGCGACCTGCGCGTCGAGATCGCGGTCGACGATGTCGTTGAACACGCAGCCTGCGCCGCGCATCGCGATGCTGCCGAGCAGGAACCACGCGATCAGATCCCAGCGCGCCCACGCCCCGCCCGCCAGCGCGATCCCCCAGGCGCCGGGCCAGAACAGCAGCCACCAGCCGATCGGCCGGTCGAACCGCGCGAGCAGCGCCAGCCCGCGCAGCGTCGGCGGCAGCCGCGCGACCAGGCCGCGATGTTCGCTGTCGGGGACGATGTCCATCGGGCTCGGTGTGGTCTGCATGACGCGGGGCGTAGGAAGACGGCGTTTGGCGCGCAAGCCCGCAGCGGCTAGGATAGCGTCAGTGTCGCGTTCGAACCCCTTTGCATGATCGGCCTGTCGGTCGCGGTCGGCCGTTTCGTCGAGGCGCTCTTCTGGGGCATCTTCCGCGTCGCCGGCGCGGTCGCGGGCGCGCTGATCCTCGGCATCGCGGTCGCGATCATCGTATGGATCGTCGCCCGCAAACTCTGGAACCGCCGCTAACCAATCCCCCTGACGGCGGAGGATCGCGAACGAGCGAAACGCCCTCCCCGCATGCGGCGGGATTTGCTAGGCCCCCGCCATGCCTGCAACCCCAGCCTGGCCGCCGCAATCCACGCCGCGGCTGTTCGTCGACACCCCGCTCAGCCCCGGCCCGCTGCCGGTCGACGGCCCCGCCGCGCATTATCTCGCCGGCGTCATGCGGCTGAAGATCGGCGACCCGGTCAAGCTGTTCGACGACCGCACCGGCGAATGGCTCGCCACCGCGGCCAGCGTCGGCAAGCGCGACCTCGTCCTCGACGTGACCGAACGGCTCCGCGAACGCGAGGCGGTACCCGATCTGTGGCTCTGTGCCGCGCCTATCAAGAAGGGCCGGGTCGACTGGCTGGCGGAGAAGGCGTGCGAGCTCGGCGTCGACCGGCTCGTCCCCGTCGTCACGCGGCGCACCGTGGTCGACAAGCCCAATACCGACCGTCTGCGCACGCACATGATCGAGGCGGCCGAGCAATGCGGCCGCACCGCGCTGCCGCAGGTCGCCGAACCCGTGAAGCTCGCAGCGTTGCTCCGCGACTGGCCCGCCGATCGCACGCTGTTCTTCGCCGACGAAACCGGCGGCGCGCCCGCGCTCGCGGCAATGCGCGCGCATGCCGGTCCCGCAGCGATCCTGATCGGCCCCGAGGGCGGTTTCGACGCCGACGAGCGTGCCGCGATTCGCGCGCACCCGCAGGCGGTCGGCATCGGCCTCGGCCCGCGCATCCTCCGCGCGGAAACCGCAGCGGCGGCAGCGGTCGCGCTGTGGATGGCGGCGGCGGGCGATTGGGCGGCCGAACCGCCCGTCCCGTCACCCGTCGCGTGACATTGCTACCGACCGGTCCGAATCCCCTCTAGCACCCTCGTTCATCGCCGCGTAAGGCGCGGCGATGACGAGCAAGACCGCCCCTGCAAAGACCAGCCCGACGATCGAGTCGCGCGACCAGTTGATCGCCAGCTTCGCGCGCGGTGAAAAGCCCAAGGACCGCTGGCGGATCGGCACCGAGCACGAGAAATTCGTGTACGCGAAGGACGACCATCGTGCGCCTTCGTACACCGAGGCGGGCGGCATCCGCGCGCTGCTCGGCGAGCTCGAGCAATATGGCTGGGCGCCCGTGTTCGAGCGCGGCCCCGACGGTACCGAGAACGTCATCGCGATGACCGGTGCGGACGGTAGCATCAGCCTAGAGCCCGCAGGCCAGTTCGAACTCTCGGGCGCGCCGCTCGAGACCCTTCACGAAACCTGCGCCGAGACCGGCCGGCATCTCGAACAGGTCAAGGCCGCGGGCGAAAAGCTCGGCATCGGCTTCCTCGGTCTCGGCATGTGGCCCGACAAGACCCGCGCGGAGCTGCCGATCATGCCCAAGGGGCGCTATGCGATCATGCTACGTCACATGCCGCGCGTCGGCAGCATGGGGCTCGACATGATGCTGCGGACCTGCACGATCCAGGTGAACCTGGATTACGCGTCGGAAGCGGACATGGTGAAGAAATTCCGCGTCGGCCTCGCGCTTCAGCCGCTCGCCACTGCGCTCTTCGCCAATTCGCCGTTTACCGAGGGCAAGCCCAACGGCATGCTGTCCTATCGCAGCCATATCTGGTCCGACACCGACCCGCACCGCACCGGCATGCTGCCCTTCGTGTTCGAGGACGGCTTCGGCTATGACCGCTACACCGACTATGCGCTCGATGTGCCGATGTACTTCGTCTACCGCGACGGCAAATATATCGACGCGGCGGGGCTCAGCTTCCGCGACTTCCTGAAGGGCGAGCTCAGTGTCCTGCCCGGCGAGAAGCCGACGCTCGACGACTGGACCGATCATCTCTCGACCGCCTTTCCCGAGGTGCGGCTGAAGACCTTCCTCGAGATGCGCGGCGCCGATGGCGGGCCGTGGAACCGGATCTGCGCGCTGCCCGCGCTCTGGGTCGGGCTGCTCTACGATCAGGGTGCGCTCGATGCGGCCTGGGATCTGGTGAAGGACTGGACGATCGACGAACGCCAGTCGCTGCGCGATGCCGTGCCCAAGCTCGGGCTGAATGCGCCGATCGCAGGTGGCGGCCAGTTGCGCGACATCGCCGCACAGGTGCTCGATATCGCGGGTGCCGGCCTGTCGTCGCGCGCACGCCTCAACAAGGCGGGCGACAACGAGACCGGCTTCCTCGACCCGCTGCGCGAGATCGTCCGTTCGGGCAAGGTCCCCGCCGAGCTGCTGCTCGACAAGTATAACGGTGTCTGGGGCGGCGATATCGCCAAGGTTTACGGCGTGGAAAGCTTCTAGGCGCCTGACGCTCGGCGCGACCCGGCCACCCACGCCAGAAGGCGCGGTACCGGTCCGTTGCGCGCCATCCAGTCGCTATAGGCGCGGTAATCGGGGTCGAGGCCCAGATGCCGCTCCTCGGTCCGCGCACGCCAGTAATAGACTCCGCTGACCGCGGCGAGCAGCAGGGTCGCGCGCATGGCGTCAATCGGCGTCCCCGTCGTCAGCACGGGGATCGTCGACAGCCACCAGAACAGGTTCTTCGACAGATAGGCGGGGTGCCGCGACCAGGCATAGGGCCCGTGCGTCAGGATCCCGCGGTTGGTGAGATTCGAGAATCGCAGGCCGAACGCCATCGTCGCCCACGCATAGATCGCGGTCAGCGCGACCAGCACCGCGCCAATCAGCACCAGCAGGACGGGGTGATACTGGAACCAGACGTCCCATTCCTGCGTGCCCGGGTGATAGTCCATCGGCCCGCCGTCGCTCATCAGGATGATCGGCGGATAGCACATCAACGCCGCCATCCACGCCGCCGCAAACGGATTGGCGCTGCGGATATGCGAATCGAGCGGTCGCAGCGTCAGGACATAGCCGACCGTCGCAAAGGCGACGTCGATCAGGAACATGAAGGTGATCAGCCACCTGGCAAGCGCGACCGGGTCGCGCAGGATCGCGCTTGTGTCACCGCGGATGAACTCGCCAAACCCGCCCGGCACGATGGCGAGCATGAAGGCGAGAAAGAACGCCTTCACTCCCCAGCTGCGCAGGTGATTGTGGAGCGCGGCGTGGTCGACTCCCGGCTGGCCGGTCAGCCATGCCCCTAGCGACCATGCCCCGTCCTTCGGCGCGACCAGATAGCGGTCGAGCCAGAGAACATAGGGGATCGACACGAGCACGAGGATCGGCGCGGCGTTGGTGAAGCACCACATCGCGAACGCGAAATTGCCCTCCCAATAGAACCGCCCGGTGCCATAGATCACCGCGATCCCCGCCCAGGTCACCCAGAAGGCGGCAAGCTTGGTCAGGCTGACGTCGATCGTCTCGCACCATGGCCGGGGCCGCGACCAGTCCAGCCCGGTGCTCGGCCGGCGATGGACCTTGTCGACCAGCACCGACCACAGGATCATCGGGACCGCGCAGGCGAGCAAATTGACCAGCGCGGCATAGGGCCCGTCCATCCCCCAGCCGCGCGCGCACGCCACCCAGCCGAGCACGCCCGCCAGCCCCGCCAGCCCGGCGCCGTGACTGACGGCGGACGCGGGGCGCGGATCCGCGGCGCGGCGCCGTTGCAGGGTCAGGCTGGTCGTCTCGGGAAGCACAGGCGCGTCGGACATGGCGCCAGGGGTAGCCGATTTTCGTCAGCAAACCATGAACCATCCTGCCCCGGCTTGCACCACCCCACGACCCGCGCTATCGCGACCCTACACCTTCTGCCACCCGTCTCGCCTTCGCGACGGTCAGAGCGGGGGCGCAGGCCGCGGCAACGCCGGCTTCGCGGGTATAGTACAATGGTAGTACAGCAGCCTTCCAAGCTGAATACACGGGTTCGATTCCCGTTACCCGCTCCATCGTTTCCAATAGCGCCGACCAGTCACGATGGGCGTGACCCGATCATTGCCTGACTATACCGTGAGATGTGCTGTTATAAGCGGCGATAGCCGGCATGGCGAACTCTGTGCCTAACAGCACCCGCCCCGCCGCATTTTCTGATTGTTGGAAATCGGGCTCCCCATTCCGATTTCGACATGACCCATTTGCTGATTTCTGGTAGCTCTATGGCGCATATCACCGATGATTTCGGGATGAAATACTATTAGCAAGCCTTTTCAACGATGGGACGTCGACTTCACCCTTTCGCTTCACAATCGAACCGGAAAGTATTTTATCGGCAGGGACATTATCGACACGCTGCCGGAGGTATTTCGCAGCGTGAAGATTTGGAGGCTTCCCGAAAGGGTCGGCGTCAATGCCCTGTCCCGCAAAGTCATCGGTCGATTATGGGCCGAAGAGGATCGCCTCAGAGCCCGGTATCCCAAGCTGGTGCCGCGACAGCGGAGCCGACGCGCGGTCCTTCATCTCGATCCGATGACCGTGCTGGGCTGGCACGTCACGTCGCATGATGCCGTGCTGTGCCATGATCTCGGCCCCCTGACGCATCCCGAACTGTTCGCCCCGTCCGTCACCGCGCTCTACGAGCGGGTCTATGCACGCATCGCCGAACGCCAGCCCCGCATGGCCTTTGTCAGCCAGGCATCCAAGGCGGCATTTCAGCGCCTTTATGGCACCGGATCCCCCGCCACCGTGATCTATCCGCCGATCCGCACGGGCGTGGCGGGTGGCGCGCAACACGCCGTGGACGGCGTTGAAGGCCTGTTTCTGCTGACCGTGGGGAGCATCGGGCGCCGCAAGAACCAGCTGGCCAGCATCCGCGCATTCGCACGCGCGGGCCTTGCCGATGCGGGCTATCACTATGTCATCTGCGGCAGCCGCGAACCGGGATCCGAGGCCGTCATCGCCGAGGCGGAGCAAACCCCCGGCGTCATCCTCCTGCCCTATGTCTCGGACGAGCAGTTGCGCTGGCTCTATGCGCACGCCCGGGGGTTCGTGCTGGTGAGCCTTCTCGAAGGATTTGGCGTCCCCGTCGCAGAAGCGATGCGTAACGGACTGGTGCCGCTGATCAGCGCCGACAGCGTCCTCGAAGAGGTCGCGGGACCAAGCGCGATCGCGGTGGATCCGCACTCCGTCGAGGCCATCGCCGCGGGGATGATACAGCTCGCCGAACTCCGCCCGGACCAGATCGCGGCACGGCGGGTCGATCTCGAGGCGCGTCTCGACGCGTTCTCGATGCCGACCTTTGTCGATGCGTGGAGGGCCTTTCTGCGTGCCGAGGCCGAGTGTCACCCCGCGCCGTCGGCCGTTTCGGTTTAGCGGACCGGGACGACACGGCGCTGGAGGAGCAGCTGAGCCCCCAGACCGGCGAGCATCGGCGTCTCGACGAAGCGACGAACTCCGCTACGACAAGCGCAGCCCCGCCATATCGTCCGTCGCCCGACGGTCTCCCCGGCAATGCCGGGGAGGGCGCGATCGAGGACAGAGGTCAGAGGGCGAGGTCGGGGCTGCGGTCCGGCTTGACGCGCATCGCGGCGGGCCGGGGCTTGGTCGCGACATGGACCGCCGGCGAGGCGATGGCGAGTTGCAGCGTCTCGGCGGTATTGCCCCAGTGATCGGCGAGCAGTTCGGGATGCTCATTGAGCTTGATGCCGTAACTCGGGACGATCTCGCGGATCTTGGCCTGCCAGCCGGCAGTCGACAGCCGGTTCGGAAACACCTTCTTGAGCAGGTCGAGCATGATCGACGGCGCGGTCGACGCCCCCGGCGATGCGCCGAGCAGCGCCGCGATCGAGCCGTCCTTCGACGCGACGATCTCGGTGCCCAGCTTCAGCACGCCGCCCTTTTCAGGATCGCGCTTGATGATCTGCACGCGCTGGCCCGCCTGCCACAGGCGCCAGTCGCCGTCCTTGGCGCCGGGGAAATATTCGCGGAGCGCTTCCATCCGGTCGGCATCCGACATGATCAGCTGCCCCGCGAGATATTCGACCAGCGCGAAATCGTCCCAGCCGACTGCGACCATCGGCCGGAAATTGTCGATCGTCACCGATGCAGGCAGATCGAAATAGGACCCCTGCTTCAGGAACTTGGTCGAGAAGGTCGCGAACGGTCCAAACAGCAGCGCCTGCTTGCCGTCGAGATAGCGGGTATCGAGATGCGGCACCGACATGGGCGGCGAGCCGACCGCGGCCTTGCCGTAAACCTTGGCGAGATGGCGATGCGTGATCTCGGGCTTGTCCGCGACCAGGAAGGATCCGCCGACCGGGAAACCGGCATAATCGTCCGCCTCGGGGATGCCCGACTTCTGCAGGATCGGCAGCGCACCGCCACCCGCGCCGGCAAAGACGAAGCGCGCATTGATGACCTGCTTGTCGTCGGTCTTCATGTCGCGCGCGGTGACTTCCCAGCCGCCCTTGGCGTTGCGCTCCAGCGACCGGACCTCATGCCCCGTCGTCAGCGTGAAATTCGCCTGCTTCTCGAGCGCGGCGATATATTGCCGCGTCACCGTGCCCCAGTCGCAGTCCGTGCCGAGCGGCGAGCGGGTCGCCGCAAGCGGCAGCGACGCGTCGCGGCCCTGCATCATCAGCGGCACCCATTTGGCGATCTGGGCGCGGTCGGTGGAGAATTCCATGCCCGAGAAGAGCGGGCTCGCGCCCAGCGCTTCCCAGCGCTTGCGCAGGAAGGCGACATTGGCGTCGCCCCAGACGAGGTTCATGTGCGGGGTCGAGTTGATGAACGTCCGCGGTGCGCCAAGCATGCCGGCCTTGACCTGGTGGCTGAGAAACTGGCGCGTGACCTGGAACTGCTCATTGATCTCGACCGCCTTGGCGATCTCGACACGGCCGTCGGCCGCGTTGACCGGCGTGTAGTTCAGTTCGCACAGCGCCGAATGGCCGGTGCCCGCGTTGTTCCAGCCGCCCGAGCTCTCCTCGGCAACCTTGTCGAGCCGCTCGACCAGCTCGATCGTCCAGCTCGGCTCGAGCTGGCGCAGCAGCACGGCGAGCGTCGCGCTCATGATGCCGCCGCCGATCAGCAGCACGTCGACCGAGCGTTCCGTCGTCGCGGCCTGCGCCGGCGACAGGGGGACCATGGCGGAGGACCCCGCGACGCCCGCAACGATCGCCGAGCCTAGAAGATTGCGGCGCGTTACGCCCGTGCCGGCCGCCGGAGCGTCGCCTGCCTGCTCGGCGGTCCGCGTGTCGTCGTTCGATCCAATTTGCACTATGATGCCTTTTTCGTTACCGCCTGCCCGCCCCCGATCCCGGCCCCCGAGGGGCGGAGACGGCTAAGGGCGCATCGCCGGATGATGGATGGGCTGCGCAGGATCGGCCGAAAGACGCACAGAAGCGATCGACCGAGCACAACCGTTGCTCAAAGTCCTCGCCCATTTGCCGGAATTTATTGGGAGGCCCGCAAACCAGTAAAATTGACGGGTATCCGAGACTTACATGTCATCGCAGGCGCTATTTTTCAAGCTTTGGATGGCGGACGGCCGGATCGGGGCCCGCCATGCGCGCCGTATCGAGCCGCGCTACAGCCGGTGCGAAGACGCCCGGTCGGCGCCGGCCGCAGGGATCTTGTTCGTTCGTCCGGCGGTCAAGCTCGACCGGTCACCCGGCCGGCGTGCGGATCAGCAATCCACCAGACCCGCGAGCAGATCGCTCATCCGCTGACGCCCGACGACCGACAGCTGGATATGCGATCGTCGACCGTCATTCTTGTCGCGGGTCCGCAGGACGAGACCCGCCTCCTGCAGGATCGCAAGGTAGCGCAGCGCCGTCGCCGAAGGCGCCCGCGCGCCGATGCACACCGCGGACACGCTGAGCTGACGCCCCTCGTGATGCGATATGAACAGGTCGAGCAGCATGTCCCAGGCGGGTTCGGAGAACAGGTCCGCGCCGAATGCCGCGTCGCGCTGGCGACGCAGTTCGTACAGATGCTTGGCAGCGCTCACCAGGCGGGCGGGATCGACGGCGGCGGGTGCAAGAGCCGGCCCGGGCCGTGCGCCGTTCAGGAGTCGCATGAAAGGAATGGCATAAGACATTTAAAGCCTCAGATGCAGGGCTAAGGAAGGGTCGGGTCCTGGCGGCTCCAGTCGAGATCCCAGCCTCGCGACCGGACCCGTCTGGCATGCCGCATCGTTCCGACGGCGAGCAGCAGGACGATGGGGTAGCTCCACATGACGGACAGGACCGCATAAGCGAGCCGGATCACGTCGGGGTTGATCGCCCGGGCCAGATGCGCCCCGGTCCCCAGTGCATGGAGCGCGGTGACCCAGGCCGGCCAGAACCGATCGGCGTGCAGCGTGATGGCGATCATCACGCCGAGCAGTACGATGTCGACGGTCATGATACCGATCTCGACGTCGACGAACTCCCCTGCGCCGAGCTGGTGAAACATCCGCGTGGCCAGTGCCGCGAGCAGCAGGGCAAGCCCGGTCAGCCGCTCGGGGGCTCCGCCACGCCAGAATGCATAGCCGGTCGCCGCCAGTTGCAGCGCGTTGAAGATCCAGACGCGGTCCACGTTATCGGGTCAAGCGATCCACCGGCCGCGTCGTCAGGCGGCAACGACGAGGTGCAGCCGCGCATCGTCGCGCAGAGCCCCTTCGTTGGGCGGACACTCGCCCTCGTCACCATAGGCATAAAAGGCACCGAGGCCGATTTCGCTGCGTACCGCGACCAGCGCCTGGTGCGCGTCGACGAAGCGCTGGCGGGCCTTGATCAGATCGGACGATGCATCCGCGACGAGTTGCAGCGCGGCGATCCCGGTCGCGACCGGCAATTTTGCCGCCGCACGCTGCTGCAACAAGGTCGCCACGCAGGATGCAGCGAGCGACGCGGCCTGGTCGACCGCTGCCTCTGCCTTTAGAAAGTCCGCGGTGACCCTGTCGGTTGCCTGACGACGTTCCTTCAACATGTCGAATTTCCCACCCCAGCGCGACGAATGCTCGACCCGGGGAGAGGCGGCGCTGCCGCGAACCTGCCTGAACAGGCTCGTCATGGTCATCGTCATTGTCACCAGCGCCACCGTGGTGATCGCCAGCAACGCCATGAGCCCGACCAGCCGGATCAGCCTGTCCCCCTTGGACAGGCGGTTCCGCGCCGCTCCCTCCGGTCCGCCTCCGGGCGTCATCCCCATGAAGCGGCGGACGAGCCCCCATGGATCGTCCTGGCCGACCTGTGGCGGATGCGACGGCGCGCGCGCTACGTCGATTGGTTCGGATGGGAGCCGATCATACGTCGCGACCAGCAGGTCGGACGACGGCGTTGGCGACGTCCCGTCCTCCGTCCTGTCGTTCGCAGCGCGGGGCGCGGGCGTGGCGGAGGGCATGACGCGGGGCTCTGCGGGCACATCGAAATCCCCGGCGGTTTCGTGCCGTTGCAACAGCCGCGCAGCCTCGAACCGCGACCCCGCGCCCAGCACCTGAACCGCGCGTTCGATCCGCTTGTCGATCGCCGACGGCGACACGCCGAGCAGCGCTGCGATCTCCTTCGAATTGTGATGCGTCAGGACCAGTCGAAGACAGGCCCGTTGCGCTTCGGTCAGGAGATCAATCCGGCTGGCAGACATAGACCTATATTAACCGCAATTCCGCGGTTAGGCATCCCTGTTTGAGGCGCGCCGAATGCCGTCGCGGGACGCGTTTTCGCGCATAATGTCCGCACGACATCCCGGCACAGATCTGAAGGTTGTGAGGTTCGCGCCTGGCCTCGCTACCGGCGAAGGACCAAAGCTTGGACGGTGATACCGCAAAGCTTTGGTGGACAGGGCTGCTACTGTTCTGGTCATTCTATATACCTGTGAAGATTGCTTTTTCTTGATTTTACTCTCATCGGGTGCCCCCTTCCGTGCCCCCTATATATTGGCTCGCTCGTGAATGGAAATCGTGGCCATGCGCGCACGCAGCCAAGAATCTACGTCCGATTGCCACCAGCCGATGCAGCGCTTCGTCAGCAGATGCTGAGGCGGGAATTCCTCGTTCGCAATCATCCGGTAGATCGTCGAGCGGCTTAGGCCCGTACTCGCGATCACGTCATCGATGCGCATGAAGCGGCCTCCTGCGCTGGCGTGGCCGGCCTGCTTCGCCTGAGCGACGTTCTTCATGCTGCTTCCTTGCGATATTCGACGTCGTACAGTGCGGCGATGCGGTCGCGGATCTGCACGGGTGGGCGGGAACGGGGCATCCAGGCCGGCGATCGGCGCCCACACCGCTGCGGTCTCAACCAAGCCAATGATCGCGGTTGACGCTGCAACGAGTGTGCAGGCGATCCATCGCAGCGAGCAACGGTCGTGATTGACGCGGGGACTGCAGGTCGCGCGGTCTGAACGGACTGATCGGTGAGCGGGCGGCTCGTTTCAGCTGTGACATATGCGAGCACCGTGTTGAGCAGTGTCGGCGCTCCCGTGCTTTTGCGGACCCGCGACAGGACGGTGATCCGGACCTCGCCTGCCGTCGGAATGGTCGCGCTAGCGTCGAGCAGGTCAAAGGCAGCGGACAGCGCTTGGAAGATATACGCGCCCTCGGGGCGGGTACCCGAATAGCCCTCGAGGGCGCGGTGCTGGCAGCGCCGGAAGTCCGCGTCGCCTGCACAGACCGGAGGCGCATTCGCCTGCATGTTTCCTGGGGTGATGAGCAGGAGCTTAGCGCTCATAAGTGCGGCAAGGTTGTCGAGATCGGCACCGATTGCGCAGGCTGGCATGACGGCGCGAGCAGCAGCGTTCACGCGGGCGGGCGGGAGCATCTTGCGATAGGCGGCGAACTTGAGCAATTTGACGACGGACTCGGATCCGGCTGGCCCATCGGATGTCGGCAAGAGCGTCTGTAGTTGGTCGTATAATGTATCTAGATTGAGGGTCTCGCCGATCGTCGGCGCCGGAAGGCGCAACAGGTCAACAGCGGTGAAGGTGGACGGCTCGGTCATTTGACCATGTCGTCGATTAGGTCATTGCAGCGCCATCATGCTCGAGTGTGAAATCCGATTTCACACTCGAGCATGGTGGTTTGGCCTAAATCGGTTCGCGAAGGTTCGTCTCAGGCGGCCTTGTTCGAGCGACTAAATGGATCGCGTTGGGAGAGATCGATCACTCGCGAATTTGTCGCGTAATCCGCCATTCTCGCCCCTCCCCCGCTTCCCAACCTCAGACACTCCTTCAGCTCCGCGCTGACCGTTTTTGGCGTCCAATAGTCCGTCATGAACGTCGTGGCCGGACAGGGAAGTGGGCCGGCAGCCGATGAGAGTGATTGGTTCGCACGCCACAGCAAGTACTTCAGCCATTTGCTCTGGCGCGCAGCTCCGGGCTAGTGCGCAATGCGCAGGAGATCATTCATGAAAACAGCGCCGGTCGCCATTCTCTACCAAGCGCTTCCGCCACCGTTGATCGACGGATTGCGAAAGGACGCAAAACCGGGCGGATATTCAGATGGCGGCGCGGATATCGCTTTTGCATTGCGGACGGCAGGCGTGACTGTGGTCACGCCCACCTGTTTGCCAGACCCCTCCAAGGCGCTCGACTGGGTATTCCCGGACACGGCCGAGGGCATCCGTAGCGCAGGCGCAGCCGGCGCATCGGTCCTGTGGGCGAACACGGTCTTGTTCGAAGGGCATCCGCTCGAGACGGCAATGGTCAACTTCGACATCGTCGGGCAGCTTCCCGCGGCGATGCAGGCGTTCGACGACAAGTTCGAGACCAACCACCTCCTAGCCGGGTCTGGCCTGCCGGTAGCGCGATCGTTTCTGTTGTCCGGCACGGGCAAGGAGAATGTCTGTGCGCTAGCGGACGTAGAAGACGCGTGTACTTCCCGCGGCATGTCCTTTCCGATGATCGTCAAGCCGGTGCGCGGACGTGGCAGCCAGGGCGTAACCCTGGTGGAAAGCCTCGGCGACTTGCGCGCTGCCGCGGCTGCGTTGATCGCAGCCGCCACCTTCGGCGACATGCTGATGGTGGAGGAGTTTCTTGGCGGTGACGAGATGACCGTCACCGTCATGCCGCCCGCGTCTCCGCGTTCAGACGGTTCGCGGGCATCGACGCACTGGGCCTTGCCGCCCGTATACCGCTTCGATCAGCGCGGCGGAGTAGCACCGTATAACGGCGACGTTCCGGTTACCGCCAACAGCATCGCAATCAGCCCCGAGCAGCTCCGCAATCCCGCGATCGCGGCCATGATCGACAGCTGCGTATCGGCAGCCGCGCTGGTCGACGCCCGCACCACAATCCGAATAGACTGCCGGGCCGATCGCCATGGTACGTTCAAACTGTTCGATCTTAACATGAAACCCAACATGACGGGGCCGGGTCGCCCGGGGCGCGAAAATCAAGATTGCCTCTCGGCGATCGCCGCCCGAGCCGAGGGCTGGAACTACGTCGATCTTCTGCTGGCAATGCTTTCTGCCAAATGGACGTTTGAGCCATCGGACAGCGTTTAGCCGAACAGGTCCTCTACTAGGCGAACACGCTCCTGACTTACGGCTTCCGGCAAGACTTACGACTGGACGTTCAGCGTGTCCTCGGCTCTCTGCAACTTCATACGCTCGTTCAGGGAGCCTACGGCCACTGCCGGCGAACGAGAATTTCCCCGAGATTGATCGAACGCTGTCTGCGAGTCAAAAAGCCAATCTCCCGATAATCCACCTCTCGTGAGCCGACGTTTGTGCGTGCTGGCAGGCATGGTCACCAGCAGATTGTCGACCTAGATGGCGGCGATGATCGATAAGCAGACTTCCTCCTCCATGCGTCCCGGCGAGTTTGTCGCGTTCGTCGCCGCGCTGATGGCGGTAAACGCCTTGGGCGTGGACCTGATGCTGCCTGCGCTCGCTGACATCGGCCATCAGCTTGCCATCACGACGGCCAACCACCGACAGTGGATCATCACGGTCTACATGCTGGGCTTCGGTGCTGGACAGCTCGTCTACGGCCCGCTTGCAGACAGATTTGGCCGCAGGCCGATCCTGCTCGTCACCCTTGCCGGCTTCGTGGCAGCCAGCATCTTCGCCGCAGGTTCGCAGACATTTCCCGCCCTTCTCGGCGCACGCGTACTCCAGGGCCTTATGTCGGCATCGACGCGTGTACTTGCGGTCGCGATCGTGCGTGACCGCTATTCGGGTCGCCAGATGGCGCGCACGCTCTCCGTCGCTCAGATGATCTTCTTCCTCGTGCCGATCATGGCGCCCAGCCTCGGCCAGGTCCTGCTGGCCTTCGGGCCCTGGCGCTTTATCTTCTACGCGCTGGCGACCTTTGCGGCCGTCGTCCTTGCTTGGTCTGCGCTGCGCTTGCGCGAATCCCTGCCAGTGGAACGTCGTTCACCCTTGTCGCGGGCGTCGCTCGGCCGCGCGTACCGATTGACGCTGACGAACCGCTTCTCCGCCGGCTATGCTGTGGCGGCTTCAATGACGTTTGGCGGCATCATCGCCTTTGTCTCCTCCGCCCAGCAGATCTTCGTTGATGAGTTCCATGCCGGCGAACGCTTCACGATTCTGTTCGCCGTCTGCGCCTTCTCGATGGGCTGTGCATCTTTTGCCAACAGCCGCCTCGTCGAGCGGCTTGGCACCCGCCTCATCTCCCAGTCCGCATTGCTCGCCTTAATCGCCCTGTCGCTGCTTCACCTCTTAGTAATCGGCTTCGGACGGGAATCGCTGGAGACGTACATGCTGTTCCAGGCACTCAGCATGACCTGCATAGGACTGTGCGGGTCGAACTTCGGTGCCATGGCGATGGAACCCGTAGGGCACATCGCGGGTACGGCGTCCTCGATACAGGGCTTCATCACCAGCGTCGGTGCGGTGATCGTCGGCTCCATCATCGGGCAGGCCTATGACGGAACAACCTATCCGCTGGCCCTCGGTTACCTGGCGATCGGCGTTGCAGTTCTGGGCGTCGTTTACTTCACGGAAGGACGAAGCCTATTTCGGGCGCGACATGCGGATGACAAGTAGAAGTCAGGATACGTCTGATGGGGGGGCAACCGGCCTGTCTTCTCCTAGACGGTATCTCGCAGTAGGCGGCAGTTTCCTCACTTGCGGATCGGAGTTGGCGGACCGGCTACCGGTGAGCGCAGACGGGCTGCTTCCGGAAACCCAATAATCAAAACTACTTCCCCACGGACTATCCCATCGTTCAAGTGCTTCAAGAGGTCGAGTTCGTTCAGCGTGGAGCCGGCAACGAGACACCTGCCTGTGTCTGAACAACCGGCCGCATGGTTCCATCCGGGTTGTAAAACAACCGGTCCACGGTCACCGCACGCCGACCAATTGCTCCACTCATGTCGCCGATCGCGAGCGTGGCATTGTGCAGAAACAAGTAGGACTGCCCCTTGAAATCGACGACACCGGGATGGATAGTGAAGCTGTACTTGCCGGATCCGGTCAGCTCGCCGTGATATTTCCATGGCCCGCGCGGGCTGGTCGCGGTCGCATAGGACACGCGTTCGTCCCGGTGCTTCGATCGATCGAGCGACGCATATGTGAGATACCAGAGCGCACCGCGCTTGTGCAGCCACGGCCCTTCCTCGAAATTTGGTGGCGTAATCTCAGTGATCGGACCGTCGATCTCGATCATATTAGCCTTCAGCTTGGCGATATACGCCTGCCGGTTGCCCCACGCGATCCAAGTCGTGCCCGTCTCGTCCGTATAAACGGTCGGATCGATATCCTCCCAACTATGCGTACCCTTTGGGGTCATTTGGTTGGTAATGAGCGCTGCGCCCTTCGCATCAACGAACGGCCCTGTCGGCGTGTCCGCCACCGCCACTGCGATCGCCTTTCCCGGGTGTGTCGCATCATGCTCCACCGCAGCATAAAACCAGTATTTCCCGTTCTTCGCGATCGTCTGTGATGCCCAAGCATCCTGCTTGGCCCAACGGAAATCACTGACATTCATGATCGGCCCATGATCCTGCCAATGCGTCATGTCAGTGGTCGAATAAACAAGCCATTCGCGCATGTTGAACATTTCGTCCCGTTGCGCTTGGTCATGTCCGACATACAGATACAACCGGTCGCCAACGACCATCGGCGCGGGATCCGCGGTGAACTTGTCGCGGATGATCGGGTTCGATCCGGGCACGGCGTTTGGTGCGACCGAGCCGGTCTGGCAGAAGCCCGCAGCCCCCATGCCAGCCACGCAAAGCGCGCCGGCCAATCTGCTTATCGCGTATCGCACACAAGATCTCCGTGTTGTGCGCCCAGATTAAAGCACGGTTCTGAGCTCTCGTCACCCGACCCGCACTCGTCACCCCTACAGTGCCGTCAGGCGAAGCGGACATTCGTCCGCTGGCGTCGACGCATGGCACCGCCGACCAAGCCGAAGCCGACGATGAACATGGCCCAAGTGGCAGGTTCGGGAACGGCTGCCACGACGGCAACGGGTGTGACGATGGCATCGGTCGCGATGAACGGCGTCGCATTGCCTGCGGCGGTGAAGCTCAGCATCGCACGGGTCGGACCAGCGGCGCTGGCGTCGAACGTGAAGTAGAAATCGTCAGTACGGTTCAACAGCGTGTTGCCGCCGTTAAGCGCGCCGCCCACGCCCAGGCGGGGGAAGGTCGCCATCGGACCTGCCGCCGGAAAATAGCCAAAGATCGACGCCGCCGCGAACGGCCCGGCATTGGGCACACCATTGGTGATGCTGCTGAAACTGGTCGGCGCACCGACAAAGCCGCTCACGCTATCGTCATAAGTCAGCTGAAATGCCGCGCTCAAGGCCGTGATCGGCGACGGCGTGCCGTTGAAGTTTTGAAAGTTGCTCGCCGTCAGCGAGTATGCGCGGGTTACGATCACCGCGTTCGCTGGCGCAACGCCCATTAGTGCCAATATGGTTGCCAGAACGACCCGCATCTCTTCCCCCATTTAACTGTTGTTTCGCACGATCTTAACAGCGTGCTATTCCGACGCAATTGTCCTGAAGGTGTGTCCGCGCGACGATGGCCTTGGGCGACGACGGAGCGTTGCGGCTACCATTGTCGCCTGGCCGGCCATCCGAGTCAGTGAAAAGCAGACAGCCCGGGTCCGCCAGCAGGCCTTGGCGCCACCCCCCGCCGTGTCCATGGCCGCGATGCCAAATGTCCGCAATTAGACAATCATTATCCTTCGAGATCAGCGCCAGCCCATTGTCGCGGTGCCGCCTATCGTAGCGGGTTCACCCTTCGCTGCTGCCTTGAGCAACTCGAGTCGAAAAATCTATTTACTATGCTTCGATCATGCAGCGCGCGCCGTATCAATCACCTGATGCCCTTGATTAATCAGGTCAAGCAATGAGTTACGAGGAAATGGCGACTATGACCTTTCGGTGAAGAGGCGGTATCCCGGCACATAAATTGTAAAAATATTGGAATAATTCTTTGGTCCTGCTTTGATCCAGAACTTAAGATCAGGCGTTACTCCGACGATTAGCCTCACATATGGTTGCTATGGAGTTGTCATGTCATCTATTTTGAATGAAAAGCGCCAGATTAGTCAATGGCTTGCAGAGGAAGCAGCGGCGCGGGATGCGTGCAGAAAAAGTACCAACCCGGTTGAGCAGGAACAGCATTTTATGCGCGCAGAACATTTTGCCGATTACGCCTGGAGCCTTGCTGAGACGAATAGTCACGCGTTTATCCCGTCGGAGATTTGGCATCCAAGCTCCGGCGAGCGCGAGAGAATGGCAGCATAGGACGCAGCTCAGTTCTCGCTATGCGGAACCTGCTAAAAATCGTTGGACTATGGTAGCGCTATCGATATCCTCAAATAAGAACGATAAGATCGGGAGAGCGACCATGCGATACGGATCCCGCTTGAAAGCCACCCCTCGATGGGTTCGGCGCCCTTTTTCGTACCTCTCCAGCTTGACGATTTGCGCAATCTCGCCCGCGCTGGCGCAGACCGATGTCATGGCTCGTATCGCCACCGCGGCGCAGACGAGCCCGGCCGTCAGTGATACGGGTAATCTTGCATGAGCAAGCGCACGCCCGGCTTCCATCCTGACCGCGCGCGCAGCAGTGGTCGCAATGGTACAAGCCAAGTGAAACGGGCCGTGTTCATGGCAGTTGCGCTGCTGGTGGCCGTTCCGCTCGGGGCGCAGGATCCCGCGCCCGAGCAACCGCCGCACTACACCGTGATCAAGCTCTGGCCCAACGGCGCGTCGGGATCAGTTGCGCGCCACGGCGAGGCCGAGATCGCCCGCGACTATTGGGTACGCAACATTCATGATCCGTCGCTGATCGCCTTCCCCGCCGCGCCTGCGCACCGCAACGGGGCGGCGATGGTGATCATGCCTGGTGGCGGCCACAAACTGCTCGTGTGGGCCAATGAAGGCACCAAGGTCGCGACCGCACTGAATCGCATGGGCGTCACCGCGTTTGTCCTCAAATACCGGCTCGCCAACGAGCCTGGGTCGAAATACTCGGTCGAGGGCGATGCGGCGGACGATGCGCGGCGCGCGTTGCGCTGGGTTCGCGCGCATGCCACCGACTATGGCATCGACCCGAAGCGCGTCGGTGCGATGGGCTTTTCAGCCGGAGGCGAACTCGTGTCGCTGATCGCGGACAATCCAGAGCCGGCACGACGCAGCGCCGTCGATGCCGTCGACACGCAATCCGCACGCCCTGATTTCCAGGTGCTTGTCTTCCCCGGACCGCGCGGCATCCCAGCCACCGCCGTCAAGAACGCGCCGCCGGCCTTCCTGGTCGCCGGAAGCCGCGATCCCTGCTGTGCGGCACCCACGGTCGCGCTCTACGAACAGCTGAGGAAGAGCGGCGTGTCGGCTGAGTTGCACATGTATGCGGACAGCGGCCATGCGTTCAACCTCGACGAGTCGGATCGGATATCGATCCTGCACTGGCCTGATCGTCTGCACGACTGGCTGGCCGACGGCGGCTGGCTTTCGCCACGAGGGACGAAGTGACGTGCAGATGGTACCGCTCGATCGAATTCAGCATCCTGCGCTGCGTTCCGCAGTCTCCATTCACGAACTGGCATTGCCGGACTTCAGCAACCCGCGTGAGATCCGCTGTCCACTCAAATCTCCGGTTCGGGTCATGATGGCCGCCGTCGCGCTGCTAGCGTGGTCAAACACGACATCGTCCGCATCATGTTCGTCTCCGGCGGAGCAGGTGACGACATCATGATACGGTTGATGATGATCGGTGCTGCGGCGATCGCCGTTCTCGCTCCCGCAAGCGCCGACCCGACCCCTGCTCCCGACGCGTTTTCCGTGGTCGTAGAGGTCGATGCCGGTCGTCCCGAACGGCCCGTGGACCCTGTGTGGCGCTTCTTCGGCGCTGACGAGCCAAACTATGCGACGATGAAGGACGGACGAACCACGCTGGCGACCTTGGGCAAACTCGCGCCCGACCACGTGTATTTCCGCACCCATAACCTTTTGACCTCGGGCGATGGCACCCCAGCGCTGAAATGGGGGTCCACTGGAATCTATTCGGAAGATGCGAGCGGTCGCCCGGTCTATGACTGGACCGTGGTCGACCGGATTTTCGACACGTACCGCGCGCGCGGCGTCAAACCCTATGTCGAGCTCGGCTTCATGCCCGAGGCGATGTCGACCAGGCCGGTCCCCTATCAGCATGACTGGCGGCCGGGCAGCGGCGCCTTGCGCACCGGCTGGGCCTATCCCCCACGCGACTACGGGCGTTGGGAAGACTTGATCTACCAGTGGGTGCGTCATTGCGTCGACCGCTATGGCCGCGAAGACGTCGCGAGCTGGTATTTTCAGACCTGGAACGAAGCCAACCTGCCGCAATATTACTGGGGCGGGACGCGCGAGGAGTTCTTCCGTTTGCACGATGCCGCGGTGCGCGGTGTCCGGCGGGCGCTACCCGGCGCGCGGGTCGGAGGACCGGACAATGCCGGCGCCGGTGACGACTTTTTGACGGCATTCATGGCTCACGTACAAGCAACGGGCACACCGACCGACTTTCTCTCCTTCCATGCCAAGGGCCAGCCCGAGCTGGTCCAGGATGCGAAGGGCGGCCACGTGCGCATGGCCCTGAACACCCACCTCAAAGCCGCCGAGCATGAATTCACAGCGATTAGCGCCAACCCGGCATTCCGCAACAAACCCATCGTAATCGGCGAATCCGATCCGGAAGGCTGCGCGGCCTGCCAGGGGCCGGCCAATGCGTACCGCAACGGCACCATGTACTCGAGCTACACCGCGGCATCCTTTCCCCGCCTGCTGGCGCTTGCCGACCGCCATCGCCTCAATCTGGAGGGCATCCTGTCGTGGGCGTTCGAGTTCGAGGATCAGGCACCGTTCGCGGGCTTTCGCCAACTCACCTCGAACGGCATCGACCTGCCGGTCATGAACATGTTCAAGATGTTCGCACAGATGAAGGGGCGCTACGTCCCCGCCATGTCCGACCATCAGGTCGCGTTGGACACAGTGATGACCGAGGGCGTGCGCGGCACCGCGGACGTCGGCAGCGTCGCCAGCCTCGACGGCGATAAGCTTGCGGTGCTCGTCTGGCACTATCATGACGACGATCTGCCGGGGCCGAAAGCCGCGGTGCGACTGCAGCTGCGCCGATTACCGCGCGCCGTTGCCAAGGGCGCGACACTGACCCACTACCGGATCGACGCCAGCCACTCGAACAGCTTCGCCGCATGGCGCGCGATGGGATCGCCGCTCGCCCCGACGAACGAACAGCGTGCCACGTTGCTGAAGGCCGCCGAACTCACGACCATGGATGCCGCGCCGACGCGCCTGACGGCTCGCAGGGGTGACGCCACGCTGGCGTTCGATCTGCCGCGGCAGGGCGTCTCGCTACTGGTCATCACGCCCGCGCCACGCGAAGCCGGGAATCGGCGGACCGGTGGCAGCAGCCAATGAGACGCCGGGCAAATGCCATCCGAGCCCGGCAATGTGGACGGACGTGCAGCGCCGACGCATCACGCGTTCGACGCGATAATCGGCTGGTCGCTCGATCGCGTTTGCGACACACCGGCCGCCTGTATTGAGAGGATCGCCTGTGCCTGCCTATCCTAGACTGTCCATCGCTGCGCTGTCGCTGCTGATCGGCTGCGGACCGACGGACCGCGCCGCACCACCGGCCGGCTCGGAGGCGCCCGCGCCACCGGTGAACTATGGCGCGGCGACCCCCGCGTCGTCCAAGCCGTTCAAGGTCGATCCCGTCGCTGCGTTCGACTCCCCCTGGGCGCTGGCCTTTCTGCCGGACCGGAGGATGCTGGTGACCGAAAAGCCCGGCCGGCTGTGGCTGGTCAGCGCGGCGGGCGTGAAGACGCCGGTCGGCGGCATGCCGCGCGTCCACTTCGAGGGACAGGGCGGTCTGTTGTTCGTCGCCACCGCGCCCGACTTCGCGCAGAGCGGGCACGTCTACCTCACCTATGCCGAACCCGGCGCGGGCGGCGACGGTCTGGCGCTGGCGCGCGCGACGCTCGATCCCGGCGCGGCGCAACCGGTGCTGAGAGACCTTCGGGTTGTGTGGCGGCAACTGCCCCGCGGCAAGGGCGGGCAGTTCGGCGGCTACATCGCATTCTCGCCCGACGGCCGCTATCTTTTCCTCACCTCCGGCGAACGCCAGCGTTTCACGCCCGCGCAGGACCCCGATCAGGCGCTCGGCAAGATCCTGAGGCTGACGCTGGATGGCACGCCGGCGCCCGGCAATCCCGGCGCCGGCAAGATCGGCGCGACCACCATCGGGATCATCGATCCGCCGGAAAATACC
Source organism: Sphingomonas sp. CFBP 13714 (assembly GCF_014842205.1). Taxonomy (NCBI): domain Bacteria; kingdom Pseudomonadati; phylum Pseudomonadota; class Alphaproteobacteria; order Sphingomonadales; family Sphingomonadaceae; genus Sphingomonas; species Sphingomonas sp. CFBP 13714. The sequence continues at coordinate 446,719 of NZ_JACYVG010000004.1, forward strand.
GGTGGCGCCGCCACCGCGCCGGTGCGCCAGGTCACGATTCCCGGTCCGAACCTGACCCGGGCGGAGACCTGGACGACGGGTCATCGCAACCCTTACGGGCTGGCGTTCGATGCCAAAGGTCGCCTTTGGTCGACCGAGATGGGGCCGCAAGGCGGCGACGAGCTGAACCTGATCGAGCCCGGCAGGAACTATGGCTGGCCGATCGTATCCTACGGCAAAAACTACGACGACACGCCGATCGCTTCGCCCGCCGGCAAGACGAAATTCCAGCAGCCGGCGCTGTATTGGAGCCCGATCATCGCGCCGGCCGGGCTCACCTTCTATGACGGCACGATGTTTCCGCAGTGGCGAGGCTCAGCCTTTGTCGGTGGACTGGCGTCGGAAGCGCTGATCCGTATAGCGTTCGACGGCGCGGTCCCCGTCGAAGCGGAGCGGTGGGCCATGGGCACGCGGATCCGCTCGGTCATGGCCGGCCCGGACGGGGCGCTATGGCTGCTGGAAGACGGACCTGGCGGGCGACTGCTCCGCCTGTATTCCAATCGCGCGGGTTGAGAGTTCGACAGGGGAAGCAGAATCAGCTGCTAAGGGGCGCCAGTCCGACGCGTGGCTTATGGCTCGAAAAACGACTTTAAGCCCGCATGGCCCGATAGCCGGACATTAGCGACGTATTCGCTCCTTCCCGGTTACCGCCATTCGTTAAGGGGCACCGACTTCCCTTCTGACCTCTGTGATGGCCGCTCCGACCGATTGCCCGATGGTCTTCGTCAAGATAGACCGGCGCCGCTGACCTGTTCGATCCGAGCAGGGCGGCATGATCGCGTCGGTGCCCCGGAAGGGGCTTAATAGGGAACGCGGTGAGGGTGGTTTGCCACCTGAAGCCGAGGCTGTCC